>CAYJXJ010000100.1:0-14858 GCA_964374095.1 uncultured Elusimicrobia bacterium
CGGCGCGCCGTCGTGATATCCGTCGAGCATGGGCCGGCCATGTCCGCGTCATTGGTTCCAAAAAACCTGTTGTGTCTCATGCCCTAGTTGACGTTCATGCGGCTCTTCTTACTTAATATCTCCATCTAACATGGACGATCAAGGAACGGCACCGGGGTCTCTCGCCAGCTGCCAGGCCACCACAAGGGTGGAGTGATCGGCGATTCGAAGGAGGACCGCTCACGCGTCGTGATCGAGGACTTGGCCGCCTACCTCCGCCGCAACCCCTGAGGGCGCGGTCGCCGGGGACAATCCCCCGCGACTGCGCGCGTCGTTACCGGCCGCTCCCCTCCCCGGCCGCCTGCGACGCGGCCAGGACCGCCGACAGGCACTCCGGCCCTTCGCAGACAAACGAGCGGCGGCACGCTCCGTCCTTGCGGTAGTCGGTCCCGCCGCGGATGAGGATGCCCTCGAGTTTCCCGGTCCGGGCGTTGACGACCGGGCTGCCGGAGTTCCTCGCCCAGGAGTCCAGGTCCGCGAAGAACATCTGTCCCGGGAAGACCCGCAGGGCCCGTCCCGCGACGACCTTGGCCGGCAGACCCGCGGGATGCCCGATCATGACCAAGGGTCTTCCCGGGGCCAGCTCTCCGGAGCGGTTGAGTTCCAGCGGGGAGCGGCCCGCGGCCGGACGGTCCAGCTTCACGAGGGCCGAGTCCGCCAGCGGCGGGGAGTAGCGCCGCTCCACGACCTCGGCGCAGCCATACACCTCCGACGCCCGCACGCGGTCCGCACGACCGTCCGGATCGCGAAGGACGAAATCGAAGACGAACCTGGTCCGAGGACAGGTCTCCGCGGTGATGAGGTGCCCGGCCGTGAGCAGAAGGTCCGCCCCCACCAGCACCCCGGTGCCGAAGGCTCCGGCGGGCTGGTCGAAGAAGCGCTCATCGCGGCAGAGCCCCTCCCGCGGGCCGTGCGGCTCGGTGACCAGCTCGGCCCAGCCCGCCTGGGGCCGCACCTGGCTCTCATCAAAGAGCGCGGCGGTGGCCGCGGCCCAAGCGAGCAGGCGCTCGTCATGGACCTCGTAAAGGTCCCGGCGGTCGTCCGGACCGTAAACCGAGGCGCGCCAGGACGTGGAACCGGCCGACCCGGGGTTCGGCCGGAAGGCGAGGCCGAGGGACAGCACGGCCGCAAGCGCACCGCGCAGCCGGGGACTCATAGGAGATCGGAAAGTTGCGCCGGGACGGCCCTGCGGGCCGTCCCGGCGCGGACCGTCCTACTCGTGCGCCTTGTCCACGATGCCGCCGATCCCGCCGCCGATGAGCCCCGCGATGAGGCCCACGATGACCGCCGGGATGAAAAGCGCGACGGCCAACACGCCGCCCACCAGCCAGCCCACGATCGGAATCTGCAAGACGACCAGCGCCGGCGTCTCCACCGCGATGAAGCCGATCATGAAGCCGGCCCCGAAGCCGACGGCGGCCCCCTCGCCCTTCTCCTGCGTCAGCGCGGCGCGGTTGAGGATCTCGATCTTCTTGGCGTCGATCGTCACCTTGGCGCCGGCCTCCCGGAGTTTCGCCGGGAGCAGAACCCGGACCCGCTCCTCGGTTTGACGGGCGTCCACGCCCGACCCCAGCGGGACGCTGCCCAGTCGAACGACCTGGTCCCCGCCCGGCGTGCTCCCCGCCTCAACCATTTGGAACCGGCCACCCTGAGCCAGGCGCAGGTTGTCGAAGCCCTTGGCGACGCCGGCCCAAGCCTCGCCGAGGTTGCCGCCGCCGGCGAATCCCACCCGTTCCAGGTTCATCAACTGCTCCGCGATCTGACCGGCGCTGGCAAACGGCCCGGCCAGGGTCACGGACGCGAACACCGCCAGGAAAGCCTGAGACTTTCCTTTCATGCTTTTCGTCATTGTTTACGACCTCCTCGGGCCCGCGGGCCCAAATCGCCTCACCGCCCCTCGCTCTCGGGCCGGCGGTACACCGTCAAGGATAGGACGCCCTCCGCCTGCCGGCGGAATTCCTCGGGAGCCTGGTCAAGCCCGCCGGCCACGCGCCGGTCGAATTGCTCCCATTGCTCCTTGGGCTCCTTCATGAGGGCCTGATGGTCGAGCTGCTTCAAAGCCTCGGCGGCCTCCTTCACGTCCAGGCCCAAGGCTCCCATGTTCCAATAGAAGTTCTTGAGCTCGCGGGTCAGTTCGAGCAGCGCGCGCTGATGGTTGCGGAAAGCCACCTGGAGGGCCAGCCCGGCCAGGAGCGTGGTCGAGTAGGGGTCGCTCCCCTCGATGGCCTCGATTTCGGAGCGGTGCTCCAGGAGCGGCGAGAGCACCGCGGCGCTGTTGACCGCCTCAGCCATGGCGCCGCCGATCTCGCGCTTGGCCGGCTCGGGCTGCCGGTCCACGATCATGGCCGTCCGTGCCCGGCTGATGCGCTCAAAGCTGCGCTCTAGGACGCCCGCTGATTCCGCCAGGGCCCGCGAGGTCCGCCGGATGGTCTCGCCCAATTCCCTGGAGGCAGGCTGAAGTTCGAGGTCCAAGACCAGGTCCCGAAGCCCGGCGTTGGCGGCGGCCGCGGCGCGGATGACTTCCTCGGGCAACGGCGCCGGCACCCCGCCCGAAGGCGCGGCGGGCGCGATCCGCTTGCGTCCGATGCGTTCAAGGATCGATTCGAAGGCAAGGGCCTGGGGGTCCTCGGCGAAGCGGTGGTCGTCCCGGCTCACCGGAGAACTCTCGCGGAGACGGCGAATCTCAGAACCGAGCGCTTCGGCGAGGGCCCCCAGGGCCCAAGCCTCGTGATCGGGATGGGGCCGCGCGGCCACGCGCAGAAGAGCCGGGTCCAGCGCAGCCTCCAAGGCCAGATGGTCGGAGTAGGCCAGCGCGGCGCCTTCATGCGCGAAAGTGCCCTTAAAGGAAGTCGCGGGTGAGAGGCTCCCGGCGTCGGCCGCGAAGAGGAAATCGATCCTCCGGCCCGACTCCGGGCTGGTGGCGCCGCAGCGCTCCCCCTCCGCGCCCAGGCAGGAGTCCTGCGCGCCCAAGAGCCCCCGCAGGACCCTGGCCTCGACGGACTCGGGGGTGAAGTTGAAATCGCCTCCCAAAAGAAACGGCCGCTCCCCGGAGAACTCCTTGATGAACTCGGAAAGCTCGAAGACCTGCGCCAGGCGCACCGTCGCCGCATCCCTCACGTGGGTGAGATGGGTGGTGTAGACGTCCCAGTTTCCGTGGGGCGTGGCGACCCGGGCGGCGAGAACCCCCCGTTCGATCCAGTCGTCCTTGGACCCGCGGCTCTTGACCGTGAAGACCCGGCGGGCCTTCTCCACGATCGGTCCGCGCGAGAGGATGAGCAGGCCGTTGCCAAACAGGCCCCCGCCCCGGCGGACGCGGTGCGAGAAGCGCCCCTCCTTCTCCAGTAATTTGGCGTCCTTGTCGAGCCACACCTCTTGGAAGAGGGCGATGTCATGCCCCGCCCGGCCGAGCTCCGCGGCGATGGCCGCCAGCCGCGCCGGACGCGTGCCGTCGATGATCGGGATGCCCGCGACGTTGAAGGTGATGACGCGCAGGCGGTCCCCGTCAGGCGGCAGCCCGGCGGCGCCCGCGCTTCCAATCAATGGGAGGGCCAGGCCGCCGGTCAGCGCCGTCAAGAAACACGCGGCGAGGAATGTCACCCCGTCCCCTCCTGCGGACCATCGGTCCGCTGTCGTCATCGAAAGTGTAGCGTCCCCGCCGGGCGCGCGCCTGAGGCGTTGGTCCGGCGCCGCGGGCCGATGGACTCATGGAATCCGGTTTCAGAGGAAGCGGGACCCATGGAAACCGGGTTTCGACGCCGAAAATGAGGAAGCCCGTCTCACGACGGGCTTCCTGGTTGCGGAGGCTTTGCGGCGGTCTTAGTTACAGTTCGCGATGTCGTAACCCTTGGTGAAGAGCACCCGGGGCTCGCGGTCGCCGGTGTGCGGCGGCCCCGGCTTGACCGGGATCTGATAGGAGAGGGCGTGCTTGCCCCTGCGGCGGGCGTACTCCAAGCAGCCCCAGTTGTCGCCGGAACGGCCGCCCCAGCGCACGCACTCGTCGCGCTCGTACTCGATGGGGGTGGAGAGGTACTTGGGCGTTGTGCGCACGCACTCCCAGCCGTCGCCGCGGCGTCCCCATTCCACGCACTCCTGGACCGTGGGCTTGCGGGGCCGCAGGTTGGTCCCGTCCACGCAGAGGTTCTCGACCGAGATCAACCACGAGCCGAAGCTGATCTGGGGAAACTCCGGGAGCAGCCACTTGTTGATCTCCTCCCAGGACGACTCCGGGTTGAGGTTCCGATAGGACACGGCTGAGACGCCCTCCCCCGAGGAGAACTTGGCGTCTTTGACGGACTTGATGATGGCTTGGCCGCCCACGTTGAGGCTGCCGATGAACTGAGGCTCCGAGCCGGCGTCGGCCCAGAGCGACGCGGGCGCGGCGCACGCGGCCAGAAGGCCGAGAGTCGTGACGAGGTTCTTCATGTCTTCATTCTCTCCTGTGCTGCGGATCTTGCGGCGGGCTATTTTCGAGCCCGCTGAGATTGTACCCGGGACTCCCCGGTACTGGAATCATCCGGGCGGCGGCTCGCTCACGACGGCTCACGGGTCGTGAACCCCCGTCGGGGCGCCGGCGCCGCGCGCCTCACGATCATCTTGGAGCAGCCGCTCGAGCCCGCCCAGCTCGCGGCGGAGGGACGGCGGCCCGGCCGCGGCCTCCCGGCGCAGGCCCGGCAGGACCCCGGCCGCAGCGATACGCAGGCAGGCGGGGAGGCCGTGCGTTCGGGCCAGGTCGCAGAAGGTGTGCAGGTGGATGGCCCGGAGCTTGACCGAGTCGCGGCCCTCGAACTCTTCGATGAACCAGCGGCCGGTGCGCTCCCAGCCCGCGACGCGCAGGCCGAGGGTCCAGTCGTCCCCGGCGGGCTTGCCGTCCCCGAGCCAATAGAGATAAAAGTCCCTATTGGTCCGGCGGGCCGCCGGGTCGCGCCGCAGGCGGTTGAGGTGAGCGTCCATTCCTTCCTCGTCGCCGAGGTAGGCGAGCGCCCGGGCGCAGGAGAGGAGTACCGGCTCGGGCAGGCGGCCGGCTTGGGCCTGCACCTCCTTAAGGAAGGCATGCGCCTCGGGCAGGCCGAGCCTGGCCAGGAGCTGCAGCAGGCCCTGCATGGTCAGCACCGGCCCGCGGCCGGAGAGGGCCCTTGCCGACGCGAAGGCGCGAAGGCCGGTCTCCAGGAACATACCGCGGTCCGCGGGAGCCAATCCCGCAATGCCTTGAAACAGGCTTTCGGTGATGTCGTAGTTGAGGGGCGTCTCCAAGGCTTGGCGCAGGGCCCCGGCGTCGCCCCGCAGGGCGAGGCCCAGCAGGTGCTTGGCCGCCAGAACGCAGCAAAAGGCGCGGTCCAGCGCGAAGGAGCCGTGGTCGCCGTCGTAGGAGAGGAGCGGAAAGCGCGACAGCGCCGCGAAGAGCCCCGGTCTGTCATCGAGGAGGAAGGGGTAGTCCCGCCCCGCGATCTCGACGAGATCGGGAGCGCCGAATCCGGGGAGCGCGCCGAGGCCCCTTTGATACGCCCGCCAGGAGAGGCGGGCGAGGAGGCCCCGCGCCACGTCCGGCGGCGGAAAGCCCGGGGTACGGCCCCGCTCCCAGCGCACCAGAAGCTCGACGGCGTCGTCGAGCAGCTCGTAGGAGCTGCGGGGGAAGCGTCCTTGGTGGCGGGCGAAGAACACGGCGAAGGCCCATGCGCAGAGCCCTCCGAGGCGCACGTCGGCCAATCGTTCCCCGAGGACGCGCGGGTTCATGCGCGTCAGGGGCGCCAGGACCCGCCAGCGCCCGCCGTCCGACGCGGCGAGGCGGCGCCAGAGAGACTGCGTCAGGGCCGGGCTCCAATCGAGGAGCCCGATGGCGTCGAGCCGCGGCGCGAGCAGGCGGTGAACCGGGGAGTTCAGGAATTGCCGCTGGAAGTATTTGGAGCGGCAGGTGATGATGCAGCGGTTCCTTGCCGCCAGCCCCCAGAAGGCCATGGCCGCCGGGTCGGAGCCGTCGAGCGCGGCCGGGTTCTCGTCGATTCCGTCGATAAAGAGCGAGGCCCCGCCCGCGCGGGCGCGGGCCTCCAAGGCTTCACCCATCCCCGCCGGCACTCCGGGAAGATGCTCCCAGTCGATGGTCAGCGCCCCCTCCCGCAGCCGAAGGCGCGCTGCGGGCAGGAGGATGGGAAGCGGTCCGGCGCCCCGCGTTCCCTTCGAGAACTCCTGGTAGGCCCGGCACAGCAGGGCGGTCTTCCCGGCTCCCGCGGGGCCCGCGATGAGAAGCGCGCGGGGCTTTGAGGAGGCCGCGGCCTGGAGGACGGCGTTGAGCGCGCCGCCCGACGGCGCCGGCCCGATCAGGGTCTTGCAGGGGGGGTCGATGAAGATGGCGCGCATGGCGGGCCCCAGGCCGGGCAGGAACTGCAGGGGGTTGGCGGCCAGGACCGGGAGCTCGGCGCTCTGAAGCCTCAGGAGTTCAGCCTCATCCGCCGCCGGAGCTGCGGCCGCCTCAAGCCTCCGCTCGATTGCCGCTCCCAGGGCGCGCTGGACGTGTCCCGTGGAGGCGGCCAACCGGCGGGAGAAGCGTCGCAAATTCTCTAGATTTGGGGCCCCGAGGTGAAGCTGAAGAGACTGCCGGCAGGCGCGCAGGCTCACCCCCAGGGACGCGCCCTTCTCCTTGACCTTGGAGACCCGCTCCTCGAGGCGGTGCCAGCTCTTGCCCGACCGGATGGGCCCGAAAAGCGGCTCGATCTCGGGCCGCTCCAGGCGCAGATCCGCGCGCGAAATTTCCGCCACGTTCCCATTATAGTCCCCCGGGGCGGGCCCGGCATGGACTTAGGAGGCATTTGACGGCGGGAAATGGCCCCAGAAGAGGGGCTTCCATCTTGAGTGCCTCGGGCGGCATGGGGTTTCCCGGCCGCGGCCCGCGGCGTCAAGCGTGCGGTAGGACGGGATTCCTGGGAATGACCTTGCTCAAGGCATGCGCGGTGTTCCTGGAAACGCTCCAAGAGTGGCGCAGCTTAACGCTGCGCAAGACCAAGAGGCTGCCGGGCTGGATGATTGAGTTTGGTATCTGTGGCGAAGGGTCGCCGGTTCTGATCCCGCCGTAAGGAGGTCGCCGTGAGATAGGGTGGTGAAGGCTTCACGTCCTTCGCCTGCCTCCTCCCTCCTTGTGATTGACGCGCGCGCTTCCGACAACGCGCCCTTGCGCAGCAGCCAATAACGAGCGGGCTGGCTTGGATAGACGGATCGAACGGCCCCGGATTCAAAGCGGGCGAGCGCGTCATTGTAGACGGCGCACAACAGGCGCTCTCTGCCCGCCGCCCGGCACCTAAGCGACATCCGCCCCAGTTCCGTCTCGAATGCCAGGCCGATGGCCGTTCCCCCTTCTTCATATCGGCATGGCGAGACGACATCGAGGTAACTGGCGCGAGACCAGATACGCGCGTCGAAGGGTTCCTCCGAGGTCGCCGCCCGGCCGTTGACGGCGAACCGAATCAGATAGGCCGGAGGAACATAACCATGGCCTCCGATGATCCCGGCGTCGTCTTGCTCCGGGCATGCTCCAGGCTTGAGGGGACGAGCTTCCCCGGTCTGAATCCAAACCTCGGCGCCCGCCAGGGCGGCCAGGGATTGCTTTGCCCGCGCGCCGCTAAAATGGGCCCGAGCTTCATCGTAGGTAAGGGTGGGGCCGGCCGTCGCGCGATCCGCGCGGGTTTTGCCGGGACGCGCCTCGAACGCCGCGTCGCCGCTCCACGCGGCGGCGTCACCCGCCGTCAAGCCAAACCCCGCGGCCAGCAGCAGCAACTCCCTCTTCATGTCCCGACCCCCTGGGCGGCTCCGCTTCCCTGCCGGACAGCCCCATGCCATTATGGTAGCCCGAACGATCGCCGCGATCCTGGGCCATACGGAGGGGTCGGGGCGTGGAGCCTTTGCCCCGCTTCGTTAATTGAAAGTTTCATTGACAAGAACCGGCCCTTGTGGTCCAATTGAATTCTGTGGCTTAACGGCCGTGTGGGTTCGATCCCCTCCGCCGGCAGGAATTGCTGAGGGATAAGGAAACTCGAGAATGACAAGCCGGGCGCGCCTCAAGGGCCGAACCGCGGTGATCGCTGGACTCTGCCTCTCCGCGCTTGGTGCCCCGGCCCTGGCTCAGCACCGAGCCGCGTTCGCACCGGTGCGTCGCCTCCCGCCGGCGTTCGCCGCGCCCCTGGGTCCCCGCGGCATCGCCTTCGATGCCCACCGGGCCTTGCCGGCGGTCGAGCTCCGCCTCGCGCTCCCCCCATCCCTCACCGCTGCGCCCGAGCCCGGCCCCTCCTCCGAGCAACCCGCCGACGCCGCGCCCCGGGACCTGGACTTAAGCGGGCATGCCTTTCGCGCCGCCGCCGGGACCCTCTTGGGACAAGAGCTCACCATCGTCCCCCCGGCCTACCTCAGGCCGGTTCAAGTCGCGGAATGGATCGCCGCGCGGGCCGGGGGGACCGCGGTGGAGCATGAACCCAACGGCAGGTCGACGGCGCTGACCGGCGATGGGATTTGGGTCGTGACCATCGACGGCCGCGTGCCCGGAGGGCCTCCCATCATCGAAGCGGCGACGCCTCCCCTCGCCTTTGAGGCTGAGGCCCGTCTAGCCCAGCTCTTGCCCGGGCTGCACGGCCTCGGCGCCCCTGTGAGCACGCTCGGCGGCGGCCATCTCCACGTAGACGGTACCGCCTTCCTGTCCCGCCCCGGCTTGTTGGAGCGCTTCCTGGCCTTCTACCTCTACGTGGAGCCCGCCTTGCTTTCCCGGTTCCGGCACCCCGCGCGCGCCCATGCCGCCCGAGGATACTGCGAGTTTCCCGAGAGCCCCGCTCTGCGCTCCACGCTCCTGGCCGCCGGCCGCACGCCGTCCGACGGGCTGCGGGAGGCCCTCGAGTCGTTCCTGTCGGCGCATAGCCTGCGCCGCGAGATGGCGCTCAACCTCCGAAGCCTCTCCGGGGTCTTCTCTGGAAACAAGAGATCCAAGGGAACCTTGGAGTTGAGGCTCTTCGATACACCGAAAGACGCCGCGGAGTTGATGGCGCAGCACGCGACCGTGCGGCTCCTGCTTGCAGCCGCCTACGGCGTCGGTCCCGCGCCCGATCCGCAAGCAACTCCCGTCGCGGACATCGAGATCGCCTTGGCGGCGCTGCGCCGCGGGGCTACTCGAAGTAGCGGAAACCCTTCCCGGTAACGGCCTGGATCTTATCGGCCAACTCCCGCGGCAGCTTCTTGCGCAGGTTCGTGAGATGGGTGTCGACGACGTGATCCACCGCGATGGTATGCCAGAGCTTGGAAAGGATATGCTTGCGGCTCAGCACCTGCGGCCGTTTCTTGACCAGGAAGTAGCGGAGCTCATACTCCTTGACGGTGAGATACGGGATCACCTGGCCCTTGTAGCGGACGATATGAGACTTGAGGTCCAACTCGCAGTCACCGGCCTTGAGCACGTCTCCGTCCTCGCGCTCGTAGGTGATGCGCCTGAGCAGAGCCTCGACCCAGAGCAGCAGCTCGTCGGCGGCCACGGGCTTGACCAAATACTGGTCCGCGCCGGCCTTGAACCCGGCGGCCTTGTCTTCAAAACCCGCTCGGGAGGTCAGCATGATGACCGGGGTCCGGGCCAATTCCTTGTGGTCCCGAATCCTTTGGCACAGATCCAGGCCGCTCCCGTCGGGGAGGTTCCAGTCGACCAGGGCGAGGTCGGGCTTCTCCCTGGTGAAGAGGCTCCAGGCCACCCCCACCAGGTCCGCGGCCACGACGCGCAACCCCGCTTCGGATAGGCAGCCCTGATACACATCCCGCAGGGCCGGGTCGTCCTCCACGAAGAGGATCGTCTTTTGCGAGCTCTCCATATCGTCTTTAACCGAGAGTCTACTATTTGCCGAGGGGATTGTGGACACCCTCAAGGGAGAGTCGCGCCGAACATGACGGCCACGCCCCAGTCGTCATCCCGGCTGTCGTACTCCAGCTCCGGGCTCAAGCGCCAGCGCTGGGACAACCTCCATTGCAGGTCCAGGCCTACCTTCACGCTGGGATCCTTCTTGAAGCCGATCCGCGGATTAAGCTTGACCGCGGCTTTCGGGGCCAGACTCGCGGGCAGGTCGCGCTTGTCTTCGGAGGCGCCGGGCGGCGGGATGTCGTCGCCCCAGTCGGCGTCCTTCTCCCGATCGCGCCGGCGGTCCCGCCGGGCGCCCAGACGGTCCGAAAGATAGGCTTGGGTGTCGGTTCGCAACTCGATGGGGACTTCGCGGGTGACGATCTCGTAGGCCTGCAGGCCGTACACCGCCCACTGCGTGACTTTGTTGGGGAATTGGGCCTGGAGGCGGGTGGCCAGGGCGTCGGCCAAGGCGAGCATCTCGCGAGACTTGATTTTCCGGCCGAAATTGTACCGCTCCCTATCGGGATGGCTGAGGTTCGGCATCTCCGCGGCCTGCCTCTCGGCCTCCCGCTGCCACCGAGACCATTGGCGGCTGGACACGGTGAGCTGGACCCACTCCGACACTCGGGAATCCGGCAGGGTGATGTCCGCGAGCCGCTCCCGCCCCGAGCGGGAGGGTTCGGGCTCGAGCGCCGCCGGAGAGATGGAACGGTAGAATGCGGCAAGCTTGCGGGCCTGCTCCTCCCGGGCGTCAAGCGTCTCCTCCAACCGCGGCAACGGCGGGATCGGCAGGACCTGAGCCGACGCCGCCGGCGCAAGGGACATCCAGAGGACGGCGACGCAAGCCCGAGGCTCCCATGCCATACGCCGATATTCTAGCGCGGGATCCCGGGCCGCGCATGAGTCCAAGGACCCACGTCGGCCGGTTCCCGACGAGTTAACCGGAAGTTTCATTGCTCCGATCAGGGCCCAGCCCCTACAATGTCTGGAGTCAACATGGCTTGCGCCGACGCCATGTAATGGAGGAGAGCAATCAAATGAAGAAGTTGAGCATTCTAGCCGTTCCCTGGGCGTTGCTGGCCGGCCCGGTCTACGCGGGCGAAAGCGCCCTTCGGGATCGTCTGCAAGCCGCCGCCCAAACCAGCATCGCCGCCAAGGAAACGACGGATTTCGCCGTCGCGCGGGACATGGCCGCGCGAAGCCTGGACGGAACCGCGCCAACCCCGGTCCTCGCCGCCGTACCGGCGAAGCCCTCCGCGCTCGTGTGGGGCGCCGTGGCCGGGTCGCCAAGCCCCGCAGAGACTTCACCGCGGCGCGAGCCGCCTGCTCCCAAGACCCGGCATCAATCGGTGCTGGACTCGCCCGGCGAAAGGGCCGCCGCCTTCCTTTACATCTGCGGCGTCGCGATCGCGGTGGGAGTCGCCTTCTTCCCCCTGGGCGGATTGGCCGCCGCCGGCATCGGCCTCGCCGGTCTGGGCGTCGGCTACCTGGTCTTCAAGTACTTGGTCTGACCCCCCAGTCAGCGCCAAGCGGCCCGCGGAGTCTGCCTAGCGCCTGGCGTCTTTGTCAAATCACGGGTTGCGGTTGCGCTTGCGCTCCACCAGCCATCAATTGGTCAGCGGATTCCCTGCGGGGGTCTTGGCCGGCTGCGTCGCCGGTTCCTTAGCCGAATCCTGAGGCGCCGGCGCCTCGCCGGTGGCTTTCGCCTCGGCGTCCTTCCGCAGGGCATCGAGCATCTCGTGGCCCTTGTGATGAACGCGTTGGCGATGGTCTTCGATCCGCTCGGCCAGGATGAAGTGGCCGGAGATCCTGGACGCCAGCACAATGGCCGCCTTCTTGATTTCGCCGGCGATCTCTCGTATCGAATGTCCCAACGGACTCCCGCCCAGGGCGTCTACTTTATTGCCCCTCCTTTTGATGCTTGCGGCCAGACGCAATATCCAGAGAGCGAAAGCCATCGCCAGGAACTGGCTGAGTTGCAGAGTGAAGTGGTAAAGACCCGACAGGCCCCGCTTCTTGAACCCGAGAGCCTTCTTTAGGGTTTCCGTGACCTTCCGAGTGCCTAACGAGAGCCAGGTCACGGCCTGTTTGATCTCATCATTCGCATTATTGAATTCTCTCTCCCAAGGGGTCACGATATCCGTCGGCTGACAGCCTTCCGGGGTACGAACCTCATTCCCCCCGCACTCCTTGCCGGGACTCCAACCGCTCGGCGGCGAGGGCGGGTTGACGGGGGCGTCGGCGTCCGTCGGCGACTCCAGCGTCTTGGCCTGCGCCGCTGTCTGGTTCTTGTCGAAATCGACCTGGCCCTTCATGACCTGAGTCTCAACGCCCGCAGCGCCCTTCATGGGGACTGAGATGGTTCGCAAACGAGCCAAGCTTCGGCTGTTCCTCGCCGCGCCGCGGATGACGCCAAGACGCCCGGAGGCAAGGGTCGGGCGCAATCTTCCCGAGCGCGATAATGTCGCCTGGGGGGCGGAGCCCCGAGAAAGGGCGGTCAGCGCGCCCTGCGGCCCCTGGAGCGTCATAGGCTGGAATGTCGACGGCGCGTTTGCGAAGATGCCGCTCTTAGAGTCGCCGCCCAGCGCGTTGGAGAGCTTGAACCCCCCTCCATCCCGACCCCAGGTGGGCGGTTTCGGCTCCGCTTCCGCCACTGGAGCGGGCGTCGGGAGCCAGCCCTCGGGCGCTGGGGGCATGTTCGGGGCCGCTTCAGCGAGCTGTGACAGGGCGTCGTCTTTGGCGGGCTGGGGCGCGGGGTCTGACGGGGCCACCGCCGGGGGGACCGCGGCTGCCTCCGGTTGGACCATCAGGCGCATGGCATCCGGCGGGGGAGCCTTGGGCGCTTTGATCGTCGAGGTTATGGGAGCGAGCGTCGGACCGGTCGCGGGCGCCGCCGCATCCCCTTGACTCCGCCGGTAGCGGTCGGCCAATACGGCGCCGGTCGCGATGGCCAAGACCATTGCGACTCGGGAAGACGCCCCGAGCCAACCCAGCAATCGGCCGGCCGCCGATCTCGCGGCGAGTCGGGCGCCGACCGGAGAAGCTCCGGAGAGAACCGCGGAAACTCCACTCCCGCCGGTCGCTCCGACGAAACCCTTGGCCTCCGCCGCGCCCCCGCCCCCAGCCGCCCCTCCCCGGCGCTCCTCCTCCTCCTCCTCCTCCTCCTTACGCCAGGCCAGGTCCGGGATGTTCAGCTTCGCATCCTTCAAGTCTTCCATGGTCGTCTCCCTGTCCCACCCTACCAGGTTAACACCTGGGACGTAACCACCATACTTTTGCACGCTGGAACCTACTTCTAGCGCTTCTTTTCCTCGTGCTGAAGCGCCGCCAATGCGCCAGTGATTGCCCCGCCGGCTGCCAGATTTACGAGATTCTTTGCAGCAGCGGTGAATGATCCCACATAGGCAAGATAAGCGATTAGACCGCCACTGACCGCATAGACGCTCCCCATCAGCGGCCTTCCCCTGGCAATGAGCGCAACGGACAGCCCGACGATCGCAAGACCCAGAGCGATCAAGGCGACTCCGATCAGGGTAGAGGCAACGGAGTCCGGGGGCCACCATTTTAATTTTGCGGCGACCGCCTGAATCAGAAGCAGGGCCGCCGCAACGCCCAACAGTACTCGCAACACATTCGTTATCGGATCCGCATCATCCTTGCTCTTCCCCTGGGGCTGTGGCACGCAAGCATCGCCCGACCGGGTTTCACCCTCTCCGCACTTGGGCTTGGTGTCAGCCCCGGTGCCGATGGGCCCGCCTTGCTGCTTGAAGGCCCCGGGTTGGTTGTCCATGGGCCCCACGGCGCCTTGGCTCACGCCGCCTCCCACTGTCTCCTGCGCGCCGGTGTCGAAGGGTGTTCTGAGGCGAGTGGCCCGGCTGTCATCGGCGCCGCTGCCGGCCAGCCTCCCCATGCGGCCGGCGATGAGGGCCTGGTCGAACGCCTTCCGGGTCCCGCCGCCGGCCCTGCCGGCGACCGCGGACCGCATCCTTCCGGTCGCGGACTTCAAACCCGACAGCCGGCCGTTGCGCGTCGCGTTGGACCCGCGCTGATCAAAGCTCCGGCTGATCCCGGCGGAGAGGCCCTGGCCGCCTAGGAGGGAGCGCTGGTAGCTTGCCGAAGTGCCGCCGCTCGACAGCGAAGAGCTGAGCCCCCCGACCCGGCTGCCCAAGGCTTCCCCAGGCGGGGCCGCGGCATTCGTGGCGGCTGCCTTCGCAATCATTGCGGGGTCTGTTACGGCGGCGTTATCGGCTGCCCTCCCGGCTGCGGAGGGGCCGCTTCCGGCGGCTTCGGCGGCCGGGGACTGTGCGGGCGCCCCCCCCGCGCCGGCCGGAGCGGCCGAGCCCTTGACCAGGGAGATGCCGTCGGGCAATGCGGCCGGGGTCTCATGGATTGGATCCCTTTCCGCCGCTCCCTCGACCCTGGGCTTGAAAATCTCGGGAACCATCCTGGCAGCCGCGCCCTGATACGACGCCAACGTCTTGCCCAGGCCCCATCCCGCGGCGCTGACCGTCATCAGGAGCCCCAGAAACCCGAACTTGCTGCCGAGAAGCGCCGCGAACGGGGAGGATGACCCCCCGGCGGCAGCGGGAAGCCAGGGCAGGCCGGCGCCGCGACGCTGCTTGTCCTTGCCGACCGCGGCGGGCTTGAACTCGGGTATCACCGGCACAGCGACCGTCTCGAACTTGCCGGCTCCGTCCATCTTTTCCATGGGGCTTCTCCTTGCTTGCTGCTTCTGCCCATAGTCTAGTCCAAAAGCGTCGCTGAGAAAATGAATGTTCCGCTCAAGATGTTTGTGTATAATTTACCGATATAATTCCTTCATCAAAATCCATCTTGAGCGGGCCTGGAATCCGACCCGGAGGGTCGGGCAGCCGCGCCGGAGCCGACATTCCGAAGTCCGGGGCCTCGCCTCCGCGAAACTTGGTCTCTGGATACTGCTTGGGCTTGGCTAAGTAAAGCCCCACCATGC
>CAYJXJ010000100.1:14868-16948 GCA_964374095.1 uncultured Elusimicrobia bacterium
GATGAGATTTGCCACCATGCCCACCAGCACAAGAGCTCCCGAGGCCCGGGCAATGAGGTCCATGCTCTCGAGGTTGCTAGAGATGGCTCCGGAATTGGCGGTTGCCTTTAGGAATTGCCAGGCGTGGTAGGCGACCAATCCGCCCATGAGCACAACGATAGCCCCTGCGATGCGCTGGCCGTAGGGCGCGGCGGCGATATAGGCGCCCATCAATACCGCGCTGAGGGCCATGAGCAGGGCCGCGAGGGCGAGGAACCTGGCGAAGGCCACAACGAGCGCATTCGCCGGATTCAAGAAGAAGATGGACCCATCCATGATCTTGCCCGCGATGAGCATGAGGCCGGCGGCGACGAGGATGAGGGTCTGCACCTTCTGCAGCGCCTTCTTGAAGGGCGTCACGTCCCGCGCCGGGCCGGGCGGCGGGGGCTGCCGGGGCTTCTCATCCACGACCGTGATGGACCCTCTAGTCGGCGGGGGAGAGGAGTCCGCGGGGCCGCGCTGCCCCTGGCCCGCCGGGGCTCCCCCCTCGGTCCCGAATATCCCGGAGCCGCAGCCGTCGTAGGTGCAGCCGGCCCGGGGGCTGCTGTCGGCCCGCGCGTGATCGCGCCGCACCGCCGCGAGCTGGGGGAAGGCCAGCCCCTGGCGCGGGCCGGCCGCGCGCGGCGCGACGGCGCCCAGCCGGGATATCGAGCCCCCGAAACGAGCGAGCGCCCCGGACGCCTTCCCCCGGGCAGGAACCGATAAAACGGCGTCCGCGGAGGACCTGCCGGCCGAGGCCGAGCCGGAAAGGGAGGTCAAGCCTCCTTTCGCGAGCGCGGGAAGCCGTTGGGTTGCCGCGGGGGCGGAGGCGGACAGAGGCGCAGACGTTCCAACCGGCGCGGCGGAAGACTCGGGCGGCAGGGACGCCCGTGCATCGTCCGCAGGCGCGGCCTCGGCGCCTTGTCCAGGGCCTTCCCCGCCCGCATTGGCGTCCTGGAGATACTGCAGCGAGCGGGAAGTCCCGTCGCCCGCGCCCGGATCAGCGCTCTGTTCGACCGCAGGCTCCTTGGCGCGAAGCGCGAAAATCGACTGAAGCCCGCCCCCGCTCCCGTGGGGACCGAGCACATTGAGCCCCGCGACCCCGACTCCCACCGCGACCGCGGTCCCCGAGAGTCCCAGGGCCAGGAGCCCGGCCTTGGTGCCGAGGAAGCCGAGCGCGGACAAACCGGCGGGCCCCCAGGACGCTGCCCCTTTCCAACCCCAGGACCAGGCCACGCCCGCGCCTCGGTTCTCCTGTTTTGCCTCCTTGGACAGGGTATGCCGGCTGATCTCCGGCATCGCCGCGCTCTTGGCTTCCATATCGGCACCTCCGCTCAATTCATACCAGCAAAGCGCCGGGGATGCGACGAAAGCTCACCTCAAGAGAGAAAGGCTTGCGGGAACTGCGTAGTCCGATGGTCGGCTCGCGGGCTTGAGCGGGTCTTGAGCGCGGCAGACCGGCGAGACGACTTTGGCATTGGAAATCGTCAGCTCGTCTCCGCCCACTCCTACGAGGACAAGAGGGACGCCCTCAAGACGGCAGCCAGGCGGATCTGGTCGAAGAACGGGGCGGCCGGCTCCTGAGCTACGAGTTCAAGTGGGGGACTCAAGAGGCACGCCGACGCGGGCCGGCCAAAGCTGCATGAGGGTGAGTTTCTTGTAGGACCGCAGCTCCGAGTAGCTGTAGGGGCAGTCGGGCAGAGGACGCTCGGACCCTGGGGGATTGGTTGGCAGAGGAAACAGCAGGGCGTCCAACTCGGCGTCGGTAAAGCCCTCCGGGATGGGCCAGCCGAGGCCGAGCTTCCGGGCACGACTTTAAGGTAGGCGGCGACGGTTTCGCGGTTGATGCCGCAGGTGCGGGCGACCTTCCGGTTGCTCTAAGGCCTTAGGCAACTCCCGGACTATAGGAGATGTGATGGGATTCACGGGTTTTTCAGTCGGGCTTGGATTGGCTGTTCAGCATTTTGCCATTGACTACGGCTTTCTTCCTTTTGGATCGCTGGGCAACTGAGCGCGCCGCTCCGAAGCTCCCCAGTTTTCACCGGTCCTGACTCCCCGGGTG
>CAYJXJ010000101.1:0-13564 GCA_964374095.1 uncultured Elusimicrobia bacterium
GAAGGCCTCGACTTTCTTGGGGTCGCCGATCTCCTGGAGCATCTTGAGGACGGCCTCGTTGGCGCCGCCGTGCAGCGGGCCCTTGAGGGCCCCGATGCCGGAGGTCACGGCCGAATACAGATCGGAGAGAGTCGAGGCCGTCACCAGAGCGGCGAAAGTCGAGGCGTTCATCTCGTGGTCGAGATGCAGGACCAAGGAGGTGTCCATCACCCGGACGTAATTCTCCTCGGGCGTTTCCCCCGTGAGCATGTAGAGGAAATTCGCCGCATGGTCGAGCTTCTCATGCGGCGGCACGGGCTTCTGGTTTTGCCGGAGGCGATGAAAAGTCGCGACGATCGCCGGGAACTTGGCGGTCAAGGAGATGGCCCGGTGCAAATTGGCCTCGGGGGAGCGCTCGGGGTTCTGGTCGAAGGTCGAGACCAGCGAGACCACCGTCCGCAGCGCGTCCATCGGATGGCTCGTGTGCGGCAGGAGCGCGATGAAGTCCACCACTTGCTGGGGAAGGCCTCTGGTCTTTCGGAACTCCTTCTTTAGGGACTCCAGCTCATCGGTCCGCGGGAGACGCTGATGCCATAGGAGAAAACAGCACTCCTCGTAGCTGGCCCCGACGAGCTCTTCGATGTGGTAGCCCAGGTAGTAGAGCTTGCCGGCGGCGCCGTCGATCTGGCAGAGGCGGCTGCGGCAGGCCACCACGCCCTCGAGGCCCGGGGCGAACTCCTCGCGCGGGGCGGCATTGACCGCGGCGGGAGATGATTTGGGGTTGGACATGGCAATCCTCCTGGAATCAGCGGCAAAGATAGCGCAGCAAGTCGCGCGCGGAGACCACGCCCAGCCCGCCCGCTTTGAGCCGCACCGCCAGGTGCCGGACGCGGGTGATGGCCATTTGATGGAAAGCCTCGGCCACCGGATCGTCCTCGCGCAGGGAAAGTTCGGCCGGCCTCATGGCGCCGCCGACGGTCGCGGCCGCCAGGTTGGCATGATCCGGGACGCGCAGCAGGAGGGAATACTCGGAGAGGACCCCCTCCAGCGTCCCCTTGTCGGTGACCAAGACGCAGCCGATGTTGGCCCGACGCATCGCCTCGACGGCCTTTTGGATGGAATCCCCGCGGGAAACCTCCTCGGCCCGCCGGGGGGAAAGATCGGCGATGGTGCCCTCGAGGATCTTGCGTTCCATGCCGCGGGCGGGCTTGAGCTTGTCGGCGTCCCACAAAGACACCCCGCACGCCGAACAATCGTCGGCCCCGGCAATGTTCCCATGGCCGCAGTCGGGACACTTCATTTGACCGCCCAGGTCTCGGGCCCCGTCAAGACCTGCTGCAGGTCGCCCGGGGCGGCCTTGCGCGCAGCATCCAACTGCGCGTCGATAAGCTCATGGAGCGCGGGCCTCTCGACCGCCCGGAACACCCCGACCGGGGCGGGCAGGTCCGGAGGATCGAGATGGGCCATCAAATGCGCGAGGACCGAGGAAGGGCTTTTCTCATCATGAACCAGCAGGTCGGGGGGCGGCGAGCCGCGCTCGAAAGAGACGACCTCGGGAGTGAGCCCCTTCAGCCGGATTCCCCTGTTGGCGTCTTTCCCAAAGACGAGGGGCTTGCCGTGCTCCAGGCGCACGACCTGGTCTTCCCGGGTGGCCTTCTCGGCGACCCCGGCCCAGGCCCCGTCGTTGAAGACGATGCAGTTCTGGAATATCTCCACGAAGGCCGAGCCCTTGTGCGCCGCGGCCCGGCGCAGGACCTCGCCCAAGTGGGTGAGATCGGTGTCGATGGCGCGGGCGACGAAGGTCGCCTCCGAGGCCAGGGCCACGCTGATCGGGTTGATGGGATGGTCGATCGAGCCCATGGGGGTCGACTTGGTCTTCTTGCCGATTTCGGAGGTCGGGGAGGTCTGGCCCTTGGTGAGGCCATAGATCTTGTTGTTGAACAGCAGGATCTTCAAATCCACGTTGCGACGCAGGGCGTGGAGGAGGTGATTGCCCCCGATGGAGAGCCCGTCGCCGTCTCCCGTGACGACCCAGACTTGGAGCTCGGGCCGCGCGCATTTGAGTCCCGTCGCGATCGTCGGGGCCCGCCCGTGGATGGTGTGGAAGCCGAAGGTGTTCATGTAATACGGGAAGCGGGAAGAGCACCCGATGCCCGAAACAAAAACGATGCGCTCGCGCGGTATGCCCAACTCCGGAAGGAGCTTTTGCACCGTGGCCAGGATCGCGAAATCCCCGCAGCCCGGACACCAGCGCACCATCTGGTCGGACACGAAGTCCTTGCGGGTCAGGACGGGACCGGTCGCCGGGAGGCCTTCGAGGTCGTCGGACGGAGCGCCCATCAGCCCGCCTCCCCATGGAGGATTTCGGCGATCAAGGCGCGGACTTCCGAGATCTTGAAGGGCTGGCCCTTCACCTTATTGAGGCCCACGGCGGGGACCAGGAACTTGGCACGGAGGAGCTTCAGGAGCTGGCCCAGATTGAGTTCCGGCACCAGGACCTTATCGTAGCGTCCGAGGATCTCCCCCAGATCCGAGGGCAGAGGGTTGAGGTGGCGCAGGTGCAGGGCGGCGACCGGCTCGCCGCGACCGAGGCATTCCTGAACGGCGGCCGTGATGGCCCCGTAGGTCGAGCCCCACCCCACCACCAACACCTTGCCCGTGGAGGGGCCCAGGACTTTGGTCGGTGGAATATCCTGGACGATCTTGGCCACCTTCGCCGCGCGCAGGCGCACCATGCGCTCGTGGTTGTCGGGATCGTAACTCACGCTGCCGCTCACGTCCGCCTTCTCCAGGCCCCCGATCCGGTGCTCGTAGCCGGCCAGGCCGGGGACGGCCCAGGGACGGGCCAGGGTATCGGCCTCCCTCTTGTAAGGCTTGAAATCCGCGGCGGGAGGGAGCTTCGCGAACTCGATCTTAGGGAGTTTCGACGCGTCGGGAACGGTCCAGGGTTCGGAACCGTTGGCCAAATAGCCGTCCGAGAGCAGAAACACGGGAGTCATGTACTTGACCGACAGCCGGAAGGCCTCGAAGGCCATGGTGAAGCACTCCGCGGGGGTCGCGGGGGCCAGGATGGGGACCGGGCATTCGGAGTTGCGGCCATACATCGCCTGGAGGAGGTCGGCCTGCTCGGTCTTGGTCGGCAAGCCCGTCGAGGGCCCGCCGCGCTGGACGTCGATGATCACCAGCGGCAGCTCCGCCATCACGGCCAGCCCGATCGCCTCGGACTTGAGCGCGATTCCCGGGCCGCTTGAGCCCGTGGAGGCCAGAAGCCCGCCGAAGGAAGCGCCGATCGCCGAGCCGATGGCCGCGATCTCATCCTCGGCCTGAAAAGTCTTGACCCCGAAGCATTTGTGCTTGGCCAGTTCGTGGAGGATGTCGGAAGCGGGGGTGATCGGATAGGAACCGTACCACAGCGCCCGTCCGGCCTGCACCGAGGCCGCCACCATCCCGAGGGCGATGGCCTCGTTGCCCGTGATGTTGCGGTAGAGGCCCGGGGCGATCGGGGCTTTGGCCACGCGGTAGTGATGCCCGAAGATCTCGGCCGTTTCGGCGTAGGCGTTGCCCGCCAGGAGCGCCTTGACGTTGGCCTCGACCAGCAGCGGGTTCTTCTTGAACTTGGATTGGATCCAGCGCGACGTGCTCTCCATCGGCCGGTCGTAGAGCCAGTACATCATGCCCAACGCGAAGAAGTTCTTGCAGCGCTCGACCTGGACTTTCGTCAATGCCATCCCGGCCAGGGCGTTGCCGGTGAGACGCGAGAGCTCGACCGGGATCACCCGGTAGTCGCTGAGGCTTCCGTCCTCGAGCGGGTTGGTGGCGCAGCCGGCCTTCGTCAGGTTCCCCGGCAGGAAGGAATCGGAGTTGATGATCAGGATCCCCCCCTTTTTGAGGTCCTTGACGTTGGCTTTGAGCGCCGCGGGATTCATGGCGACCAGCACGTCGGGCTCATCCCCGGGGGTCAGCACGTCCCGCGAGCTGAAATGGATCTGGAATCCGCTCACGCCCGGCAGGGTGCCCGCCGGGGCGCGGATCTCGGCCGGGAAGTCCGGCAGGGTGGAGAGATCGTTGCCGGCGATGGCCGTCGAGGTGGTGAACTGGCCGCCGACCAACTGGATGCCGTCGCCCGAGTCTCCGGCGAAACGGATGGTGACCGCCGCGATCTCCTCGGCCGGCCCCTTGGATGAGGGGGAGCGCGGGGAAGTCTTGGGGGCCGCGGGTTCGCTCATGCCCCGTCGGCCTCCTCGCTGACCGCGTGGGGCGTCGGAGACCTATTGACGACCGCGGCCGGGAAGTGATCCGCGAGGTAGCGGATCACCGTGTCGACCGTCAGCAGCGACGCCGGGACGCCCTTTTCATCGACGAGCGGCAGGTTGCGCAGCCCCTTGGCGTTCATCACCTCGACGGCTTCGCCCAGGGACTGATCGAGGGTGGCGATCACGGGATTGGGGGTCATGTAATCGCGCGCGGTCTTTCCGGAGAGGGCCTTTCCGAAGGCCTTCATGAGAAAATCGCGGTCCGTGAAAACGCCGCAGAGCTTGCCTCCTTTGGTCACCATGAGGCAGTGGATCTTTTTCTCGCGCATCAGCGCGATGGCCTCCTGGATGGGGACGGTCTCCTCGACGGAAACGACTTTCGTCCGGGCGACGTGGGCGAGCTTTTCCGCGAGAGCCTTGGTCTTGGGGGGCATGCCGCGCGGGCCCGACTCTGCCCGCTGAAACAGTATATCGCTTAGTCCCGCGGGAAAGCAACAACACAATGGCCGCGCGCGGCTTCGGCGCGAGGTCTCAGCCCGGCGCCCCCTCCTTCAGCGAGAACTGGATCGTGGTCCCCCCGCATTCGATGAGGTCGCCTTCCTTAAGCAGGACGCTGCCGAAGACCTTCTGGTTGTTGACCGAGGTGTAGCCGTCTTGGATGGCGAGCAGGTAATACCCGTCGGGCTTGCGATGGATGGAAGCCGCGATCTCGGGCGCCGAGCCGAAAAGACCGCTTCCTTTGATGGGAATCTGGGCGCGGTCGGATTTGCCGAGGTAGGTGGACATCCCCTTGAGCTCGTACTCAACCTCCCCGGCCACCCCTTTGATCACCTTGAGCAGACCCACTTTGGGAGGACCCGCGGCGGCCGCCACCGCCGCGTTGGCGGCCAGGATTTCGGCTTGCTTCTCGGGGGTCAGGGCGATGGTGGCCTCCGCGGAAGGCTGAGGCGCGGCGGGGGCCGCCGCGGGAGCGTCCTCGACGAAGACCAAGGCGTGGCGCGCGACCCCGACGACGTCATCGTGATGGAGGCCGGCCGTCTTGATGCGCTTTTCATTGACGTAAGTCCCGTTGGTGGATTCCAGGTCCTCGACGAAATAGGTGTCGCCCTGGCGGCAGATCTTGCAGTGATGGCCGCTCACCGCGGGATTGTCGATGACGATGTCATTGTCGGGTTTGCGCCCGACGGTCAGCGTATCCTTGGTGAGAAGCACCTCCTTAATGACGGCCGCGTTGAATTTCAGGAGCAGCTTGGGCATGTGGTTGGCTGCAGCGGGGGCAGCACCCTGACTTGAGTTTCCTCGCACGGCGGTCCTTCCGGGACCGCTGAGGGAACCTCGGCTTTCGGCTCTGAGCGTTTCATCCCTTCTTCTTCTTCTCCCCGAAAAGTTTCTTCGCCAAGCCGCGCAAGGCCTTGCCGAGCTTGGGCTCGGGCACGCGGGCGGCGACGATGGTGATGTTGTCGACCCCGCCCCGGTCCCGCGACATATCGACGAGACGCTCCACCAGCGCGGAGGGCGCCGTGTCCTCGGCGATCACCTGGGCGACCTCCTCATCGGCCACCATCTTGGTCAGCCCGTCCGATGCCAAAAGCACGATGTCCCCGGGCAGCAGGGGGTGGTCGGCGACGTCCACTTTCACGTCCTCTTCGGTGCCGAGGGCGCGCGTGAGGATATTCTGGAGATTGGAATGGGCGGCTTGATCCGGGGTGATGAGTCCTCGGCGGACTTGGTCGCCCACCAAAGAATGGTCCTCGGTGATCTGGGTCAGCGCGCCCTGGCGGTAGAGATACAGGCGGCTGTCCCCCACGTGAGCCACCGTCATGGACGCGGCATCAACGAGGACGGCCACGAGCGTCGTCCCCATCCCGTAATCCTTGGCCACCTCGCGGCCTTTCTGGTAAATCACGGCGTTGGCGCTCTTGACGAAAAGCTCGAGCTGCCGCCCCCGCGGCGACAGGGACGCGTCGCCCCCGTCGGGCACGATGATCTTTTCGCCTCCGATCATCCGGCGCGCGAAATCCTGGACCGTGGTCACGGCCAGTCCCGACGCGACCTCACCCGCGTTATGCCCCCCCATCCCATCGGCCACCACGAGGAGCCCGAGCTCCTGATCGATGGCCATGCTGTCCTCGTTGATTTCCCGGACGCAGCCCTGGTCCGTCCGACCGTGAATCTCCAATGCCGGACAGGTCATTTCCCGGCTCCTCCTGGGGGCGGCATCCGCAGCGTCGCCTCCGGGTCCTGGGACGGCGCGGCGGCCGGCGCGGTCATTCTCACCGTGGCGTCCGCCGGGGAGGCCGCCGGCACGGCCGGAATGGTCGCCTCGACCGCCGGCACGGCCGGGATAGCCGCGGCGGGAAGCTCAACCGGTTCGGGGGGCGGCGGCGGCGGCGGCGGAAAATCAACCGCCACCGGCACCGGCGCCGACACGATGGGCGCGGGCGCAGCGATGGGGATCGGGAGAGGCGCCTCGGGAACCGGCGCCGGAGCGGGCGCGGGCGCCGGAACGGGAGCCGCCATCGCCGGCATGGTCGTCCCGGACTTGATCGCCGCGATCAGGGCGCGCAGGTCCGCGGCGAGTTCGGAGCCGCGGGAATATCGTTCCTCCGGCCGCTTGGCCAAGCCCCTGTTGATGATCGGCACGACCCCGGGCGACAGCCCGGGGTTGACGGTCAGGGGATTGGGATGCGGGTCATTGGCGATCTGAAAAAGCAGGGTGCCGATGCCTTCCCCCCCCTTGAATGGCTTCTCCCCGGTCATAAACTCAAACAGCGCGACGCTTAGGGAAAACAGATCCGACCTTCCGTCCACCTTTTTTCCCGAAACCTGCTCGGGGCTCATGTAGGAGGGGGTGCCCATGACCGTGCCGGTGGCGGTCTTGGAGGAAGCCGTGATACGGGCGATCCCGAAGTCGGCCACCCGGATCGTCCCGTCCTTGAGGAGCATGACGTTGGCGGGCTTGATGTCCCGGTGGACAATGCCTTGGGCATGCGCGTAGTCCAAGGCGTCGGCTACGATCGCCACGTACTCCATGGCCTTCATGGGCGGCAGAAGACTCTCCTTGTGGGTGTATTTGACGAGGTCGTGGCCGTCGAGCAGCTCCATGGCGATGTAGGCCACGTCGTTTTCCTCGCCCGCGTCGAAAATCCTGACGATGTTGGGGTGATTGAGGGTCCCGGCCGATTCCGCCTCGCGGAAGAAGCGCTCCTTGATCTCCTTGATGTTGGCGTCCCCGCCCTCCTCCAGGGCCATGGTCTTGATGGCCACCATGCGGTTGATCTTGGGGTCCTTCCCCAAGTAGACGATGCCCATGGCCCCGCGGCCGAGCTCCTTTTCGATCTCGTAGCGGCCGAGGGTGGGTTTGGTCGACCCGCCCGCCAACATCACGGTGCCTTCCTTCTTGGCCCCCCCCACCCCGCCGTAGACGGCTCCCTCGGCCGCGCCCTTCAACATCTTGATCTTTTCCTGGATGTCCTTGAACCCCGGGTCCTTGGCCGCGATGTGATCGAGGACCGAGGCGGCCTTGGCGAACTGCCGCTTGCGCTCGAAGTCCTGGGCGAGATCGTAGAGGATGCCCTTCATGTTGTCGTCGAGGGGGCAGAGCCGGAACTTGTCGTAGGCCATGTCGAGCATGCCCTGCCCCTGGAAGGAGAGCCCGAGCATCTTGTTGGTTTCGATGGCCGAGGCCTCGACGAGCTCCTTTCCCTTCTCGGTCACCAGGAAGCGCTTGGAGGTGCTCACGATATATCCCAAGCCCAGGAGTATCGACGGGTAGCTCACCTTGACCCAATCGCCCTTTATGAAGAGCCAGGTCCCGAGCCCCAAAAATCCCACGAGCAGCGCCGAACTGAGCACCGCGCCGTTGAGGGCCTTGAGGCGCGGGAGGCCCACCATGATGAACAGCCCCACGAAGCCCAGAAGCCCCAACTCCAGGTTGGGGGCCCACGGAGGCCGGGTGAGAAAACGGCCGTGCAGCATGTTTTGGACCACGTTGGCGATCATCTCGATGGCGGGCAAGGCCGGCGCCACCGGCGTGACGTAAAGCGTGCCGATGCCCGCGGCCGTGGGGCCCAGGATCACGATCTTGTCCTTGAAAACATCCATCGAAACCTTATCATTCATGACGTCGTGATAGGAGTAATACCGGAAAGTCTGCTCGGGGCCGTTGAAGGTGATGAGCATGCCGCTGCCCGGGTCCAGCGGGATGCCGACCTTGCCCGCCTGCAGCCGCTGGCCGGAGGTGAAAACCGCGTCCGAGGCGTTCTGCCCCAAATAGGCCAGCAACAGCCGCACCGGATAGGAGGGAAAGTAGGATTCCCCGTAGCGGACCACCGGCATCTCGCGCCGGACCACCCCGTCGAAGTCGGGATAGACATTGACGTGCCCCACGCCGGCCGAGACTTCCGCGAAGGGAACGAGGGGATAGACCGCCTTGCTTCCGTCCGGGGTCCCCGCCTCCTCCGCGTTCGGGACCACTTGCACGGTCACCACCGAGCTCGAGATCGCGGGAGGCAGGGCCTCGGGCTTGGCGCCCTGCACCCCGCCCAGGGAGAAATACATCGGCAGGACCACGTTTCCGGCCGCGCGGATCGAGGCCAAGAGACGCGCGTCCACGTCGAGGCGGACGGACGCCGACGAGAGTTCCGCGGCGAAGGAGACTCCCTTCTCGACGACTTGTTTCGCCGCCACCAACTCCCCGTAGCGCGACTCCAGGGCCTTGAGCTCCTTGAGCCAGTCGCTCTCGGGCTCCGAGAAGAGGATGTCGAGCCCGATGACCCGCGGACCGGCCGCCGACAGCTTGTCGAGCATGGCGGCGACCCGCCAGCGCGGCCATGGCCAGCGCCCGATTTGGGCGATGGAGGCGTCGTCGATGGCGATCAGGACGATCTCGCTGGAGGGGTTGACCTCCTGGCGGAGCTTGGAGCGCATGTCAAAAGTCTTGAGCTCGAAGCTCTCGAGCGCGGGGAGGGAAAGCACATAACAGCCGGCGACGACCAGGCTCAGGAATAACCCGATGCCTGCGTCGATCAGCCAGGTCTTGCTCTTCATGGTTTTCTCCCCATGCTAGAGAGGAGTCAAACCATTGCTGTCAGTCATCGCCTCATCTTCTTAATAGAATATTGATAGCGGATGGGAAATTTAAGGTTTAGTTTAACGGAAGTACGGTATTCTGTCAAGGCACGGAATTTTTCCGGCCCGGAGGTCCGTCAATTTCGAGCCCGGCCCAGCAGGCGCCGGACCGCCTCCCAGTCGAGAAACCGGGCGAGGCCCATGGCTCCAGCGGCATGAATCACCAGGGTCGCGGCCCGCCAGGCCGCGACTCCGTCCCCAATAAAGTGATCACCCCATGGCGCCGCCGCCGATGCCGTTGTCATCCCCGAAGTTTATATAATTTTCCGCATGAGGCGATACCTGCTGGCGCTTGCCCTGCTGACCGCCACGTCATTGGCAAGCGAGCCGGCCCCCCCGCCTAAAGACGAGCTCACCGCCGGCCGCTACGCCGTCAAGATCAAGGGTTTTCTGTGCCGGGCGTGCGCGCGGGCCGTGCGGGAAGAATTGGCCCGGCTTTCGGAGGTCTCCGCCGTCGCCGGGGATTTCGATCACGAGGAAGCCGTCCTGACCGTGCGCTCCGGGAAGCGCCTAGCCACCAAGAAAATCCGCCACGCCCTCCGCCGCGCCGGCGCACGCATGCGAATCAGCGAATTCGAACTCCAAGCGATCCAGTACCGGCCGCAAATCTAGGGGTCACATCCCGCCATAAGACAAATTCGAGGAATTTGTCTTATGGCGGGATGTGACCCCATAAGACATAAGACAGTTAGAGTTTCCGGACGTTGGTCGCGCGGGGGCCCTTCTCGGTCTCTTGAATCTCGAACTCGACAGCCTGGTTTTCGGCCAGGGTCTTGAACCCCTCCGCGATAATCGCCGAGTGATGGACAAAGAGATCCTTTGAACCGTCGTCCGGCGTTATGAACCCGTATCCCTTCTGGTCGTTGAACCACTTCACTTTTCCTGTAGGCATTCGCTTAACTTACCTCACGTACTACTACCATTGCCCACCTGGAGGGTGGGGAGGCGTGACGACGCCTCGGGGTGATTATACCACGGTTTCCGGCGGATTTGACGCTCCCGGGTGCAAAGAGCCACAATTGGTGCCGCGATGAACCCCCTGGACCGCCGGGAATACCTGGAGCGCCTGATCATGGGGCTGGAGCAGGCGGTGGAAAACACCCGCTCCGAGATAAACTATTACACCCCCGGCGACCTCCAGCTCAAATACGCCAAGAAATTCCTCGCCGCCGCGGAGGAGAACCTCACCCGGTCCCGCAAGGAACTCGAGGAACTCCTCAAGTCCGAAACGAAGCCCAACCCTCCGGAGTGAGGGCGCGCTTCCCCCGCCTGCCCGCGGCCTTGGCACCGGGCCCCTGGCTCCTCGCCGCCGCGGCCTTGATTTTCGTGGCGGATGGCCTCCGAAACGGCACCCTGCCGTCCAGCCCCCGCCACGACCTCCCGGCCCAGTTCCTGCCCTGGCTTGAATTCGGCTTCCGGGAACTGCGGTCCGGCAACCTCCCGCTCTGGAACCCGCATTCCTTCGGGGGAACCCCCTTCCTTGGGGCTTTCGAATCGGCGCTCCTTTATCCCCCCAATTGGCTGCACCTGCTCCTCCCCCCGGCTCCGGCTGTCAATTTGACGGTGGCCCTGCACCTGGCGCTGGCCGGCATCCTCACCCATGCCTGGTGCCGCCGGCGCGGGGTATCGGCCGAGGCGGCCTTAGTCGGGGGCGCGGCGTACATGTTCAGCGCCCCCCTCCTCCTGCAGCTACAGGCCGGGCACATGCCGGTCCTGGCCGGGCTCGCCTGGGTCCCCGGCATATTCCTGTGCCTGGAGGCCTGGGCCCAGTCCCGAACCCGCGGCTGGCTGCTGGCGGGAATGGGCTGCGTCGCCTTGCAAGTACTGGCGGGAAACCCCCAGATCGCCTACTACACCGCCCTGCTTGCCGGCCTGCGGGCGGCGGCGGCGGCTTGGACTTACCGCAGCACGGTTCCCCTCCGGGGCACTGCCGCGGTCTATGCCGGGGCCGCGCTCCTCGCCGCGGCTCAGATCGGGGCGGGGATCGAGGCCGCATCGGAATCCATCCGGGGCGGCAGCGTCCCCGCCAAGTATGCCGCGTCGTTCTTCCTGCCGATCGAGAACATGCTGACCCTCATCGTTCCTTGGATTTTTGGGGATGAACGCCGGTTCGCCTATTTCGGCCGGTGGTACCTATGGGAGGCCTCGCTCTTTTGCGGGCTGTCCACGCTTGTCGCGGGACTCGCGGCGTTGCGTGGGGAACGCCGCCGCTGGATCTCACCCGCATTCCTCCTGCTGGCAACCCTCGCATTGGCCCTGGGAAACCAATTGCCTCTTTACAACCTCTTGCGGACCACGCTCCCAGGCTGGTCTGCCTTGCGCGGGGTGGCGAAGTTCTCCGGCCTGGCCTGCCTTTTCTTAGCCGTCCTTGCGTCGGAAGGCGTCGCGGCCCTCCGCGATCCCCGCCTGGCCAAACGCGCCGCGTTGGGGACGCTGGCGATGGGAATACTCGCGATGGGAACGGCGATCTGGATCGGCTCGGCCGCCGATGCGCCGGGGGCGGGTATGCTCGGCGGACTTCAGGAACGAATGCTGGCCGCGGCCGGGGCCCCGATCATTCCAGCTGTCGACGGGGAAGCTTATTGGCGCCATGCCCTGAGTTTCGCCACGCGAGAGATCTTCGATGCGGGCTGGGCGCTCCTGGCGTTGGGAGGGTTTCTCGCGGCGGCCGCGCGCCGGCCCGGTCTGATCCGCTGGCTGCCCGCGGCGGTCTTTCTCGAGCTGGGCTTGTTCGCTTGGCAAGCGCGCGCGACCTGCGGGCTCGAGGAGGGCTATCCCCCCCGCTGGCGCGAAGTCCTCCGCGGCGACGCGGGCGACTACCGCGTCCTGCACGATTGGAACGTCCACCCCAACGCCGCCATGCGCATGGGCCTGGAAGACGTCATGGGCTACTCGCAGCTTCCCACGCGCCGGTGGATCGAGCTGATCGCGGCCTCCAACGGCTACGATCCGGACCAGGCGGTTCACCTGCGTCCCATACGACGGCTTCCCGGGCCGCTCCCCATGCTTCGGTGCCGCTACGTCCTGGAACCGGGGCTCCTGACCCAACCCCGGCGCCTGCCCCCGGAACTGCCACGGGCGCTCCTGGTTTCAGAGTGGGAATCGCGGCCGGATCGGGAGGCGCGGCTCAAGGCCCTCACGGATCCAAAGTTCGACCCGCGCCGCAAGGTCATCCTGGAGGCCGCGCCGAATCCGGAACCGGCGGCCGGCCCACCCGGGGGCACGGTGCGCGTGGCCGCCCGCGGTACGGACTGGCTCGAGATCGAGGTCGGGCTAAAAAAGCCCGCGATCCTGCTCGTGACGGATGCCTTCGCCGCGGGCTGGCGGGCCGTCCCCCTGTCCGGCCCCCAGCGGGAGATGCGGGTCGTGCCGGCCAACCACGCCCTGCGGGCCGTTCCGCTCCAAGCCGGAGACCACCGGCTCCGCCTGGAATACGCCCCGATCGGGTTCAGGATCGGCCGCTGGGTGAGCCTGCTGGCGCTGTTGGCCTGGACGGCGGGTTGGCTCGGATGGTCCTTGACAAGCCCAGCCTTCGGGTTTAAACTGTCGTGGCGAGCGCCTGCGAGATTCCCATGAGACCCGCCGCCTACAGGGAACGGTAGCCCCGATCATCCGCCTAGCGGCCGCGCTGCTGCTCCTCCTTGCGGGCGCGGCCCTCTTCGACAAGACCCTTGACCTCCTGGCCATGAGGCGCTCGGCCAGGGCCGTGGAGTGTCTCCTCAACCTCGCCGCCGGCTCGGCGGGCCGGACCGACGGAAGTTCCTTGTGCCCTGTTTCCAGACTGCCCTACCGCGTCCGGAGCATCGGGGAGGCCCGCGTCATGACCTGCCCTGACCCGCGGCGGCACCTGGGCCGGGACTATAGCTTCGTGCGCCGAGGATCGAGCACGGAGGTGCGAACCGACCTGCCGGGCCGGCCGCCGCGGCCGGGGACGCGGCGCTTCTTGGCCACCACCCGCCACCAGGTCCTCTGGGAGGAAGGCCCGGGGTGGGCGCGGGTCACCCTCTCGCGCAAACCGGCGGAACGCTGGCTCTTCATGCCGCTGGGGCTCCTGGGGGGACTCGCCGTTTTCTTGATAGCGGCTGGCTTCGCCGTCCAGGCCATGGCGGGAACCCGCGGCGCCCTCGTCCGTGAAGATTCGGCGATCAAGCGCGGCCGGATCATGCTCGAGGGACTCGTCCTTCAGGCGGCATGGTCGGCGG
>CAYJXJ010000101.1:13574-16876 GCA_964374095.1 uncultured Elusimicrobia bacterium
GGCCGCGGGGGCCGTGCTGGCCGCGGCCGGCGGAAAGGGGCTGGCCTACACGCGCGAAGTGACCGTCTGGCGCGAGTCGGGCTCGGCGCTCGAGCGGCACCTCATCTTCGGCAAGGCCTGGATCCAACCGCAACGCTACGACGAACTCATCGCCGCCGCGCCCGTTCCTTTCCGGAAGGGACGGCACCGGCTCTACCTGCTGTTCTCCAAAGACGGACGGCCCCAGCGGCGCTACCTGCTGGCCCTCGGAACCGCGGAACTGCCCCTCGTCAGCCTCCTCAACAGACCGCGGATCATGGGCGGCCAGACGCAAACTGGTACAATAGGCGCCGGGCCGTTAGCTCAGCGGTAGAGCGCCTCCCTTACAAGGAGGATGCCGGGGGTTCGAATCCCTCACGGCCCAGATTCTCACGGATTCTCCCATGACGACGAGGCTGGTGGCGGGCAATATCGGCACCGAGAAACGCCTGGAATACACCGTGATCGGAGACACGGTCAACGTCGCCTCGCGCATCGAGGGCGAGAACAAGACCCTCCACTCCACCACCCTGATCAGCGGGGAGACCCACGCCCGGCTCGGTCCCGCGGCGAAGGCGCTCGCCTCTTTCGAGAAGTGGATCAAGGGCAAGCAGAAGCCCCTCACTCTCTACAAGGTGCATTGAATGCTGGAGCGCTTGCGCGGCCTGACAAAATCATTCAAGCGGGAAATGACCGCCTACCGGCTGGTGATCAAGGATCCCCGCACCCCCAGGACCGCGCGGTGGCTCTTGGCCGCGGCCTTGGGCTACGTGCTCTCGCCCATCGACGCCATCGTCGACAGCATCCCCGGCCTGGGGCTCTTCGACGACGTGATCGTGGTGGGGGTCCTGCTGTGGCTGGCCTCGCGTCGGATCCCCCGCGAGGTCCTTGAGGACTGCCGCCGCCGGGCGGGGCCGGCGTGAATGCGGTCCTCGCCGCCCTTATCGCGACGGCCGCATTCGCCGCGGAGGGCCCGGACCTGGCCGCCTTGTCCGGATTCTGGTCCGGCAAGCAGGACTGCTCGGCCCGGGCGGACGTCCTCTCGGCGGCTGGGCGGCTGGGCGCAGCTCGGACCTGCGGTCGGCGGCGCGATGCCCCTGGTACTCGGACTTCCCCCGGGCTTCAAAGCCCCGGTGGACGGCGCGGACGGCCTTCGGCCTTCTCGACGCCCTGCTCCGAGCGACGGGCTGGTTCGAGCCATCGGCCGATGGACGGACCCAGGCCTACCACACGTCGGTCCGCACCCTTTCCGACTACGAGTGCGCGGGAACGCTCACGCGCGCCGCCAAAGCCTCCCAGAAACCTCCGGCCGGGCCCGGCCGATAGCCGAGGGCAATTTGATATACTGTCTCCTCCGATAGGCCGATTTGGGGTCGTGGTGTAGCCTGGCCTAACACGCCGCCCTGTCAAGGCGGAGACCGCGGGTTCAAATCCCGTCGACCCCGCCAGTTTTCATAGCCCAAACCATCCATCACACCGTCGATAAAGAGGCGGCCCTAAGGGGCGGCCTTTCTTTTGCCTCGGGTCCCGCCCCTTGTGCGCGAATGCGCCGCGCTCGCTCGGACCAAGTTGGAATTTGTACGGAAGCTCCTGGACCTGTGCCGCACCTACAAATGCTTCCTCCTTGCCTGCATCGTGCCGAAGGCGGCTCCCAGGCCAGCGAGCCGGGACTTCCTGCGCAAGGACTACGCATACCGGTTCGAGAGGTTTTTCTATTTCTTGGATGACAGGCGAACTTCAAGGGGCTCGGGAATCATTGTCTTCGATGAGCTTGAAAAGACCCGGAGCCATATACTCATCGGGCAGATGGACTCCTACTTCAAGAACACGCGCACGGGACAACGACGCTCGGAGCTGGTTATCCCCGAACCCTTCTTCGTCCATAGCGACCTGACCACCGGGGTCCAAATCGCCGACCTCATGGCCTATCTGGTGGCGTGGGGCCACTTCAAGACTCCAGGCGCTGCGGGACCAGCGAGACCGGAGCTTGCCGGGTTTGCCTCAGTTGCGGCTGGCCTAGCCCATGACACCTCGCGTCCCCAGAAAGGGGGAACACGGCTCAAGGTGCGGGGGGTAACGCTGATTCGGGACCTGCGAGCCCGGTCGGAGAGGAGATAAAAAGGAAAGGCAATGTGGCTTGCGCCACAAAGCCTCCACGGACGGTATAGCACGGAGAGGACTTTTCGTCAATGGCGCGGATTTACTCACGGGAGGGCACGAAGGGCACCGTCTGGTATGTAGACTATTTCCTAGACGGTCGCCGCATCCGAAAGCGCCTCGGGCGCTCTAGAAGGCTGGCTGAACTGGCCCTCGCTGACATCCAGGTCAAGCTGGAGCGCAAGGAGTTGGGCTTCGCGGCCAAGGACCGAAGGTTCGAAGATTTCGTGGAAGAGTATCTGCGTTACGCCAAGGGCAACAAAGCCGAGGAGTCCTACCAACGGGATGTCCTCACTCTGAAGCACTTCACCGAGTTCATCAAGGCCGACAAGCTCAGCGCCGTGAACGCGGCCAAGCTCGAAGCCTACAAGACCCACCGCCGCGAGCAGGGGGCCAAGCCCGCCACCCTAAATCGCGAGCTCAATACCATCAAGGCCATGTTCAACAAGGCTGTGGCCTGGAACGCTCTCGCCCAGGACCCCGCCAAGTCCGTCAAGAAGTTCCAGGAGGGTCGTCGGAAGGTTAGGTTCCTCTCCAAAGAAGAGGTTCGAGCCCTGCTCAAAACGGCGGAGGAACGCCTGAAGCCCGTCATCGAGGTCCTCCTGCATACGGGCCTGCGCCGGGACGAACTGATCCATCTGACCTGGCAGGACGTGGACCTAAAGACCAGGGTGCTCTCGGTCCAGGCCAAGGACGGCTGGCATCCCAAGGACTACGAGGCCAGGCATATCCCCATGACCCCGAGGCTTACTGAAGCCCTGGAGAAATTGCCCAGAAACGGAGACTCCTTCGTTTTCACCAACAGGGAAGGCAGGCCCTTGGACCCGGATGTCCTCACCCATGATTTCCTGAAGTTGGTCCGCCGTTGCAGCATCAAGCATGCCTCTCTGCACACTCTGCGCCATACCTTCGCAAGCCACCTTATCATGAGCGGAGCCGACCTCTATACGGTCCAGAAACTCCAGCATCAAGACGACCGAGATTTCCGCACATTTGGCCCCGGACTACCTCCGTTCCGCAATCGAAAAGCTTACCTACTGAGTCTCCCCGCTCAGCCCACCCGGCCCGGGGCGCGGGGGCCCGCCCGCCCCCCGGGGCGGGGGCCCAGCCCCGACCCAACCCCCCCC
>CAYJXJ010000102.1:0-16690 GCA_964374095.1 uncultured Elusimicrobia bacterium
TTTCGACGGGAAAGTGCCCGCCTTGCCTACATAACTCGTAAACTCGGGCTAGGGGGTTGTTGATTTCGTGGGCGATTCCGCCGGCAAGCTGCCCCAGGGCCACCATCTTGCCGCTCTGGCTAAGCTCCGCCTCCAAATGGAGGGTCTCCCTCAGGTCCCGGAATAGGCAGATCACCTCAGCAACCGCTTCATCCTGGCCGTGCCGAGCTACGGCTGAGAAAATGGCAGGAATACTGTTCCCACCCGAGGTCCTCAGAGCGGTTTTCAAGCCGCTGATAAACCGCTCTCTTTGAAACCCTTCCCAGGCAGTGGCTTTAAGTAGAGAGGCCGGTTCGGCCAAGATGAGGTCCAGCCCCTGACCGATCAGATCTGGTTCTTTGTATCCCAGCAGATCCAGAGCCTCCCGGTTGATAGCCTTAATGGACCTGGCGGGGTTGACCACAATCAAGATATCAGCCACTGAGATTGTGCCTCAACCTGTCCAAACTAAGTAGGGAAAAGTATGCACCTGGCACCCTCCGGGAGAGTATACCCCGCCGTCCAGGAGGTATCAAGGGGGTGGCGGGCGGCGAATCTCTCATCCCGAAGAGACGCGGCCGGCCGCAAAGACGGCACCCTCCATCGGTGGAGGCAGCCGTCCGTTTGCCGTTTATCCCACCGCAAGGCGCGAGCAGTTCCCGCAGCTCTGGGATTTAATTTGGGCGGGCGCCGCCTGCGTTGGCAATCGCCTTCCGCACGCCCGACAGGAGGTCCTCCACCAGGCCGGGAAGCGGCCGGCCCCGACGCTTGATGAAGAAGATCTCCCGGTAGATCCGAGGCCCCGGCAAGCGCCGGACCGCGCCGCGGGCCAGGGCCTTCTGCATCACCAGGTCGGGCAGGACCCCGACCGCCACCCCTTCGAGGACAAAGCGGCGGTGGGTCTCGAGGAACTCGGCCCCGTAATGGATGTCGCGCTCAAGCCTTCCGTCTGGAAACCCGTCGGGGCTCGGAGCGCCGCCGGCATCCTCGAAGGTTCGGGGGGCGATGAAGGGCTGCTCAAGCGGCGGGCCGTCGGTGAATCTCCCCTTGGCCGCGTAGATATGGGAGCGCAGGCGGCCCAGGCTCCGGGATTGGAGCGTCGAGTCGGCGATATCGCTGTAGGTGAAGCCGAAATCGATGCGATCGGTCTTTAAGGCCTCGGCCAGGGCCCGCGGCGCAAGCGAGAAGAGGCCGATGCGGGTCTGCGGGAAGCGGCGGCGCATTTCCCGCAGGGGACCCGGCAGGAGGTAGTTGGTGATCAGCTCGCGGCTTGCGATTCTTATGGATGCCGGGCCTTTTTCGGCGTCGAGGGAGAGCCGCGCGGCGTCGAGCTCGTCAAAGGCGCGCTGGGCATGCTTGCGCAGGCGCTCCCCGGCCGGGGTGAGCTCGACCCGGCGTTTGACCCGGTGAAAGAGCCGCTGGCTCACCGAGCGCTCAAGGAGGGCGATGCTCCGGCTGACGGCGGGGCCCGAGATATGGCAATTTTCCGCCGCGCGGGCAAAGCTCAACGTCCGGGCGGCTTCCAGGAAGTAGCGGAGCTGGTAGAGGTCCACGCCAAAGGATAACTATTACTTATCGGTACGGTCAACTTAATCTACTTTTAATCATCACCTGCCTCCGGCTAGAATAGGTGCGCTCGAAAAGAGCGGGAGGTCTCAATGTTTAAGATCACGATGGTCGCGATGCTGGCCGCGGGGTCGGCGCTGGGAGCGCCCGAGCCCAAGGGAGCGCTTTACCGGGAGTACCTGTCGTTCCTAGGCGAGGTGCAGAGGGCCGTGCGCCCGCCCGTGTCAGGGGCCTTGCGCGCCCTTGAGCGCCTGGAGGAGGACGCCGATTCAAGGCGGATCTCGGAGACAGCCCGGAAATCCCTCGCCGTTTCCGCCATGAAGCCGGGAAACGGCGCTTCCGAGGAAGCCCAGGAGCTCTTGCAGGAGGTCTCCTCCGAAATCAGCCGCCTGGCCGCGGAGCTGCCTGACTCCGGGCGCTTGAGAAGCGAGACGGCGCGGCTCCTCACTGTTGTTGAGAATTGGGCCGCGACCCCGGCGGTCGCGCGCATCAAGGCGGTGCGGCAGGTCGCGCCGCGGCCTGGCCCGGCGCCGGGCGGGGCGCTTCCACCGACCGAGGACAACATCGAGGGGCCCTTTTACCGGCCAAACGCCCCTTTCACCGACGACCTGCGGGAGGGGTTTAAGGGAGAAGCCTTGGTCGTCTCGGGGCGGGTCATGGGCCCCTCAGGCGCGCCCATCGTCGAGGCCGTGGTCGACATGTGGCAGGCCGACTCGGAGGGGAACTACGATATCTCAGACCCGGCCGACCGGAACAACCCGGCCATCCCCCTGCGCCTGCGCGGCCGCCTGCGCGCGGACCGAAATGGGGAGTTTAGCTTTAAGACCATCGTGCCGGGCGCCTACGCCATCGGAGGCGGGCGCTTCCGGCCCAAGCACCTCCACTGGAAGGTGAGCGCCCCGGACTTTCGGGCCCTGACCACCCAGATGTACTTCGAGGGCGACATCTACAACGCCGTCGACCCGTGGTGGAAGCCCTCGCTCACGGTCCCGCTTGTAACCTCGGGCGGAGAGAAGACGGCGCGCTTCGATATCGTGCTGCCTCGGCAGCGCAATTAAGGAGGACGGAAACATGGAAAATACGACGGCGGAGAAGCTGTTTCGGGCGCTCGTGGTCGGCGGGGTGATGCTCGCCTCGGCCCGGGCGGCGACGGCCTGCGGCCCCGGGACCCCGGGCGGCGGGGCCGCCTTTGACGCGGATACGGCCGGGCAGCTTAAGCTCGACACCTGCACCATCTGGGGCGCGCTGTGACGGACGCGGCGGAAGGGCTGGGACGAGTTTGGGCGCTTCGGGCAGCCTCCGAGCGCGTCCAGGAGCGTCGCTTCCGCCGCCTTGCCGGTGAGTTGGCGACGGCGGGCGCGGATCTTCAGGTGGCGGCGCTGGCTTTGCAGGCAAGCCGGGATGAGAACCGCCACGCAGGGCTCTGCGCCCGCCTCGCCTCGCGCTTCGGCTGGACCGAGCCGATCCCCTCCGATGACGCCGTGATCTCGTGGCCCGCGGGCATGGCTTTGGCCGACCGCGTGCTCTATGAGGTGGTCGTCTCCTGCTGCCTGATGGAGAGCCTAAACGCCCGCCTGTTGGTCGGCATCGCCGCGGGAGCGCGGGATGGCGAGGTCAAAAGCGTCGCCACTGCGATCCTTAAGGATGAGGTCTCGCATAGCCGCATCGGCTGGGCGCATCTGGCATTTGAGACGGGAAGGCGAGATTGCCGGGGCCTGTCGCGCCTTTTGCCGCGCATGCTGGCCGACACCGTGAGCGAGGAGCTCCTCGCTCCTCCCCCGCCCGGCCCGCGCGATGAGGCCTTACTCGCCTATGGGGAGCTGCCGCTGGCCTTGCGCCTTGAGCAGTTCCGAGGCGCGGCCCAGGAGTTGATCTTTCCGGGGTTTGAGCGGCTGGGGATCGATACGGCGCCGGCTCGGCGGTGGCTTGAGAGCTCGACGCCTACCAGGCCGGGTCCGCCGGCAGCGTGACGGCGAGGGTTGCTCTGGGCGCCAGCAGCGTGTTGTGCCGCAGGGCGTCCTCGCCCGCGAGCCGCTCCCCGGCGCTGAGGCTCTTGGCGAGCAGGTCCCAGGCCGTGCCCATGGAGCGCGTCGGGCCCGAGGCGAAAGCCTGCCAGATGCGGGAGAAGGGCAGCGATACCCCGTCGAGGCCGTCGGCGTGCCGGTCGTAGAGGTCCCATAGGCCCGAGGCGACGCGCCATTCGTTGGTCGGTCCCTTGCAGACGTCCTCGGGCACGTTCTCCAGGCGAATGGGCGCGCGGCGGGGCACCAGGTACTCGAACTTGGCGTCGGGGTCATCAGCGGATAGCCACACGGCCCCGGCGAAGAAGGTGGCCCAACCCTCCGACCAGGCCAGGCCCTCGGAGTAGCACTCGTCGATCTTGTGCTGGCCCGCGCCCCCGGAGGCGCGCAGGCCCGCGTGCATGACCGCGTGGCCGAGTTCGTGGAGATTGACGTCCCAGGCCGCGGCGTTGGTCAGTTCGAGACTGAAGTTGAAGGGGCTAAAATAGTCCGAGGTGCCGGGCCAGCGCACGGTCAGCGTCTTCGTCCACCAGGACAGCCCGGTCTCGCGCTCGAGGAAATCGGCCGCTTTGAGATAGGTCAGGTGCAGGACGCCGAGCTTGGCGTTCTGGCTGGCGGGGGCGGGCTGAAGGAGGCCGAGGTCCAGGCCCGCCGAAACGGGGAGCTGGAAGGCGGGGCTTTCCCATTCATAGGTGGCGCGTCCGCGGCTGTCCCGGAAGGCCCAAATCGAATTGTCGAGCGAAAAGCGCACCGTGAAGCTTCCGGAGAGGCCCGCGGCCGCCAGGGAGAAGCGTCCGTCAGAGCCCAACTCGACCCATGCCGTCGGGGCTCCCGGCCCCGAAAGCCGGGCCCGGGCCCGTCGCGCGGGAAGGAGGCCTCCATCCCGATCCGCCAAAAGGAGTGTTCCGCCGACCGTGCCGGGCTGCGCCTCTTTCCTTGCGCCGGCCGATTCCAGCAAGGCGAAGACGAAGCGGTCGCCCTCGCGCCGGGCTTCGCGCTCCAGGACCGTGACGTCGGCCGGCCGGACCGGGCCGGAGATATCGGAGTCATCGGTTTTGGATACGTCGGCTGAGGCCGGCAATGTGAGGAGGGCGACGATGGTCGAGGCGACGATCCCCCTCGCGAGTCTTGGACAACTGTACGCGCGTACAGTACCGGGGAGTCTCACGGGGTTGCCCGCTTCCGTTTGGGGAGCAGGCCGATATTGCGCAGGAACGCATCCTCGTTAGGCTCCCGCCCCAAGAACTGGCGCAGGGTCTCGGCTTCCTCGGGTCCCGAGCCGGGCTCGAGAATGAGCTCGCGGTAGCGGCGTCCCATGGCCGGGCTCATCACGCCCTCGTCCTCGAAGCGGCTGAACATGTCCTGCGCGAAGACCTCCGACCAGAGGTAGCCGTAGTAGCCCGAATCGTAGCCCATGAGGTGCCCGAAGCTCGCCTCCGGGTGGGTGCCCTCGCTCATGGGGATGAGGCAGGTTTTCTCCATCAAGCGCTCGTACTCCGCGGTGGTGTCGGCGACGCCGTCGGCGTGGTAGCGTTGGTCGATGGTCGCGAAGAAGACCTGGCGCAGGTAGACCAGGCCCGCGTTGACGTTTTTGGCCGCGATCATCTTGTCGAGCAGGTCCTTAGGGAGCTTCTGGGTGCGGTCCTCGTGATGGCCTGAGAGCAAGGTCAGCACCTCGGGCTCCCAGACCCAATTCTCGAGCATTTGCGAGGGGGCCTCCACGAAGTCGCGGGCGACACTCGAGCCCGAGAAGCGGCCGTAGCGGGCGCGGGTCAGGGTCTGGTGCATGATGTGTCCGAACTCATGGAAGAAGGTCTCGACGTCCTGGTGGCGCAGGAGCGAGGGCGCCGTGGGCGTGGGCTTGGGAAAATTGGCCACCATGGCCGAGACCGGCGCCTGATAGCCCCCCGCGACGAGCTCGCGTCCCTTGATGAGGGTGAAGGCCGCGGCGTGCTTGTACTTGCCGTCCCGCGGGTAGAGGTCCATGTAGAAATAGCCGATGGGCTTGGCGGCGGGATCCACGCGGCCCCCCGGGGCGTCGCGGACCTCGAAGAGCTTGACGTCCGGGTGCCAGAGCAGGGCGTTGGTGTTTTCCCGGAACTCCACGCCGAGGAGCTTCTGGTAGACCTCGAGCATGCCCCCCGTCACCACGTCGACCGGGAAATATTCCTTGATCTTCTCGTCGTCGACCTGGTAGCGGGTCTTCTTCAGGAGGTTGTCGTAAAAACGCCAATCCCAGGCGTGGAGGACGCCGTCGGAGGCCGCTCCTTCCTGCTCGCGCTTGAGCGCCACGAGGGTCTCGAGCTCCCGGCGGGCCTGGGCCTTGAGGCGCTTGTCCATGCGCTTGAGGAAGGCCTTGACCGCGGAGGGCTTGCGGGCCATGCGCTCTTCCAGCACGTAGTGCGCGTGGGAATTGTAGCCGAGCAGCGCGGCCGCCTCCTGGCGCAGGTCCAGCACCTCCCGCAGGATGGTGAGGTTCGTCTGGGCCGCCCGGTTGTTGTAGAGCTTCTCGAGGAGCTGGCGGGCCTTGGAGTTCTTCCCGTTATTCATGAAAGGGAAATAATCGGGATAGTCCACGGTCACCTTGTAGCGCTCCCCCTCCTTCTGCAGGCCGGACACGTAGTCCTCGGGGAGCCCCGCGAGCTCTTCTTTGGTCACGGGCAGGTAGTCCTTGACCTCGTTCAAGTTCTTCTGGAAGCCGAGCTCGATCTCCACCAGCCGTTCCTTGATGGCCTTGACGCGGGCGCGTGACTGGACCGGCAAAGCCAGGCCGTTGCGCTTGAAGTCGCGCTGTTGTTTTTCCAGAAGCTTGGCGCGCTCGCCCGAGAGCTTTTCCTTTTGGGACGCGTAATCGAGGAGCGCGTTGTAGAGATCGGGTCGGGTAAACGTCTCGACCCCGAATTTTTCGAGCAGGGTTTCGCACTCGTGCGCGGCCTTGCGGACGGCCTCGGTCGGGGAGACGTAATTCAAGAACTGCATGGCCGCCGCGGCGTCTTGAAGGTCCCAGCCCGCGTTCTCGAGGGCTTCCGGCGTGTTGCCGAAGGTGCGGGTGGGCGGTGGCAAGGTCACGATGATCGCCACGGCGGACTCCGCCCGGCTCTTGGCGTCCTTGCAGTCCTTGGTGATGGCCTCGGGCGACATGGTGAAATCCAGCCCTGGGTGGGGGGTGAAGGGGGGGGTGAGGGCCCAGACCTGAAGCGGCAGGGCCAACAGGAGGACTGCGGCGGCGAATCGGTTCATCGGGGTGTCACCTCACCGAGATTATACTCGATACCCTCCGGGAGGAGAGGACCCCGGATCGATTGTCCACCGTACTTGGAACGTTCCAAGTACGGTGGACAACCTTCGGTTTAGCGTCCCGAATTGATGACGAGTTGGCCCTCCGCCGTGCGCGTCAGCACCAGCTTGGTCCCCTCGAAGTCGACCGCGACCGGCTTGCCGGGCTCAAGCTGGGATTCGTTGATGGGCCAAGCCTTGGAGGAGAGCCCCGCCTCGTTGACGAAGAGCAGGCTCCGGGTCTGAGCCAAGGTGTTGGTGGCCGGGTCCACATCGGTGCCGTGCATGACCCAGTATTCCTTATTGTTGGCCTTGAACACATAGGAGCGAGCCTTGACCGCGTCCATGACCGGGCCGGTCTTGGTCTCGTGCTTGGGCCCGACCGTGCCCTGCACCGGGGTGATGAGAAGTTTGGAGCCCCGGATCGGGTCGAAGATGTTGGGCTGGGCCTTGAAGTTGTAGACGGTTTTCTCGTCGACGCGCACGTCGATGCCCGGGCCGCGCAGGCGGTTCAAGTCGCCCAGCGGAGCGATCACGAGCTTGGCCGCCTGCCGGAAGGTGAGAAAGTAGGTCTTGAAGCCCGGGTCTCCGGCCGGGCCGATGTCCCATGTCCCGGCCCCGAGTTGGCGAGTCATCACGTCGCGCTGCTTGTCGAGGATGGAGGCCAGGGCCACGCGCCCGACCTCGCCTTGAATCTCCTGGGGATCGGCGGGGCGAAGGCCGGGGTCGGTGAGGACCTCTTGAGGACGCCGCTCGACCGCCCCCAACGTCCTCGGCAGGGCGATGCTTGGCCTCGCGGCGGGAAGGGAGAGGAAGGACTGCTCGGCCTGGGCTCTGATGATTTCGGGACCGGGCGCGGCCCCAGCGCCCGCGAACGCGGGCGCGGCTATGAGAGACAGCAACAACGGCATCGGCATGCGCCGGGAGACAATCATTTAGCGTTTACCTCCAACGGAAGTTTGACCGGAAGGATCTCCGGTTGCGATGCGCTGGAGGCTGGGGCCTCCAGCGCGGTAGGGATCATCCGCCAGGTCCATAAGGTACAGGGCCGGGCGGATGTTGTTGAGGAATGTGCTTTGGATCGCCTTGGCCCCCGGGTAGAAGCCCCCGTCCCACATGGACTTGGGCGTCAACTCGAAGGTGAAGGCGAATATGTTCTTCTCGCCCCAGGCCCAGTCGCAGGTGTCGCCGGAGGCGATGTAGAGTTCGCTCGATTGCTGGGGGGTGTAGCCCGTCATCTGGGCCATGGAGTTGGCCATGGCCTTGAAGGCGGCCAGGGCCTTCTTGTCCGGGATGGGGTCGTCGAGGTGGCCCCAGGGATAGAGGATGAGCTCCGAGAAGGTGTGATAGCTCAGCAGGATCTTGAGGTTGGGCCGGGCCTCCACGAAAGCCTTGATCGCCAGGCTCTCCGGCTCGGAGAAAGCCGACGGCCCGCGGTAGGTGTCGGAGCGCGGGTTGGTCGATGCGCCGCCGCCGCCCCAGCCGAAGCCGTAGTTGCGGTTTAAGTCCACGCCCACCGAGCCGTCGGAGTTGGCGCGGAGATTCTTGCGGTGCATGTGGTAGCGGTCGCCCGAGAGGTCGTACTCGACCCCGTCCGGGTTGACCATGGGGATGAAATAGATGTCCCGGGTCGCAAGGAGCTTGGCGATCTCGGGCTTGGCGCGGTTTTCCACCAGGTGCTTGGCCAAGAGCAGGGGCACTTCGGTGGAGAGGTGCTCGCGGGCGTGGTGGGTGCCCATGAAGACGATGCCGGGCTTGGCGCTGGGGGCGGTCCCGCGCGCGTCGGAGTTCAGGCGAATCGCCCAAAGCTGGCGGCCCTGGTGGGACTTGCCGATGGGAATAAGCGAGGCGAGGTCCGGCGCCGCGCCGGGCATGGCCTTGAGGGCGGCCTCCATCTCGGCGTAGTTGTGGAAGGCCGCGTCCTCGGGGGGGAAGTCCAGGGGGCCGAAGTGCTGCTGGAGCCCGCCGCGCTCGAGGACCGCGATCCCCTCCGCCGAAAGCTGGGCGAGGGCCTCGGGGGTGGCCACCCCCGAGACCCGCTCGCCCAGAACTTCCTCAATCGAGACCCCGGCCGCGGCGACCCGATTGCGGGCCGCGCGATCCGGGGCCAAGAGCGTGACCCACATCCGGGGGTCTCCGGCGGAGGCGCCGGGCTTGACCGGGGCCGGTCGCTCTCCGAGCGGCACCGTGATGCCGTTGCCGTCAAAGCCCGTGTCGGGCAGGGCGGCGGCGCGGCAGACGAAAAGAACCAATGCGGCGGCCAGCGAGGCGAGGGGTTTCATGGAGCCTCCTGTCCCCAAAGGGCCCAGGTGCCGCTAGGACCTTCGGGCACTTCATTATATTGAAGACCCCGAAACATGTCAAGCCAAAAGGGACTTTGGTCCTAGGGCCATATAGGACCAAAGGCCTACGGCAGTTTTTCGAACTTGGAGGGCAGGTCGGTGCGGGGCACGGCCTTGACGCCGTAGGGCGAGGTCGCCCCTTCGGGCGGCGTGGTCCCGGCGGGAGGGCCGCTCTCGCGCCAGCGCACGATCAGGGCCGACTCGGTCGATGAGACCTCCAATATCTCGACGGCGTAGCCGCCGGTCGGGCGGTGGCCGAGGAAGACCGCCACGAGCTGGAGGCGGCTGAAATCGACCATCGGCAGGGGCAGAGTCGAGAGGCGCGTCCACGTCTCCTGCCAGGCCGTCCGATCGGTGATGGTGCGAGTGCCGGCCTCGTTGGCGCCTCCGTATTGGCCGCGCCACGCGGAGGCCCCATCGGCGGTCAGCGGCCCCGCCGCGGGCGGGGCGCTCGCCAGCAGGCGCGCGGTCTTGCCGTTGATCGGCACGAGGTCTTTGTGCGGCGGCGCCAAGGATTCGCGGATCATGGCGAGTTGGCGCAGGTAGGCGCGCATCTGGGCCCGCTGGTCGGCCGCGCCCAGGCGCGCCTGGGGCTGCGGGGGAAGGAATTCGTCCTGCCGCTCGCGCGGAAGGACGATTAAATCCTCGGGGCTTCCGGTTTCCCCGCGGGGGACGCTCGGCGCCGGGGCCTGGCCGCGTTTGGCGGCGGCCTCGGTGCGCGGGCGCAGGGCGTCGAGGTCCCCTTCTCGCGGCGCCGGGCGGGGCTCGGGGGCGAGCGGGGCCTGCGGCGGGGCGGTGGGCGCGGGAGGCTGCGGCCGGCGGATCAAGACGATCGCGGCGACTCCGGCCAGGGCCAGGGACGCCGCCCAGGCCCCGCGCCGCCCTGCGTTGGGACCGGCCCGTGAGGCGCGCCTGGCCTCAAGCCGCGCCTGGAATCCCGCCGGCAGGGGACGCCTCGGCAGACCCTTGAGCAGCGTCGAGAGCGCGCGCCGGGCGCTTAACTCCCGGGAGCATGCGGCGCAGGAGCCTATGTGCTCGGAGATTTCCTTGAAATCCGGGCCCCCCAGGTCCCCATCTAGAAACGGGGATAGGCGCGGCCTCAGGAGGTCGCAGCGGCTCACGTCCCGCTTTGCGGGACTGTCCCTTCCTTTGATTGACTGGAATGGGACGTCGTCGCGAACTTCCGGCGCAGGTGGCGCGCCACGAAGGGGCTGACGAAGCCCGCCACCGGCGCGCCGAGGCGGGCGATCTCCTTGACCGTGGAGGAGGAAAGGTAGGTGTGCTTCTCATCGGGCATGAGAAAAACCGTTTCGACCGAGCCCAGCAGGCGCCTGTTCATCGAGGCCAGCTGAAACTCGTAATCGACGTCCGAGACCGCGCGCAGGCCGCGTATCAGGATGCGCGCCCGGAGTTTGCGCAGGTAGTCGACCAACAGGCCCGCGTAGGCGTCGGCGGAGGTGTTGGGCAGGCCCGCGACGGCGTTTTCAACCATGGCCAGGCGTTCGGCGGCGCTGAAAGTGTGCTGCTTGGCCGAGTTGTTGGAGACGGCGACGATCACCGCGTCGAAAAGGCTGGCGGAGCGGCGGATCAGGTCCACGTGCCCCAGGGTGAGGGGGTCGAAGGAGCCCGGATAGACGGCCAGCCGTTTTGGATTCTTCATCGGCGTCGCAGGCGCGCGGTGCCGCCTTTCGTGATTATACGCATTGTAGGCGCGAAAGTTAACACCCGGGGGGGGTCGCGAGCCGTACTCCAAGGCGCCTCACGTTGGCGGGGGCAGAATCGGGTCTTCGGTGGGGTCCCGGGGACGCTGCGGCGCGGGCTCGGGCGCCGGGGGCGGGGCCGGGTCCTCTTTCGGCGGCGGCATCACGGCCTCGGTCGAAGCCCACAACTTGGCGACCGCGGCCTTGATGCGGTCGACTTCGGCGTTGGCCCGATCGAAACGCCGGTCCTCGCCCAACCCGTTGATGATGCGCTCCATCGGCAGCAGGCCCTGCCGCGCGCCCGCGGTCGCCAGGGCTTCAGCCGCGGCGGCCACGACGGTGGGGTCCTTGTGGTCCAGGTAGCCCAGGAAGAGCTCGGTCATGGACACGTCGGCGATGGGAGCCAGCAGCCGCACGGCCAACGACTCGCCCAGGGGCGTGACCTCCGATTTGAGCGCCCAAATCAGCATGGGACCGGCCGAGGAGCGCAGGGGCTTGAGGTGCTCCTGCCGCAGTATCAGGCCGCGATAGACCGCGTTGCGAGCCTCCGAGCCCGGGCGGTAATGGGCCAATAGCCTCAAGAGCACCCTGACTCCGGCGCGTCCCGGGCTTTTCTCGATGGTTTTGATGAGCAGGGTGGTATGCTCGAGGTTCCGGCCTTTGGGGCGCAGGCCCTGCGCGCGCCCCCAGCGCTCCAGGACCCCGACCTCGTCACAGCCCAGGCGCGAGACATGATGCAGGACCTCCCGCATGGCGCCGGTCGGCAGGCCGCGGTCCTCAAGCGCCGAGCAGAGGGCGCGGCGCACGTCCTGGGGGTCCACGCAGACTTGCGGGTCGGCGTCCGGATGCCCGCAGGTCGCGGCGAAGCTGCGCAGGTAGGAGGCCGCGGCGGAGCGCAGCTCCATCGGCGCGGAGGGTTCCGCCAGGACCGCCCGCAGGGGCATAAAGGCGGCGGGATCCCGGATCATGGAGAGAAACGTCAACGCCCAAAGGCGGCTTTTCATGGGGCGACCGCCGTCAAGGGCGATCTCGCCCAGGGTCGGGACCCCCGCCGCCCCGAACTGCAGGACGGCGGACCGGAACTCCCAGATGCGCCGGTCCAAGACCCGGACCGTAGCGAGGTCGCGCCGGCGGGACTCGATGGCGAGGGTGTCCACCTGGGCGAAGAGGCGCCGGAGACTGTCTCTGGGAGAGAGTGGAACGGCCGGCGGCGCGGCGCGGGGGGCCTTGGCCGCGCGCGCCGCGGGAGTCTTCTTGGTCTTGGGGTTGGACCGGGCCGCGGGAGCCGCAAGCGCGGCGGTTGTCACCCCGAGCGCCAAGAATGCGGCCAGGCGCAGCACCTAGGGCACCGCCGCGGCGCCCACCGAGAAGTAGCGCGCCTGCGGGTGGTGGAACACCAGCGCCGAGACGCTCGCCTCGGGCGCCATCATGCAGCCTTCCGTGAGCTCGATGCCGGCGTGGCGCTCGGGCTCGATCAGGCGGAAGAGCTTGCGTTGATCCTCGAGGTTGGGACAGGCGGGGTAGCCGAAGCTCACCCGCAGACCCCGGTAGCGGGCCTGGAATTTTTCGCGGACGGTCATGGCGGCCGGATCGGCGAAGCCCCACATGGCGCGCAGGCGCTCATGGAGGAGCTCGGCGAAGCCCTCGGCGCCCTCGATGGCGATCGACTGGAGCGCATGGGACTTGAGGTAGTCGCCGCTCTCCCGCAGGCGCTCGGAGAGCTCCCGTATGCCTTCGCCGCAAGTGACCGCGAAGAAGGCGACGAAGTCCATGCGGGCGGAGGCGCGCGAGCTCACGAAGTCGGTCAAGCAAAGGCGCTCCCCGTTCTCCTGGCGGGGGAAGTCGAAGCTCTCGAGGACGCGCCCGGCGCGGGGCGAGTCGTAGACCAGCAGCCGGTCGCCGTCGGCCTGCGCGGCGAAGAATCTAAACACCGCCTTGGGCCGGAGGATGCCGCCGGCAAGGATTTCCGACTGAAGATCTTCGATGCGGGCCTTTAGATGGAGAGCCTTCGGCTCTCCGCCGCGCAGGGCGGCGTCGAAGCCCTTGTAGCCGAGGTGCTTCCCGAAAAGCATGATGGGATTGACGTAGCCGAAAATCTCCTCGACCCGGAAGTCCGAGAGGGCGTGGAGCTTGAGGTCGGGAGGGACCGGGATTTCCGCCGCCGGCGCCACGCCGGGACCCGCCGCCGCCGGGGCGGAGGAGGGCGTGGGCGCCATCTCGCGGGAGAGGCGCTCCTGGACCTCGCGATTGCGCGCCAGGATCTTGGGCCGCGAGTCCGGGGCCTGGAGCTGGTTCATGATGTCCAAGCCCGTCATGGCGTCCTTGGCATAAAGAACGGGGCCGGGATAGCCCGGGGCGATCCGGGCGGCCGTGAATTTGGCCGAGAGGGCGGCCCCTCCCACGAGTATCGGAATCTCGATGCCGGCCTGGCGCAGGTCCTCGGCGGTCACGACCATCTGCTGCGCCGACTTGACCAGCAGGCCCGAGAGCCCCAGGGCATGGGGCGTCACGCGCTTGACGGCTTCGATCAGTTCCGCGGGGGCCACCTTGATGCCCAGGTCGGTCACCGCGTAGCCGTTGTTCTTGAGGATGATGTGCACGAGGTTCTTGCCGATGTCGTGGACGTCGCCCTTGACGGTCGCCAGCACGATATGCCCCCGCGCCGCGGTCTGACCGCGCTCCATGTGCGGCTCGAGAAAGGCCACCGCGGCCTTCATCACCTCGGCGGACTGCAGGACCTCGGCCACGATCATGTCGTTGGCCGCGAAGAGCCTGCCGACTTCGTCCATCCCCCGCATCAGGGGGCCGTTGATTATCTGCAACGCCTGACGGCCCTCTTTCAGCAGGGCCGTCAGGTCGTCTATGAGGCCCTCCTTCGATCCTTCAACGACATTTTGGGCGAGGCGCTCATCAATAGGCAGCTTGAGCCTCGCATCCGGGCTTTTCCCGGCGGGCTTCGCTTCGCGGTATTTCGCGGCGAAGAGAGCCACGGCATCGAAGCCCGCCGGGTGTGCGGGATCGCCGGGTCCTTTCCAGTAGAGCAGGTCCTTGGCGAGCTTTCTTTCATCCTCCGGGATCCCGGCGTAGCGCGCCAGCTTCTCGGAGTTGACGATGGCCAGATCGAGCCCCGCCTCCACGCACAGATGCAGGAAGACGGCGTTCAAGATCTCGCGGCCCGCGTGGGGCAGGCCGAAGGAGACATTGGAGACCCCCAGCACGGTCTTGCACCGGGGAAGGTGCTGTTTGATGAGGCGGATGCCCTCCACGGTCTCGGCGGCCGAGCCCCAGTAGGTCTTGTCGCCGGAGGCCGCCGGAAAGACGAGCGCGTCGAAGTAGAGGTCCTCGGGCTCCAGGCCATAGGCCCCGGTCAAGAGGTCGTGGCAGCGCCGGGCGATCTCGAGCTTGCGCTGGCGGGTCAGGGCCATGCCCTGGGCCTTGTCCTCGTCGATGCAGCCCACCACCACGGCCGCGCCGTAGCGCCGCGCCAGCGGGGTCACGAGCTCGAAGCGCTCCTCTCCGTCCTCCAAATTGATCGAGTTGATGAGGCACTTGCCCGGGCAGCGGCGCAGGGCGTCCTCGATGACCTTGGCGTCCGTCGAGTCGATCATGAGCGGCACCTTGACCTTGCGGATCAGGTGCTCGAGCAGCGCCCCCATGTCGGCTTTCTCGTCGCGCTCCGGGTTGGCCAGGCAGACGTCGAGTATGTGGGCCCCGCCGCGCACCTGGCGGCGGCCGATCTCGGAGCCCTCCTCGAACTTGCCGGCCACGATGAGTTCCTTGAAAGCCTTCGAGCCCAGCACGTTGGCGCGCTCCCCGACCAGGACGGGCCGGCGGTCCTCCTCCGGCGTGAAGGCCTCCAAGCCGCTGACGAGGGCCCGGCGCGCGGTCTGGGAAAGCCTTGGCGCGCGGTCTTGGGCCATGAGGGTGATCCCGTTGATATGCTCGGGGGTCGTGCCGCAGCAGCCGCCCACGATGTTGAGCCAGCCCTCGCCGGTGAAGCGCGCGAGCTTGCGCACCACCATCTCGGGGGTCTCGTGGTAGAGGCCGTTCTCATCGGGCAGGCCCGCGTTGGGGTAGCAGATGACGGGAAAGCGCGAGATCTGCGCCAGCGTGCGCAGGTGATCGGTCATGAAGTCGGGCCCGGTCGCGCAGTTGAGCCCCAGGGCCAGGAGGTCGCAGTGCTCGACCGAGGCGTAGAGGGCCTCGATGGTCTGGCCGCCCAGCATGGTGCCCATGGTCTCGATGGAGACCGAGAGGATGACGGGGACCGAGCGCCCCAGGCTCTCGAAGCCCTGCTGAATGCCGCAGAGTGAGGCCTTGACGTTCATGGTGTCCTGCTGGGTCTCCAGCAGCAGGAGGTCGCAGCCGCCTTCCAGCAGTTGCTGGGTCCAATCCTTATAAAGCGACTCGACCTTGTCGAAGGTGATGCCGCCGGTCACGGTGATGGTCTTGGTGCCGGGTCCCATCGCGCCGGCTGTAAAGCGCGGTTTCTCGGGAGTCGAAAAGCGCCGGGCGCTGCCTACGGCCAGCCGCGCCGCGGCCAGGTTGATCTCGGCGGCCTTGTCCTGCAGGCCGTACTCCCGCAAGACATGGCGGGCGCCGCCGAAGGTATTGGTCGAGACGATGTCGGCCCCGGCGTTGAGGTAGCCGTCGTGGATGTCCGCGATCACGTCGGGCCGTGTGAGGACCAGATGCTCGTTGCAGCCTTCGAGCGCCGGGCCGCCGAAGTCCGCGTCGCCCAGGCCGCGGGCCTGGATGGCCGTGCCCATGGCGCCATCCAAGACCAGCAGGCGCTGGGAGAGGAGCGCGCGGAGTTCATCCTCGCGCCCGCGATCCTTGAAGTCCGTTCCTTTAATTAGGCCCATGAAATGGAAAAACCACGCCGCGGCGTGGTTTTGGTGCCGCCGCTTTAGCCCCCTGTTTCGGCCGGGGCAATTAGGCTTTAAATCCTCGCCGGTACTTCTGAAATTATAGCGGAGAAACCGTCAAAAATCAAGGGGGTCAGGGGCACATTAGTAGCCCCAGTACCAGCGCACCTTGTCGTCAGGGAGAGAGGGTTTAAAGGTTTGGGGGCGCAAGACGTCCAGAGCCAGTTTCAGGGCGCGCTCCTGCGCGGGATTGAGGCGAAAGCTCACCCCGTAGTGGATTGGGTAGGGGCCGGGCGCGCGGGCCACGCGGCCGGGGAGGATGAGTTGGGCCTGCCCGCGGACGGCCTGGAAGACGTAATCCGCGGACATGTCGAGCCTGGCGCGGGTCTTGAGCAGGGCGCCGCCCATTCCGATATTCAGGAACTTCCCCGACGCCAGGCGCTCGGAGGCGTCGGCCCGCCAAATGCCGACGGCGACGTCGCAGGGGAATCGCTGATAGACCCGCCGCGCGTTCTTCTGCGGGAAGGCGCGCTGTAGGCGCAGGGCGTTATGCCACGAACTGGGGCTGCTCACCGAGCGGAACATGTCGTCATAGTGTAGCGCCGGCGACGCCGGGTGTCAAGGCGCCTCCAATTTACGGCGCCCCCCCGGGGGCGTCCATCCGGCCCAAGGCTCTTGCCGGCTTCGATCCTGTTCGCGGCGCCGGTCTTGCCGTCACTTGCGCAGCTCGATGACCGGCCTCCACACCGCCGGCGGCTCGGATTTGAGCAGCCGCTCGCAGAGCCCGGCGTAGAACCCCGCCGGGCCGTCGCCTCCGGAGCGCAGGGCGCCGGCCGGGGCGAAATCGCCGGCCGGCGGGTCAGCGCACGACCGCTGCCCTCACCGCCCGGGAGACCTCC
>CAYJXJ010000103.1:0-16448 GCA_964374095.1 uncultured Elusimicrobia bacterium
AATGCCTGACATTGAGGGTAAAGAGAGTCGCGCCGTAGACCCGGGCCGAGGCGGCCACGAGGGCGTCGGCGATGTCGACCCCGTGGCTTCGGTGGTAGGCCGCGAGGTATCGCCCCGCCTGTTCGCCGACTTCCTCGGTGATGTTCAGGCAGCGGCAGAGGGCGAAGAATTCGCCCACGGCTTTCTCCTCGCCGCGACGCAGGCCGCGATGGATCTCCGCCTTGGCGACGGGGGTCGAGACCATGGTCCAGCCCCGGCCCTCGAGCCGAAGGCGCTCCGCGCGGACGCGCTCGTTGCCGCGCAGGAGCTCGATGACGACGTCGGAGTCCAGCAGCAGGTCAGGCACGCCGGGACCCAAGCCTCCGGCTCCGGCGCAGGCGCCGGACGTAGGCCCGGGTCGGCGGCAGGTCGCCGCGGCCGCGCCACAGGCCGAAGATCTTGCCCACGGCCGCTTCGGTATCGGCTTGGGTTTTCTGGTAGGTCATGCCGATGGATCGGCGGATCAGCTCCGAGATGGATTCATGCCGTTGGTCGCTCAGGACCGAGAGCAGCCGCCACTGCTCCGGCGGGAGATAGATTTGGGAGCGTTTCATCATGATGTATAGTATACGTCGCATCGGGGTGAGCGTCAAGGGCCAAAGAGCAAGGCCCCAGTCGCCGGGAGCCTTTCGGGACGGCTTTAAGACAGAAGGGAGTCGGCTTTCGCCGACCCCCTCGCTGAAGACCCGGGATACGAATCCCGCAACGGCCTGCCGGTATCAGTATACCACGCCGTCCGGATTTGTCAAGAGGATACTCTGCCCCCGCCGGGACTCGAACCCGGATCTTCAGCTTGGCAGGCCGCCGCTCTATCCATTGAGCTACGGGGGCATTGAGATATATACGATCGACCCCCCCCAAAAAGTTCCCGGAAAATAGGGTGATGTATGGCTGAGAAGCGCTTGAAGGCGACGGTGGCGGCGGCGGCCTGGGCCTTGGCCCTCATGGGCATGGCCTGGATCGCGCGCGACACCTTCGCCGCGGGCGAAAAGGTCTCGGGAACCACCAAGATCGTCGACGACCTGTCTTTCGGCAGCGCCGGCACGGCCAAGACCGCCAGCGGCACGACCGAGGTGATGGGCAGCCTCGGCCAGGTGGGCACGGTCTCGGGGACCTCGGGCGCGACCACGCTCGACGCCGGCTACTTCGCCTTCCCGGCCCAGGCCGGCGGCGTGACCCGCACCTGGGACGGGGGCGGAACCACCGATAGCGCCTCCGAGGCGGCCAACTGGTCCGCGAACACCCTCCCGGCCACCGACGACGAGATCCGCTTCGACGCGACCTCGACCAAGAACTGCACCTTCGACATCGCGCTCACCCTAAGCTCGGTCGCCGTTCTCTCCGGCTACACCGGAGGCGTGAGCATCAGCTCCCAGATCATCGTCAACAAGGCCTTCGACGTCCTCTCCCAGGGCGCCACGGTCTTCTTCCTCGACAGCGCCGCCAACAAGCACATCTTGAGCGGCCCGGTCACGGTCGCGAGCGCCACCTTCCATATCGGCCAGACCACGGTGGTCGCGATCGGCTCGATCACGGTCAGAGGGGGCGGGATCCTGGAGATGCACGACGCGGCGCGCTTCGAGGGCACGAAGATCCACGTCAAGCCCGGGACGGCCAAGCTCAAGCTCTTCGACAACAATCTGGTCGGCGCCCCGGTGCTCACCAGCACCGGTGGCTTCGGCGCGCACCTGGAGGTCATCCTCGACGGCCAGATCGACATTTCGAGCGCCGTCTTCGAGCGCTTAGGTTCCATGGGCATCCAGATCGGGGACATCGCCACCTTCATCAACTTCTCGAGCTTCACTTTCAAGGGGCCCCTGGAGCCCGGCACGACTGCCATCTTCTTCGATGTGGCGGGACCCAACAACTACGTCTCGACCTTCACCAACATCAATTTCGCCGACGCCAACATCGGGATCAACGTCAACGCCTTCAATCTCGGGCCCTCGGCCAGCCTGACCTTCCAGAAGGCGAAGGGGCCCAAGGCCGGGCCGGCTTTCGAGAACGACCCGGGCAATAAAGTGGCCTGGCTCAACCAGGCCTTCGGGGTGGCCTCCATCGGAGACTTGACGACGATTGCGGTGACCACGGTGGGCGCGACTAGGCTCAACTGGACCTGGCCCGAGACCCTGGCCGCGGGCGCTTCCTTCTATATCCAATACTCGACCAACGCCGGCGCCGATTGGCTTATCGCCAACGCCCAGGTCACCAGGCCGACCGGGCCGGTCACCGCGGGCGCCGCCGCTTCCTATATAGTGGGCGGCCTGGACGTGGGCCGGGACGGCAGCGACCTCCCCATCTCCCCGACTTACAACTTCCGGGTCTTCATCACCTCCGGCCCGGGCGCCGAGTCCGGGCCCTCGAATATCGCCACGGGTTCGGGGGCGCTGCCGGGGCTGCTGACCAACGCCTTCACCAACCTCGGCGGCGCGGGCACCGCCGGGGGCGGCTGGTTGTCCACGTTCAACGACTCGGTCAACCTCAGCGACGGCTTCATCGGAGCGGCGCGGGACGGGGCCGGCAACATCTACGTTTCGGGGGCCTATCAAACCGCGTCGAATGCGCAGGACTTCCTCCTGCGCAAGTATACCTCCGCGGGAACGATCCTCTGGACCAAGTACTTCAACAACGCCGATAACACCCATGACGAGGTCGCCGGCATCGCGGCGGATTCCTCCGGCAACGTCTACGCCGTCGGCGCCTCCTCCATCCCGGGGCAGGACTTCAACGCCTTCGTGCGCAAGTACGACACCAACGGCGCCTTGCTCTGGGAGGCGACGCACAACGGGGCCGACAACAGCGAGGACCTGGCCGAGGGCGTGGCCGTGGACTCCTCCGGGAACGTCTACGCGGGCGGCTACGAGTTCAAGATCGGACAGCACAAGAACGCCTGGCTGCGCAAGTACAACGCGGCGGGCTTGGTCCAATGGACGACCACTTACAACAACGGCTCCACGAACTTGGCCGACGAGATTCATGGCGTGGCCGTGAGCGGGACCGGGGTCTACGTGGCCGGCGAGGAGCAGGTCGGCGGCCAGGGCAACAATATCTGGGTCCGGAAATACGACTCCCTGGGGACCCTGGTGTCGTGGACCACGACCTACACCAGCCCGGGAGCGGCCTCCGACAAGGGGCTCGCCATCGACCTCGATTCATCCGGCAACGTCTACGTGGCCGGCTACGAGACCGTCAGCGGCCAGGGGGACAACATTTGGGTGCGCAAGTACGACTCGGCTTCTCCCCCCAACGCGGTCTGGACCCACGCCTACAACGGGCCTTTCCCCGGCGGCAGCGACAACGCCCAGGCCATCGCGGCCCATGAGAGCGGCGTCTACGTGACGGGATTTGAGACCGGGGCGGCGGGCAACAAGGACATCTGGGTGCGCAAGCTCAGCCTCTCCGCGGGGTTGGCGGTCTGGACCACGACGTACCAGGGCTCGGACACGGGCAATGAGGAGGGCGCCGGGATCGTCGTGGACGCCTCGAGCAACGTCTATGTCGCGGGTCTGGAGAGCGTCCTCAGCCAGAGCAACAACGGCTGGCTGCGCCGCTTCAACGCCGACGCTTTCCTGGCCGGGGTCACCGACCTCTCCGCCAGCCCGGGCAGCTACGCGGGCGCGGTCAACATCTCCTTCAGCTACCCCGAGGCGCTGCCCGCGGGCTCCAAGTTCTTCGTGGACTACACCACCTTCACGGGGGGCTACACCTTCGGCATCGCCAACGCCGAGATCAAGGTCGTGACCGGCGCGGTGACCTCCGGGCAGTACCAGACCTTCACGGTCGGCGGCCTGCACACCCGGCGCGACGGTGCCGACACCAACAACTCCCCGAGCTACTTCCTCACGGTCTTCCTGCAGTCGCCGGGCGGGGTGTCCTCCCCGGCCTCGAACCTGGCCTCACAGACCCCCTTCCTGCCCGGCATCCTGACCACCGCCACCTTCACCAATTTCGGCGGCCCGGGCACGCCGGGCGGCGGGTGGCTCCAGACCGTCAACGGTCCCAACAGCGGCGACGACCGGGGCTGGTCCATCATGCACAACAACACCGCGACCGGCATACTCGCCGTCGGGACCTTCAACACCGGGACGGGCAACGACGACATCTTCGCGAGGCTATACGACACCAACGGCAACACCGATGGGACCGTCTACTACAACAACCCCAAGAACGGCAACGACGTGGCCCGCGGCGTCTGGGTGAACGGGAACTACGGCTACGTGGTCGGGGCGGAGAACCGTAACGACGGCAAGGGCGACGATCTCCTCCTGCAGAAGTACGACGTCACCAACGGCATTCAAGGCGGCATGCTCGAGTGGACCACGACCTACAACAGCCCTGACAACCTTGACGACTACGGCGCGGCGGTCACGGTGGACGGCGGGTTCATCTACGTCGCGGGCTTTGAGATCCGCTCCGGCCAGAACCGCAACATCCTCGTCCAGAAATACGACTTGAACGGGCTGCTCCTCTGGACGACCAGCTACAATAATCCGGCCAATGGTCTGGACCAGGGCATCGGCATCGCGGCCCAAGGGGGCGCGATCTACGTCTCCGGCGAGGAGTCGGTGGTGCCGGGCTTCGACACCAACCTCTGGCTGCGCAAGTACGATTCCAACGCCCTGGTCCAATGGACCACCTCCTACGCGGGCGCGGGCGGCTCGGTGGACCGCGGCCGGGCGGTGGCGACCGACGGGCCCTATGTCTACGTGGCGGGAGACGAAATCCCGAGCGGCGGCCAGCGCGACGCCATCCTCCTTAAATACGACTCCTTGACTGCCGGGCTGCTGTTGAAGCGGACCCACAACGGCGCCTTCGGCGGAGACGACGTGGCGACGGGCGTGGCCCTCGATGGGGACAATGTCTACCTCTCGGGGTCCGAGGCGGTGGCCGCGGGCGACGTCAACATCTGGGTGCGCAAGTACTCCAAGGGCGGCCTCATCGAGTGGACCACGACCTACGCCGGGCCGGCCAACGGCATCGACGAGGCCAACGGCCTGCACGTGAGCCTGGCCTCCAATGTCTTCGTGACGGGTTACGAGCGGAAGTCCAACGCCCAGTTCGAGAACATCTGGGTGCGCAAGTTCAACGCCGACGCCTTCGCCCCGGCCTCGGCGGGCAACGCCAAGATCTGGGCCGGCTCCGGCATCGGCTTCGCGTCCAACGGTTCCAACTGGATCGGGGGATTCGCCCCGGTCAACGGCGACTACGTGATCTTCGGGGCGACCAGCCCGACGATCAACGCGCAATGGGACATCACGGTGACCTTGAGTTCCATCACCTTCAAGGACGGCTACAAGGGCAACGTGGACGTCTTGAATTCCTTGACCGTCAACGGGCCCTTCGAGATGATGACGCCGGGGACCACGATTCAGTTCGTCACCAACTCCTCCAATAAGCACACGTTGAACGGTCCCGTCACGATCTCAAGCGGCGCGGTCTTTCACATCGGCGGGACGACGGTGGTGGCCATCGGCTCGGTTACGGCGAATTCCAGCGGCCTCTTTGAGATGCACGATGCGGCCTTCTTCCAGGGCACGGAGCTGAAAACCACCGGCGGCTCGAGCAAGGGCCGCATCAAACTCTTCGACAACAACTCGGTCGGCCCGCCGGTCCTGACCAGCACCGGCCCCGCCGCTTCCCTCAATCTGGTCTTCGACGGCATCGTCGATATCACCAGCGGCGTGTTCCGGCGCATCTCCGCTCCGGGCATGGTGATGGCGTCCGGGAACGAGGTGCTTTCGCTCTCCAGCATCACCTTCGAGGGGCCGCTGGCTCCGGGGTCGACGGCCATCAACTTCGACGTGGACCTGATCGTCAAGGTCGCCACCTTCACTAATATCACTTTCGCCGACCCCAACATCGCGGTCAACTTTAACGCCACCGGCCTGGGCGCGGCCTCCAAGATCACCATGCGCGACGCCAAGGGCTCCCAGGCGGGCGAGAACTTCGACAACGACCCGTCGAACCTCGTGGACTGGGTGCAGTCCGGGGTCCAGGTCCCGCCCATCACGAACCTCTCCGCGGCCGCGGGGCCCAATGTCGGCTCGGTCAAGCTCACCTGGTCCTGGGCGGCCCAGCTCAACCCGGGCTCGACTTTTGGCGTCGCTTTCGCGACCCATGTCGGGGCCTTCGCCCTCTCCGACGCCGCCTTCTTGGCGGCCGGCGGGGCCTTCGTGGACGTAGCCACCGGGCCGGTGACTCTGGGTCCGGGGGGCGCGGCCTTCATCGCGGGCGGGCTCGACACGGGCCACGACGGGGCGGGGAATCCGATCTCGCCCATGTACTTCTTCCGGGTCTTCTACACGAGCTTCCCGGCCGGGGTCGAGTCGCCGGATTCCAACCAGGCGGCGAGCTCCGGGACGGCGCCGACGCCGCTCACCACCGACTCCATCCCGCTGGGCGCCCCGGGCACTCCCGGCGGCGGCTGGCTGTCCAAGATCCGCTATCCCTCGTTCACCGGCACGGAGGAGATCAACGACGTGGCGCGCGACTCGGCCGGGAACGTCTATGCCGCGGGCCAGTTCTATCCCCAGGGCGGCGCGGGCAACGCCGACAATTTGTTGTTGCGCAAGTACGACTCCGGCGGCGTCATCCAATGGACCCGTTACTACAACAGCGAATTCAACCTGGGCGAGTACGGCTTCGGAGTCGCGGTCGGGCCCAGCAACGAGGTTTACGTCGTGGGCTCGTCATCCCATGGTCCCAAAGGCTACAACGGCGTCCTGTTCCGGTACAATTCGGGGGGCCTGCTGGAGTGGTCCACCACTTACGACAGGGCGGGACGAGACGACGACTTCAACGCGGTGGCCGCCGACGCCTCCGGGGTCTACGTCGCCGGGGCGCATCGCCCCCCCGGCCCGGGCCCCGTTCAGGACATCTTCGTGCGGAAATACTCTCCCAACGGCGGCGAGCTTTGGACCCAGACCTACAACGGCGCCGCGGGGTTCGACGACTTCGCCCGCGGCGTCGCGGTCTACGGCGGCTTCGTCTACGTGGCGGGATCGGAAGTCGGCGCCGGCCCGCAGGGGCGCAATATCTGGCTGAGGAAGTACGACGCGTCCAACGGCAGCCCGGTCTGGACGCGGCTCTTCAGCGGCTCGGGCAGCAACATCAACGATACCGACGAGATCGGGGAAGGCGTGGCGGTGGACGCCGGAGGGGTCTATCTGATCGGCCGGAGCACGGAAGGGGTCCGAAGCGGGGACATCGTGGTCAAGAAGCTCGATTTCTCCGGAGGCGTGGTATGGACCAGCAGCTTCACCAACACCCCCGGCCTCCTCGCTGATGACGACGGTTTGGGCATCGCGGTGGAGGGCGGCGGGGTTTATGCCGTGGGCCAGACATCTGGGACCGGCGTGGCTGCCGACGCCTGGATTCGCAAGTACGATACCAACGGCCTCATCCAGTGGACCACGACCTACAACAGTCCCGGCAACAACAACGACGTCGCCAATGCCGTGGCCGTGGACTCGGGTGGGGCCGTTTACGTGGGCGGGCGAGAGAAACGTTTGGACGTCGGCGAAGGCGACAACGCCTGGCTGCGCAAATTCAACGCCGACGCCTTCGGCGGCGGCGCGGGCGGAGGCGTGCAGACATTCGTGCAGTCCGTTCCCACGGCCCCGCCCACCTCCGGCCAGAACGCCAACGACCTCATCATGCTGCGCTTGAAGCTCTGGACCGCGGGCGGCTCGGTCAGCATGACGCAGGCGGCCATGAGCCTCTTGGGCGACGCGCCCGCGGGCCAGGTCAACGCCGCGGTCTTCTTCGACGCCAACAACAACAACCTCAAGGACCCGGGGGAATTCCGCGCGGCCGTTCCATTCGCGGCCGGCGCGCCCCCCAAGGCTGTTTTCAACATCCCGGCCGGCGACGAGGTCCTGACCGCGACGACCCGCCAGTACCTGATCGGCGTCTCCTTTTCGAGCGTCGCGGCCGGAAAGACCCTCGAGCTCGCCCTCGACTTCCCCGCGGACCTGGTCGCGGGCGCCGTGCAGCCTCAGGGCTTCCCGCATAGGTCCGGGGTAACCAAGGTCCAAGCCGAGCTCTTCGCCAAGCCCTCGGGGCAGTTGCCCGTGGCCTACAGCACCCCGACCTCCCCGGCGGGCGGGGGCTTCGACACGGGGCTCTACATCAACCCCGGCCAACAAGTGAGCGTCCAGACCTCCGGCTCCTGGAGTCCCGACGGCACCCTATTTTTCGGAGCCAACGGTGATTTCGGCGGGAACTGCGTGAGTTGCGTCATCACCAGCACCAACACCGCCCGCCTCATGGGCCGGATCGGAACGGGCACCACATGGTTTGCCATGGGGACCTCCAGCACCTTTACGGTTACGACGAGCGGCAACCTCTTCCTGGCGATGAACGACTCGAACTACGGCGACAACGCCGGGAGCCTCTTCGTCACCTACAACATCCTCCCCTCCGCCGGCGTCAAGGTCTGGATCGGCGGCAACGCCTTCGACCCCAACCGCGCGAGCTTGGACGCCAACTGGGCGGGCGGCCAAAAGCCGTTCAACGGCGAGAGAGTGCGCTTCGCCACGTCGACTTTCGACTGCAACTGGGATATCTCGAATATCACCCTCGGCGGCCTGGAGATGACGACCGACTACGCGAAGATCCTGCGGCTCGTCAACCCGAGCGGCGTGCGCAACACCCTCGCCATCTCCACCCACGTGACCATGGAGCGGGGCACTTTCGACCTTGGCGGCAACAACACTCTGGAGGTCCAGGGACTCCTGACCCTCAGGAGCAGCGCGACCCTGGACATGGGCCCGGGCAAGAACGAGTTCCTCTCGGACCCCTCCACCCGGCTGAGGACCAAGGGCCTCAAGTTCGAGGGAGCGGCGTTCTGGCGCAATAACATCTCCACGACCAACTCCGCTGCGTTCTTGGAGAACGTCGCGGGCGCGGGGCTGTGGGATTTCGACATCCGGGACGCTACCGTGACGGTCCAGAACCATGGCCCGTATATCCGCAACTCGTCCGGGCTCACCTTGCATAACCGGCCGAGCGGGCCCAACGATTTGATGGCCAAGATCAATGCTTTGGACATGCTGACCTTCGATGGGGAGATCCCCAACAGCAAGCCGAGCTTCCGCATCCATCACGGGGCGTCCAATCCTCCCCTCAACCTGACTTTCAGGGAGTGGGAGTTCCTGGCCCCGCATGTCTCCACCAACGTGTCGTACTTCGACCAGTGCGAGGGCACCTGCGGCAACCAGGCGATGCCCTCCGGCTCGAACATCACCTTCTTGGACGCCTCGGGCGGCCGCCTCGGCACGCCCTTCGAGAGCGACCCCAAGAGCGTGATCTTCTGGAGCCCCGACGGCGGCGGCCTGGCCACGATCAACGGCACGGCCAATTACGCCGGGTCCCAGAGCGGCGACTACCGGGTCCTCGTCACCACCGACGCCTCCGGCCAGACACAGGGCGTGGGCCAGAACGTCAAGGTCTCCTCGGGAGTCGCGTTCAGCATCACGAGCCTGCCGGCCCCCAACACCTACTACGTCTTCGCCTTCAAGTCCGTCGGGCTCCAGCCCTCCGGCAAGGCTCCCCGCGGGGGCTTGGGCAACGCGGGGGCCTTCCGTTCCAACGCGGTCTTCGTGGGGGCGGGGGGGACCGCCAACGGCGTCAACATCACCCTCCAGGACTGGGGCTCGATCTCGGGCAATATCACCTTGAACACCGGCCAGGCCGGGTCCTTGCGCGTGGACGTGTGGCAGGGCGACCCGCCCTGCGCCGTATGCACGCTCGAAGCCTCCATTCTCGCGCCCGTGTCCGGGGGCCCGTACTTCGTCGACGCCCCGCCCTTCACGGGCCTGACGGTCATCTCCTACGTGGACGTGGACAACGACAAGGTCCAGGACAACTTCGAGGCTTTCGGGTCCTCGAGCCCCGTGGCGGTGAGCGGGCTGACCGATCACTCCGGCACCAACATCACGGTGGGCGGCGGCTCGGCCCAGTCCGGCGGCACGGTCTACGCGAGCACTTTGCCTGTGCACGGCGGCGCGATCTCGGCCTTCGGGACCCAGCCGGTGCTCCGCCTCAAGCTTTTCTCCTTCTCGGCAAACTCCACCTTGAACTCCCTCAAGGTCGAGGCCGTCGGGAATCTGCCCGCCGGGGGCGGCGGCGGGGCGGCGGGACCCGGCGGGGTCTTCATCGACGTCTTCGACGACGACAATAACGACGGCGTTTTCCAATTCGGCGGCTTCTCCTTCTCCTGCCCGGGCTGCGACGACTACCGCGGAACGTTCTTCGCGACGCTCTCCTCGCCCACGGGCAACATCCTATTCTCTCCCGCCGACAACATCATCGCGGGCTCGACCCGGACCCTCTTCCTGACGATCGACCCCGCGGGCAACAAGCTCGCCTCGATCGGGGTGCAGCTCTCCACCTCCTCCAACGTGGGCCTTTCCGCCGGAGCGATGGCGGTCCAGGCCGGCCTCTATCCCATCATCTCCTCGGCCCCGGTCCGCTTCAAGGTGCCCGCGGACTTTTACGCCCAGCCCGACAACACCGGCGGCGTGTTCACGGGCTTCGCGGTCTTCCCGGGCCAGACCCTGACCGTCACGGCCAGCGGGGTGTGGGCAAGCAGTCCATCGGCCAACACCTCGCCCACCGGCCATCCCAACACCCAGGGCCTGAACTCGGTGCTGACCTCGACCAACGTGGGCACCCTGATCGGGCGCATCCAGCCCTTTAGTCCCCCGGCCACGGGTAATCCCAAGTGGTTCGCGGTGGGCAAGTCGAGCACGGCGGTCGTGCCCATCGGCGGGGAGCTGGTCCTGGCCATGAACGACCTGGTGGGGTCCTACACGGACAACTCCGGCTTCGCGCTGGCCGATTTCTCGGTGTCCGGCTCGACCTTGGGCGCGATCGCGGGCACGGTGTTCTACTCGGGCGGGATTACGGGATCCATGGACGTGACCGCGGTGGACGGCAACACCGGGGTCACCAAGGCCACCACGACCATCTCCGTCGGCGCGCCGACCTCCTACTCCTACTCGATCTCGGGATTGGCCCCGGGCCCCTACAGCGTCCGTGCCCGGCACCAAGTCCAGTCGTCTCACCAGGGCGACACGGTCCAGGCCTCCCAGGTCTCGGCCGGCTCCACGACCACGATCAACGTCAATGTATCCCTGGGAATCGGCACGATCTCCGGCACCCTTTCCTACAGCGCCTCCGCGGGAGTGAACTCCTTCGGCAGCTTCGTCGTCGCGGTCACGACCCACACCGACTTCGGCCACGACATCGTATTCTTCGGCACGGCGGCCCTGCAGTCGCCGGGGGCTTTCATCATCGGCAACCTCCAGGCCCCCAACACCTACTACCTGGTGGGCTTTCGGGACTTCAACAACAACAAGAACCCCGACGGCGCCGAGCCCACCGGCGCCTTCGACGTCACCAGCCCCTCGGCCACGATCGCGAACTTCCAGAACTTCCTCACCCCGATTTTCGTCCCGGCGCCTCCGGGCACGATGCCGACCGGCAAGAATATCACCCTGCGCGACAACGGCGCCATCAACGGCACGATCGGGGTTTCGAGCACGGTGACTTCGGGCGTGATCGTGCTTCGCGCCGCGCACGGCCTGCCGGGCTCGCCCGGGTTCCTGGTCGAAAACCGCGAGTTCGTCCGGATATTCCCGCCCGTTCCCTCGGAAGGCTTCTACTACACCCTCGACCTCCTGCGGCCGGCCACGGACTACAATGTCTTCGCCTTCCTCGACCAGAACGGCAACGAGGCCAAGGACCCCAGCGAGCCCTTCTTCAATTCCTTGCCCAACATCGCGGTCTCCTCCGGGGCCTTCACGGGCTTGAATTTCTTCCTGACCGAGCTGTCGAGCCCGCCCGCGGTGCCGGGCTTTCATGGGGTCGCCGCGCTCAACGGCATCGACTTCCGGTGGAACCTGGTCCCGGGCGCGACGCAGTATGAGCTTAGGACCGGGGCCAACGCCTTGCAGCAGGTCCTGCTCGATCCGACCTCGTCTTTCTTCCAGAGCCTGCCGCCCAACACGGCCTCGGTCCTGACCCGGATCACGGCCGCCAACCCCAAGGGCTCGAGCCCGCCCTCGGACATCGGCGCGCTTTTCTCGCTGGCCGCGCAGCCGGCCTCGCCGGTGGTGGACTCCGTGGGCCAGAACGCGGCCGCCATATCTTGGACCGCCAACGCCAACCCCGCGGGCACGCTCTATGAGGTCCAGCGCGCGACCGGCGTGACCCAGCCCGGCATTTTCCTGGCGGTCGCGACCACGACCGCGGTGAGCTTCAACGACGTGGGCCTGGCCCCGGCCGCGACCTACTTCTGGCGGGTGCGCGGCCGCAACGGCAACTCCGTCTTCGGGGCCTTCTCGGGCCAGACTTCGGGCGTGACCAACCCCGCCACCGTGGCCTCCATCGGCGGCACGGTCTCCTACGCTGGCAAGCAGGCCGGCTCCGTCGTCGTGGAGGCGAATACGAGCGCGAATTTCTCCACGACGACCATATCCGCGCGGTCCTTCCTCACCAACATTCCGTCCCAGTCGTACTTCCTGGCCCCCCTAAGCGCGGGCACGCATTTCGTACGGGCCTACGTGGACGCCGACGTCAACGGCGCGCGCGGCCTGGGCGAGGACCAGGGCGTGTTCGGGTCGCCCACCGGCATCGTCGTGGCGGCCTCCCCGGTCACGGGCCAGAACTTCACGGTGTCGGTCGATACCGTGCCCCCGGGCGCGCCGTCGGGCTTGGCCGCGGCCGCGAGCTTCGGGAAGGTGACGCTCTCCTGGTCCCCGCCGTTGAAGAGCGCGGACCTGGGGCCTCTCAATGATCTTCTTGGCTTCAAGGTCCAACGCTCGACCGGCACGGGCTTCGGCGATCTCTCGGGCAACCTCTCGAGCGCGACCGTGAGCTTCACCGACCTGGCTCCCGTCGCCGACCTGAGCAATTCCTACCGGGTCTTCGCCTTCGACTTCGGCCAGAACGTCTCCTCGCCCACCGCGCCCAAGGCCGTCACCCCCGACTTCGGCGGCAAGGTCACGGGCTTTATGAGCACGTTTACCGCGACCAGCGCGGGGGTCTTCCGCGTGCGCCTCTCGACCTCGCCTAGGGGCCGCGATCCTTTCCAGGCCGAGGCCGCGCTCGGCAATCAGGGTCTCTACAGCTTTACCGGCCTTTCCACCAACACCTACTACGTGCGGGGCTTCCGCGACCTCAACAACGACAACGTCCAGCAGAACTTGAACGAGCCCTCCGGCACCTTCGGCGGCATCAGCGCGCCCTTCCCGGTCTATATCTTCGGCAACAACACCGTCTCCGGCGCCAACGTCGCGGTCTGCGACCGCACGCAGGCGCTCCCCAACACCAAGGTCTCGGGGGCGGGCGTCAAGCTGGAAACGACCGACTGCCCGGCCAAGGACCAAGGGCCCGGCTTTTTCACGGACCTCTACTCCTTCGTGGTGGGCGGCGGCGGGACGGGCTCGATCGGCGTGGGCTCGGAGCTCAATATCTCGGTGGGCGGCTTGGGCAACTTCGATCCCGTGCTGTATGTCCTTTCTCCCGACGGCTTCGTGGCCGCCCAGAACATCGCCCCGCCCGGGGGCGCGGCTTCGGTCCGGCTCTTTGCCCACACCACCGGGACCTGGCTCATCGAGCCGACTTCCTTCAACCCCGGACAGACCGGGCTCTATTCCCTGGGCTTGAGCGTGGTCGGGGGCTTCGCGGGCGGCATCAACGGGACGCTGAGCTATGCCGGGAGCAAGCCCGGCATGCTCAAGGTCCAGCTCTTCACGACCGCAGACCCCAAGGCCATCCCGATCCAGCAGTTCGACGTATCTGCCGCCGCGCCTTTCTCCGGCCCCTACGGGTTCCCCGGCCTGACCGACGGGACCTATTACGTGCGCGCCTTCAAGGACGTCAACGGCAACTTCTACCGCGACGCCGGGGAGCCCGCGGGGGCCCTGGGCTCCGAAAGCGCGCCGACCTCGATCACCATCACCGGCGGGGTCTCCAACCTCTCGGGACCCGCGGACTTGAACGTCTCCGACCCGTCGGCGGGCGTGGTCAAGGGAACTTTGCTCTACACCGGCAGCCAGCCGGGCGCCATCCGCGTCGAGATCGGCACCAAGCAATGCCCCACCTGCGAGGACATCCTAGTCGGGGCTTTCGCCTCGACCGCGACCATCGGCGGCTCGCCCTTCTCCTACATCATGGACTTCGTGGCCCCGGCCACGAGCTATATCCTCAAGGCCTACGTGGACGGCAACAAGGACCTGCGCGCCGACGTCTTCGAGGCCAAGGGCTCCTCCTCGCCGGTCACGGTGACCGCCAACTCCACGACCACGGCCAATATCGAGCTGAAGGAGCCGGGCTCTTCCTGCGGCTCGGGCAACGCGACCCTTAGGGGCACGATCTCTTACGGCGGGACCGCGACCGGGACCATCAACATCGCCATCACCCAGGACCAGACCTTCGGGACCATCGACTGCGTGGAGACCCTGGCCTCGCCCGGGGTCTACACCAAGAGCGGCATACTCGGCGGGGCGACCTACTTCATGGCCGCCTTCCGCGACACCAACAACAACGGCAACCCCGACGACCACCTGGGCGAGCCCCTGGGCCTGGGCGCGACCGAGAACTTCGTCGGCATTCCGTCCTTTGACGACCCGCCGAAGATCTTCCTCGGCCTGACGGCGCTGGTGACCGCCAACCTCACCTTGAACGACCCCCCGGGAGGCCAAATCAAGGGTCAAGTTTCTTACTCCAGCGCTTCCCTCCCGGGCGCTCCCATCATCGTTCAGGCCTTCATCGAAGGACAGTACGGCCAGGGCAGCTTCGGCGAAGCCCAGATTTTCCGGCAAGCGGGCACCACCCATTATCTCTACGCGCTCCCGTTCCTGAATGCCAGCCAAAACTTCCGGCTGATCGGCTGGGTGGACGCCAACTTCAACCACTACCCGGACAACGGCGAGCCCTTCCGGGACGCGGGCACCATCGCGGTTTCAAGCGGCACGGGCTCCCCGGGTCCCACGACCCAGAACTTCGTCCTCACCGATACCAACTCGGGCGTGAACTTCGGCCAGATCGACGGCGCGATCTCCTACTCGGGAAGCTTCAGCTCGGGTCCCTTCGTGGTGCGGTTCTTCACCGACGCGAACTTCCTTGGCGCCCCGGAGGCGACCTTGACGGTCCCGGCCCCGACCCCGACCGGAACCTTCTTCTTCAGCAAAGGGGGCCTCGTCCCCGGCGGGGCCGCGGCGCCGTTCGTGGATTATTTCGTGGACGCCTTCCGCGACGCCACGCTCACGGGTGTTCTCAACAAGGCTTACCAGCCCTATGGAAAGTTGAACGGCGGCGCGGCCGTGACCTTGAGCCCCAACGCCCCCATCGCCAATATCGGGACGGGCGCGGTGGACGACCCGGGCGGCGGCGGGTCCGGAGCCCTGACGATCTCGGGGAGCGTGAACTACCAAGGGACCAAGACCTGCCTGGCGGCGGGTTGCCGCGTGCGCTCCATGCTCTTTGCGGTCGGGCCGGTCAGGTCCGACTCGCCGATGCGCTTCGCCGACGTCGCCTTCGCGGGCGCCAGCGCCGTCCCCAACCACGCCTACAACTTCACCAACCTGACCAACGCCACCCACACCTACCGCTCCCAGCACTTCCTCGACCTCGACAACAGCTTCCTGCCCGACGCGGGCGAGCCCATCATATTCTCGACCGCCGCCGGCATCCCGCTCGGCGGCAACGTGAGCGTGGGGAGCCAGAATTACCGGCTCTGCGACCGCACCCCGATCACGGTCGGGGTGGAGATCTCGAGCGCGCTCGCTCCCTCGGACTGCCGCTCCCCGGACCGCGCCGGCGCCTTCCAGAAGCTCTTCACCTTCTCGGGGACCCGCGGCCAGCCGGTCACCGTCGAGATGACCGCCATCGGCTTCTCGGATTCCTACCTGACCCTTTACGATCCCAACGGGAGCCTGCTGGCGAGCGACGACGAGAGCGCGGGCAACGGCAACGCCCGCATCACGGGTCTGAACCTGCCGCTCGACGGAATCTACACGATCGGCGCCGTGGCCTATCAGCCCGGGGTGACGGGGGCCTTCAAGCTCAACTTCTCCGGCTCGGCGGGGTCGGTGGGCTCGATCGCGGGAACCGTGGAGTACGGCGGCAGCCAGGGCGGCGTGATCGGGGTCGGGGTCTTCAAGTCCACCTCGTCGGCCGTCTTCACGGCCCAGTCGTTCGGGCCGCAGACCTTCGTGGCCGGCCAGCCGCTCCTGAGCACCCGCGCCTTCTCCTTCCCGGGCCTCCTGACCGGGACGAGCTATTACCTGGCGGCCTTCATCGACATCAACGCCAACCAGGCCCCGGACGCGGGCGAGGACAAGGGCTTCTTCGGCGCGGGGACCGACCCCAGTTCGCTCTTCCTCCAGAACGGCCAGAAC
>CAYJXJ010000104.1:0-6602 GCA_964374095.1 uncultured Elusimicrobia bacterium
CCGCCTTTCGGAGAAGCGGTAGGGCCGCACCCCGCGCGGGTGCGGACGAGAGGTCGTCATCGTCCGTTCCCAGCGGCGATGGAAACGAAAGGCGATGGGCGTTCCAATGGAATGAGAGCGGTTACCTCCACCGATGGAATGAGAGCGGTTACCTCCACCGATGCTATGGATGAAAGCGCCGCGCCTCCCTGCCGCATGAATTCGTACCATGTGCTCGGAAGAGCTGGTACATGTCGCGTTTAGGGAGGCGCAGTCAAATGAATTATATCGCATTCGACTCACACAAGCGATACACGTTGGCCCGTGTCGAGAAGTCCGACGGCACGTTGCTGAAGGAAACGCGCGTTGAACACGAGCGCGGCGCGATCCGAGAGTTTCTCTCGACGTGGGAGCCGGGATCGCCCGTGGCCGTGGAGACGATCGGCAACTGGTACTGGATCGTCGATGAGATCGAGGCGGCCGGAATGCAGCCGCGACTGACGCACGCTCGCAAAGCCAAGCTGATGATGGGCTCGATCAACAAGACGGACAAGCTCGACGCCCGGGGCCTCAACATACTGCAACGCAACGGCACGCTGCCGACAGTGTGGGTGCCGCCGCGGGACTTGCGGGACGAACGCGATCTGCCGCGCACGCGGATGATGTTGACCCAGACCAAGGTCCGGCTCAAGAACCGCATCCACGCGGCGCTGGCCAGGTACGCTCTGGAGGTTAAAGGATTCAGCGATGCCTTCGGCGTCGGTGGGCGCGCCGTCATGCGGTCGCGCCTGGAGCTCCTGCCGATCCACACGCGCTACACGGTCGGCATGTTGTTGGACCAGCTGGAAGGCGTCGAGGAGCAGATCGGCATCCTCGAGGCGCGCATGCGGGAGACGTTCAAGAGGACCCCGGAGCTCGAACGGCTCATGAGCCTGCCTGGGATCGGATTCATCCTCGGGACGCTGATTCTGCTGGAGCTCGGAGACGTGAGCCGGTTTCCCACCGCGGAGAAGCTGGCTTGCTACGCCGGGACGACGCCCCGGGTGCACGCCAGCGGAGGAAAGATTCGGATCGGGCCGTTGCGCTCCGACGTGAACCGCTACTTGAAGTGGGCCTACGTGGAGGCGGGAAACTCGATTTGCATGAACCGCCGGCATTACCCCGGCAGGCATGTGGTCTGGCTCTATGATCGCGTGCGCTTGAGGAAGGGACACCAGAAGGCGATCGGAGCGGTGGCGCGCCACTTGGCGGAGGCGACGTACTGGATGTTGACGAAGCGCGAGCCTTATCGAGAGCCGGCGAGAGACAAGATTTCGTCGACGGTAACGCCGACGGGGGCATAAGCGCGGAACCTCCATGAGCCCATGATATGAGGCTCGACACCGATGATTGCGACACGCTCCTGGAACAAACATCATGCCGCTTAGACGGCGAAGATATGATTCCGACGGTACCGGAACAGATGAAGGAGCGCGCATCAAGGTGTGAGGGACTGCTTGAGGGAAGGCGGGACGGCGTGGAGTTCGGCTCATCGAGGGATCCTACAAATGGACCTTGACAGCTGATTCGCTTTCAGATATGGAGGCAACGCGGGGCTCGGCCCATGGTCCCCGCGCGCCCGCCGTTATGGCGATGATCCGGGCATCGAGCAGGCGGTGCTCCGAGCCCGAGTAGATGACGGCGCCGAACCGGCCGTTGAACCCACCCGTCGAAAAGAAGTATAATCCCTCGCTTCACTTTCCGCCGATGACCCGCTCCCTTTCCACCCTGTGACGCCGGCCGCCTCCGGCGTCCGCCAGGATAGCGTCCCGGTAGACGACCTCGAAGCCTTTCGAGGCCTGCTGCTTCGGGTCGGCAGGCCCTTCGCGGTGTTTAGGCGCGAGGGGCGCCTCGTGGCGGGTCCCGAGGCTCAAGGGGAGGCCGTCGCGAGCGTGCCCGCCGTGCGGCCCGAGAACCTGGGCGACGCTTCCTTCCGCCGCGACCACGGCCTCCGGTACAACTACCTGGCCGGGGCCATGGCCAACGGCATCGGTTCGGTGGAGGTGGTCGAAGCCATGAGCCGGGCCGGCATGCTCGCCTTCTTCGGCGCGGCGGGGCTTTCGCCGCGGCGCGTGGAGGAGGCCATCGGGCGGCTTCAGCAGTCGCTGGGCTCGGCTCCCCACGGCTTCAACCTCATCCACAGCCCGGCCGAGCCGGCGCTTGAAGCCGAGATCGCCGGGCTCTACCGGCGCCAGGGCGTTCGGCTCGTCGAGGCTTCCGCCTACCTCGACCTCACCCTGCCGCTCGTTGGCTACCGCCTCGCCGGCATCCGCCGGCACCCCAACGGCGAGATCGACGTTCCCAACCGCGTCATCGCCAAGGTCTCCCGCGTCGAGGTGGCGACGCGTTTCCTGTCCCCCGCCGCGCCGCGCTTCCTGAAGGCCCTGGTGGAGTCGGGGGACCTCACGGCCGAGCAGGCCCGCCTGGCCGAAGAGGTCCCCGTGGCCCAGGACCTGACCGGGGAGGCCGACAGCGGGGGCCACACCGACAACCGGCCGGCCATCACCCTGATCCCGACTTTGATCGCCCTGCGCGACCGTATCCAGGCACAGCGCCGCTACGCCGCCGCGCCCCGCATCGGGGCCGCCGGCGGCATCGCCACGCCGGCCTCGGCCGCGGCCGCCTTCGCCATGGGCGCGAGTTACGTCCTGACGGGCTCGGTCAACCAGGCCTGCGTCGAGTCCGGGAGCTCCGATACGGTGCGGGATATGCTCGCCGCGGCCCAGCAGGCCGATACGGCCATGGCTCCGGCCGCCGACATGTTCGAGATGGGGGTCAAGGTCCAAGTCTTGAAGCGCGGGACGATGTTTGCGATGCGCGCGGCCAAGCTCTACGAGATATATAAAAACTACGGCTCTTTGGAAGAAATCCCCGCACCTCAGCGTGAGGCACTGCAGAAGGATCTGTTCCGCGCCTCCGTGGCCGAGGTATGGGACAAGACCCGCGCGTTCTTTTTGAAGCGCGATCCTTCACAGGTCGAACGCGCGGGGCGGGACCCCAAGCACCGCATGGCCCTGGTCTTTCGCTGGTACCTGGGCCTCTCCTCGCGCTGGGCCAACGCCGGCGAGCCTTCCCGGGCGATGGATTATCAGATTTGGTGCGGGCCGGCCATGGGCGCCTTCAACGAATGGGTTCGCGGCTCATTCCTGGAGGACCGCGCCCGCCGCCGCGTGGCGGATATCGCGGCCAATATCCTCGTGGGCGCGGCCGTCCTCACGCGCCTGCACATCCTGCGCTGCCAGGGGATCGCCGTCGATCCGCGCGCGGCGGCCTTCGCTCCCCGGCCCCCCCAGGAGCTCGAAGAGCTCCTGTCTGGAGACATGACATGAAGCCCGAAAGCAAGCCTTCGACACCCGCCAATGATTCCCCTCCTTTCCAGCCGCTGGCCCTGATCGGCATCGGCTGCCTGTTTCCCAAGGCCGGCACTCTCAAGGACTTCTGGTCCAATATCAAGGGCGGCGTGGACTCAATTTCGGATATCCCGGCGAGTCATTGGTCCGCCGATGAGTATCACGACGCCGACCCCAAGCGGCCGGACTTCACCTACGCCAAGCGCGGAGGCTTCCTCTCGCCGGTCGATTTCGATCCGGCGGAGTTCGGCATCGCCCCCCACGCCATCGAGGCGACCGACTCGGCCCAGCTTCTCGGCCTCGTCGCCGCCAAGGCCGCCCTGGAGGACGCCGGCTACGGCGTCGGGAAGGACTACGACCGCAGCCGCGTCAGCGTGATCCTCGGCGTCACCGGCACGCTCCAGCTCGTCGTTCCCCTCGGCGCTCGTCTCGGCCACCCCCTCTGGCGGCGGGCGCTCGCCGAATCGGGAATCGGCGGCGCGAAAGCCGATGAGGTGGTCGCGCGCATCCAAGGCGGCTATGTCCCGTGGCAGGAGAGCTCATTCCCCGGCCTGCTGGGCAACGTCGTCGCGGGGAGGATCGCCAACCGCTTCAACCTGGGCGGCACCAACTGCGTGGTGGACGCCGCCTGCGCGAGCTCGCTCTCGGCCCTGCACCTGGCCTCCCTGGAGCTGGCCGGCGGCCGCTCCTCCATGATCGTGACCGGGGGCGTGGACTGCTTCAACGACATCTTCATGTTCATGTGCTTCTCCAAGACCCCCGCCCTCTCGCCGACCGGGGAAAGCCGCCCCTTCGATTCGGGCGCGGACGGCACCGCCCTGGGCGAGGGCCTCGGCCTCATGGTTCTCAAGCGTCTCTCCGACGCCGAACGCGACGGTGACCGCATCTATGCCGTCCTCAAGGGCATCGGCTCCTCCTCCGACGGCCGGGGCAAGGCCATCTACGCGCCGAGCCCCGAGGGCCAGTCTCAGGCCCTGCGCGAGGCCTACCGCCTGGCCGGGGTCTCCCCGGCGACCATCGAGCTCGTCGAGGGCCACGGCACCGGGACCACGGTGGGCGACGCCGCCGAGATCAAGGCCCTGGCCGAGGTCTACCGGGCCTCCGGCCGCGAGGGCGCCTGGACCGCGGTCGGTTCGGTGAAGTCCCAGATCGGCCACACCAAGGCGGCCGCGGGCTCGGCCGGGCTCATCAAGGCCGCCCTCTCCCTCCATCACAAGGTCCTGCCGCCGACCATCAAGGTCCGCCGCCCCATCGCTGACGTCGGCTCCGGCCCCCTGTACGTGAATGCCGAGAAGCGCCCCTGGACCTCGCGGGAGCACCCGCGCCGCGCCGGGGTGAGCTCCTTCGGCTTTGGCGGGAGCAATTTCCACGCGGTCCTGGAGGAGCACGTCCCCGAGAAATCCGCCCCGGATTGGGACGGCGGCGTCGAAATCGCGGCGGTGTCCGGGGCGGACCGGCGGGCGGTCGCCGCGGCGCTCGCGGCCCTGGCCCTGCGCGGGGACTGGGACCAGGTCCGGCGCGCGGGGCATGCCTCGCGCCAAGCCTTCCGGCCGGACGCGGCGGCGCGCCTGTGCCTGGTGCTCGAGCGCGGCCGGACGGACCCGGAATCCCTGGCGCGCGGCGCCCTGGGCCGGCTGAGTTCGGACGCGGCTTCCTGGACCCTGCCCGAAGGCGCATTCTATGCCGAAGGCGCCGCCCCGCGGATGGCTGTGCTGTTTCCGGGCCAAGGCTCGCAGTACGTGGGGATGGGGCGCGATGTGGTCTGCCAGTTTCCCGAGGCGCTCGGCGTGCTCGATCGGGCGGATCGTTTCGGCGCGGGGACGCGGCTGTCGGAGATAATTTACCCATTCACGGCCTTTGATGAAACGGAACGGAAGGCGCATGAGGACAGGCTGCGCCAAACTGAAAATGCGCAGCCTGCGCTCGGCGTCCTTGGCCTTGGCATGTGGCGTGTCCTGGAGGCCTTCGGCCTCCAGGGACACTGCTTCGGCGGCCACAGTTACGGCGAGCTGACGGCGCTCGCCGTCGCCGGCGTGCTGTCCGACGCGGACCTGATGAGGCTTTCGCGCCTGCGCGGCAAGCTTATGGCGGAGGGCGACGGGGGCCGCGGCGGAATGCTCGCGGTTTTCGCGCCGTTGGAGGATATCGCGGCGTTCGTGAGCAGGGAAGCGCCGGGGCTGGTGCTGGCCAATAAGAACGCGCCGGCACAGGGTGTTCTCTCGGGACCGAAGGGAGACATCGCGAAGGCGCAAACGACGCTCGAAGGGCGAGGCATTCGCTGCGTGGCGCTGCCGGTTTCCGCGGCGTTTCACAGCGCCTCCGTGGCGGGGGCGGAGAGGCCGCTCGCGGAGGAGCTGGAGGCCTGTTCGTGGAACCCTCCGCGCGGGAACGTCTACTCCAACAAAACCGCGGCGCCTTATCCGGCCTCGGCGCGCGAGGGCCGCGCGGTGCTGGCGGCCCAAGTCGCGAGTCCCGTGGAATTCTGCGGCATGGTTGAGCGCCTGCATGACGCGGGGATGCGGTTGTTCCTCGAGTGCGGACCCGGCGGACGTCTGACCGGCCTGGTTTCCAGCATACTCCAGGGCCGGGAGTTCTCGGCCTTGGCGGTCGACTCCTCGGGGGGGAAGCGCTCCGGGATCGCCGATCTGGCCAAGGTCCTGGCCCGCTTGGCTGCCTTGGGACAGCCGGTCGCCCTGGCCCGGTGGGAGGAGCCTCCGCCGCCCGCGCCGCCCGCGTCCCGGCGGACCGTGAAGCTCACCGGCGCCAACCACCGGAGCTCCACGCCCCCGACCGTCGCTCCCGTTGCGGCGGCGGCCACGGCTCCCGCGCGGGCAGGCGAGGACTCCCCACCCCTGGCCCAGGCCCTGCGGCGCAATCACGAGAGCATGCTCGCTCTGCAGAAGATGCAGGAGACCGCGGCCGCCCTTCACCTCAAGTTCCTCGAGTCGCAGGAGACCGCGCAACGCGCCCTCCAGGGCCTGATCGATCAGCATCACAGCCTTCTGCGCGGGGGCGGGGTCGAGTTGTCCGCGGCGCCCGCCGCCCCGGTCAAGACGGACGCGCCCGCGTCCCCTCCGCAGGCCTCCCCTGAAACCCCGCCCTCCTCCGCCGTGGACTCCGCCCTTCTCGCCGTGGTATCCGAGAAGACGGGTTACCCCGCGGAGTCGCTCGGCCTGGACATGGACCTGGAGTCGGACCTGGGCATCGACTCGATCAAGCGCGTGGAGATACTCG
>CAYJXJ010000104.1:6702-16099 GCA_964374095.1 uncultured Elusimicrobia bacterium
CCGCCCTGCGCGAGAAGCTGCCGGAGGCCCCCGCGGTCAAGCCCGAGCACCTGGGCTCGCTGCGCACCCTGCGCCAGATCGCGGCGTTCTTGGGCGGGCCTCGCGCCGCCGAGACGCCGGCGGCGCCGTCCCTCTCCCCCGCCGGTTCCGTTGCACCGGCCCTGCTGGCCGTGGTCTCGGATAAGACGGGCTATCCCGCGGAGTCGCTCGGCCTGGACATGGATCTGGAATCGGACCTGGGCATCGACTCGATCAAGCGCGTGGAAATACTCGCCGCCCTGCGCGAGAAGCTGCCGGAGGCCCCCGCGGTCAAGCCCGAGCACCTGGGTTCGCTGCGCACCCTGCGCCAGATCGCGGCGTTCCTCGGCGGGCCGGGAAACGGGCTTCCCGTGACGGCGCCGGCCCCCGAAAGGGCGACGTCCTCCGCTTCGGGGCGCGACGGCGCCCGCCTCGAGCGCCTGGTCCTGAGGCTGACCGAGCTGGACCCGGCGCCGGCGGCCTGGTCTCCGGACCCGCGTCAGCCGCTGTGGATCGCGTGCGATGACGAGTATGCGGGGCGGTCGCTGGCGCAGGAGCTGGGCTCCAAGGGGCTTGCGGTCCAGGTCGTGCCCGTCGGCCGGCCCGCGGCCTGGGTGCCGGAGCGGCTCTCCGGGCTGGTGATTCTCGCGCCGGCCCGCCGGATGGCCCCGGACGGCGTTTGGGACGCGGCGTCGGAGGATTTCCTCAAGCGCGCGCTCGGGACCGCGGCGGCCGCGGGGCCGGCGCTCCGCCGCCAGGGACGGGAGCGCGGCGCCCTTTTTGCGACCGTCGTCCGGCTTGACGGAGCCTTCGGCTTGGAAGGCGGCGCGGGCGCCGATCCGGTCCTCGGGGGCCTGAGCGGACTGGCCAAGACCGCGGCCCGGGAGTGGCCCGAGGTGCGGTGCCGGGCTCTGGACCTGGCCGCGGAGCGGCAGGGGCCGGAGGCCGCGGCGGCGCTCGCCCGCGAGCTTCTTTCCGAGGGTCCCCTGGAGACGGGGTTGGGACCCCGCGGACGGCGCGGCCTGCGCGCCGAGGCGCTCGAAATCCGGGAGACTTCCGAGCCCCCGTTGCGGCGGGGCGAGGTGGCGCTGATCACCGGCGGGGCGCGCGGGGTCACGGCGGAGGCCGCCCTGGCCCTGGGCCGGGCCTATGCCCCGACCCTCGTCGTGGTGGGACGGACCGAACCCGCGGTGGAGCCCGCATGGGTGTCGGCCTGCGAGACCGAGGCCGGACTCGTCGAAGCTTTCTGCCGGAGGGAAGCCCTGTCTCCTCGCGAGGCGCGCGCCCGGGCCCGGGAGACCCGCGCCGGCCGCGAGGTCCGAAGCAACCTCGAACGCCTGCGTTCCACCGGGGCCGCCGTATTCTACCGCGCCGCCGACCTGCGGGACGAAGGCCAGGCGCGGTCCCTTATCGAGTCGATCCGCCGCGAGCACGGTCCCATCCGGGCGCTCGTCCACGGGGCCGGCGTGCTCGCCGACAAGCTCATCGTGGAAAAGACCGCCGAGCAGGCCGAGGGGGTCTTCGCGGCCAAGTTGTCGTCCCTGCGCCACCTGCTGCGCGCCCTGGGTCCCGAGGAGCTGCGCGCCTTGGCCCTCTTCTCCTCCACGACGGCCCGCTACGGCCGCGTCGGACAGTCGGACTACGCGATGGCCAACGAGTCCCTCAACAAGATCGCCCGGCAGCACGCCGCGGCGCGGCCCGGCTGCCGGGCCGTCTCCATCAATTGGGGCCCGTGGGCCGGGGGCATGGTGACGGAGGGTCTCCAGAAAATCTTCGAGGCCGAGGGGGTCGGCCTGGTGGGGCTCGAGGAGGGAGGGCGCCACTTCCTGGCGGAGCTTCGCTCCGGGGGAGAGGCCGAGGTGGTGGTCGGACGCGGGCTGCCCAGAGACGAAGCTGCGCCTCCGGCAACAGCCGAGGACCAGGGCCCCTTAGCCCAGGCCCCCTCCGGGAAGGGAGAACAGCTTCCCTGCGGGGACCTGGGCCCCTTAGCCCAGGCCTTCTCGCGGACGGTTTCTTTGGAGGAGATGCCCGTGCTGGGCTCCCATGTCATCAATGGGGTGGCCGTGCTTCCCGCCGCCTTGATGGTGGAGTGGCTGGCCGCGGGGGCCCTGCACGGCAATCCCGGGCTTGTCCTCGCGGGCCTTTCGAGTTTCCGGGTCCTCAAGGGAGTGCGGGTCGGGCCGTCCGAGGCCCGAGTCCTAACCGTGGCGGCCGGCCGAGCCGAACGCCGCGACGGCGCATTCCGGGTGGCCGTGGCGCTTCGCGGCGCGGACGGCGCGGTCCACGCGGACGCGGCCGCGCTCCTGGCCCCCGCGCTCCCGCCGGCCCCGACGCCGCAAGCCCTTCCCGAATTGGCGGCCTATCCGCATTCGGTCGCCCGCTGCTACCGGGAGCTCCTGTTCCACGGGCCGGAATTGGCTGGTCTCATGGCCGTCCACGGCGTGGGCGACGAAGCCATCGCGGCCGAGTGCCGCGCCGCGCCGCCTCCCGGCGCGTGGAGCCGCCGGCCCCCGCGCGATTCTTGGGTCGGCGATCCGCTCGCCCTCGATTGCGCCTTCCAGGCCCTCATCCTTTGGAGCCGCCATCGATTCGGCGCCGGGTCGCTGCCCAGCGGCTTCGAGTCCTATCGCCAGTTCGCCGCCTCCTTCCCTCAGGACGGCGTGAGATTGGCGGTCCGGATACGGCGCGGCTCCGAATTGGGGGCGCGCGCCGACGTGGACTTCCTGTCGAGCCGCGGCGCGCTGGTGGCCCGGATGGAGGGCTGCTCCTTCGCCATCGACCGCGGGCTCAACGCGGCGTTCCGCCGCAACACCCTCGAGACCGTCGCGTCATGACCTGGGCGCCGTTCTGTGCGGCGATGCTCCTCGCGGCGTCCGGCGCGGCCCGGGCCGGGCCCCTCGCCCAGGCCGCGGCCGCCGGGGAAGAGAAGCGCGTCCGCGATCTTCTGGCCCGGGGGCACTCGCCGAACGACCGCGACGCGAAGGGCCGCCCCGCCCTTTGCCTGGCCGCCGAGGCGGGCACCCTCGATGTGCTGCGGGTCCTGCTCTTGGCGAAGGCCGACCCCAACGCCGCGTCGCGGGATGGCCGCACCGCGCTTCACGCGGCCGCGCTCCAGGGCAAGGCCACGTGCGCCTCGAACCTCATCGATTCCGCGGCCCGCGTCGACGCCCAGGACAAGAAGGGCATGACCCCGTTGATGCTCGCCGCCGAGAACGGCGACGGGGAACTGGTGCGCCTCCTGCTCTTCAACGGGGCCGATCCCGCGTTGCAGGACAAGAAGGGACGCACGGCCCTGGCTCTGGCCGAGAAGTCGGGGAGTTCGGCCGCGGCTTCCCTGCTGTTGGCCGCGCAGGGCGCCTACGAGGCGCAGAAGCAGCGCGCTCCGGCCGCGCCGAAGCCGGGGGGCCCCTGACGCGGCCCGAGCCCATCGCCGTCGTCGGAGTGGGAGGGGTATTCCCCTCGGCTCCCGATCCCGACGCCTTGTGGGAGCTCGTCTCGCGGCGAGGCTGCGCCGCCGGCGACGTCCCGCGGAGCCGCTGGCTGCTCCCTCCGGAGGAGGCCTTGGACCCGGCCAAGGGCGAGCCCGACCGCGTCTACTCGGCGCGGGCATGCCTGGTGGAGGGGTTTCGCCTGGACCCGGGCGGGCTCGACCTGAGCGCCGACACCCTGGGGGCCTTGGACCCGGTTTTCCACCTCGCCCTGCACGCGGCGCGCGCCGCCTGGCGGGAGGGCCGGACCGCGGGCCTCGACCGCTCCCGCGTCGGGGTGATGATCGGAAACCTGGTCCTGCCGACGGAGGCCGCTTCGGCGCTGGCGCGGGAGATCCTGGTTCCGGCGTTGCGCGAACTGGCCCTGGGCGAGTCCGCGCCGGGCGCGCCCGGAGCCGGGGCCGCCGGTCCGGGGACCCATCCGGCCAACCGCGGCGTGGCGGGGCTTCCGGCCGCGCTGATCGCGCGCGCCCTCGGCCTGGGCGGCGGGACGCTCGCGCTGGACGCGGCTTGCGCCTCCTCGCTCTACGCCGTCAAGCTCGCCATGGACGAGCTGCGCGAGGGGCGGGCCGACGCGATGCTGGCCGGCGGGGTCTCGCGCCCCGACAGCCTCTACACCCAGATGGGGTTTTCCAGCCTGCGCGCGCTGTCGGCGGCCGGCCTTCCCCGGCCCTTTGACGCGGCCGCCGACGGCCTCGTCGTGGGGGAAGGCGCCGGCGTCCTCCTGCTCAAGAGGCTCGACGACGCCCTGCGCGAGGGCGAGCGCATCCACGGGGTCATCGCCGGCGCCGGCCTCTCCAACGACGTGGGCGGAAGCCTGCTGGCGCCCAACACCGTCGGCCAACTGCGGGCCATGCGCGCGGCCTACCAGCAGGCGGGCTGGTCTCCCACCGACATCGGGCTCATCGAGTGCCACGCCACGGGCACGCCGACCGGAGACCCGGTCGAGGTCGAGAGCCTCAAGGCGCTTTGGGGTCCGCGGGGCTGGACCCCGGGCTCCTGCGCCATCGGGTCGGTTAAGTCCAACATCGGACACCTCCTCACGGCGGCGGGCGCGGCGGGCCTGATCAAGGTGCTGTGGGCTTTCCGGCACAAGCAGCTTCCTCCCACGGCCAATTTCACCCGCACCCCCCCGGGATTTCGCCTGGAAGGCTCGCCCTTCCGCGTCCAGGACCGGCTCGCGGACTGGGACGCGGGCGGACGGCCCCGGCGCGCGGCGGTCAGCGCCTTCGGCTTCGGGGGGATCAACGCCCATCTCCTCCTGGAAGAGCCTCCGGCCGTCGCCGCGGGGAAACCCCGGCGAAGCCGCCGGCCCCGCCGCGAGCCGGCGCTTCCCGTCGCCATCGTGGGCATGGGGACCAAGCTGGGCCCGTGGCCGGATCTGCGCTCCTTTCAGGAGCGCGTCCTGGGCGGGGGGCCGGAGGTCCCCATCCGCCCGCCGGGACCGCGCTGGTGGGGGGTCGAGCAAAGCTCGTGGTTCCGGGGGCGGTTCCTGCGGGATGGGCGGTGGAGCGGCCACTACGTCCCGGAGGTCGCGGTCGGGGTCGGGGAGTTCCGCATCCCGCCCCGGGAACTGGCGGAAATTCTTCCCCAGCAAGCCCTGCTCCTGCAGGTCGCCGCGGCCGCGATCAAGGACGCCCGTCTCGACGATGGAAAGGAGGGCGGGCCGCGGGACCGGATGGGGGTCTTTGTCGGCGCGGGCCTGGACCCCAACACCACCAACTACAGCGTGCGCTGGGCCTTGGCCGACGCCGCCCGGCGCTGGGCCGTGGCCAAGGGCTGGCGTCTCGACCCCGCCTCGCAGCGGGCGCTGGTGGGAAAACTCCGGGACGCCTTGGGGCCCCCGCTCACGGCCAACCGGACGATGGGGGGGCTCGCCTCGGTGGCCGCCAGCCGGGTGGCCCGGGAGTTCCACATCGGCGGACCCAGCTTCACCATCTCCAGCGAGGAGACCTCCGGGCTGCGCGCTCTGGAAGCCGCGGTGCGGGCCTTGCGCCGGGGCGAGCTCGATCTGGCCTTGGTCGGCGCCGTGGACATGGCCGGAGACGTGCGCAGCGTGCTGGCGGCCAACGCCGCGCGCCCGCTTTCGGCCGCCAACGCCGCGCGTCCCTTCGACGCCGACGCCGACGGCACCATCCCCGGGGAAGGGGGAGCGGCGGTCGTCCTCAAGAAGCTCGAGGAGGCCGTGCGCGACCGCGACCGGGTCTATGCGGTCATCCGCGGCGTGGGCGGCGCCGGGGGCGGCGGGTGCGACCGCGCGGCCGCCGATCTCCGGGCTTACGGGGACTCGTTGCGCCGCGCGTTGGCCGAGTCCGGCGTGGACCCGTCCACGATTTCCTATTATGAGGCCCACGGCAGCGGCATCCCCGCCGAGGACAGCCTGGAGGCGCAGGCTCTCGCCGAGGTCTTCGGCGTCGCCGCCACGCCCCTGCCCTGCGCCGTGGGCTCGGCCAAGCCCCTGATCGGCCACGCGGGCGCCGCCGCGGGCTTGGCGTCCCTGGTCAAGACGGCGCTCGCGCTCTACCAGGAGATCCTTCCGCCCCTGCCCTTGAACCAAGCCAACGCCGAACTCGCGCGGGCCTCGGCGCGGTTTCACGCCCCGCGGCGGCCGCAGTACTGGCTGCGCAACAGGGCCGAGGGTCCGCGGCGCGCCGCGGTGGCGGCGATGGGCGCGGACGGCAGCTTTGGGCATGTGGTGCTCGAAGGCCTCGACCAGGGGGAGGACCCGCGCCGCGCCGCGGAGCGCCGCCAGCCGTTGGGCGCGCGCGCCGAGGGCCTGTTCGTCGTGGCGGGAGAGGGCCCGGCCGAAGTCGCTTCGGGGCTCTCCCGGCTCAAGTCGTGGGCCGCGGCGCAGGACGCCGCCGACGGCGGCGAGCTCCTGGCCCGGCGCTGGTGGCAGCGCGGCGCGGCGCCCCCGTCGGCGGGCGTGGCGTGCGCCCTGCTCGCCCGCGGCTGGCGGGAGCTTCTGGAGTCCGCGTCGTCCGCGGAAACCGCGATCCGGCGGGCGCCGGAGCAGGCCATCCACGAAGACCGCTGCCACTACACCCCCGCCCCGCTGGGCCCGTCCGGCAAGCTCGCCTTGGTCTTCCCCGGCTCCGGGAACCAATACCTGGGGATGGACTTGGGACTCTGGACGCAGTGGCCCGAGATCCCGCGCGCCCTCGACCAGGAGAACGGCTACCTGCGCGGGCAGATGGTGCCCGAGCTCTTCGCGCCGTGGCGCCTCTCCTGGGCGAAGGGCTGGGAGGCCGAGGCCGAATCCCGCGTCGCCGGGGATTTTCAGGCCTCCATCTTCGCCTCGGTCGCCCATGGCGCGGCCGTCGCGGACCTCCTGGGGCTCTTCGGCGCGCGGCCGAAGGCCGTGATCGGCTACAGCCTCGGCGAGACCACGGCCCTCTTCGCGACGCGGGCGTGGACGGCGCGCGACGAGATGCTCCGCCGCATGCGCGCCTCGAGCCTTTTCGTCAGCGACCTCGCGGGGCCCTGCGACGCGGCCCGGCGCTTTTGGAATCTTCCGGCCTCCGAGCGGGTGGATTGGGTCCTCGGGGTGATCGACCGGCCCGCGGAGACGGTCAAGATGGCCCTCAAGGGGATGGAGCGGGCGGCGCTGCTCATCGTCAACGCCCCGCTGGAGTGCGTGGTCGGGGGCTACCGCAAGGCCGTGGAGAACCTCGTCGAGGGGCTGGGCTGCGTTTTCCTGCCCCTGCAGGGCGTCTCGACCGTCCATTTCGAGGCGGCCAAGCTGGTGGAGCGCAAGTACCGCGAGCTGCATCTCCTGCCGACCGCTCCCCCCGACGGCGTCGCCTTCTACAGCGGCGCCTGGGGACGCGCCTACGAAGTCACCCGCGAAAGCGCGGCGGACTCGATCGTCAGCCAAGCCGTGCGCAGCGTGGACTTTCCCGCCCTCATCCGGCGGGCCTACGACGACGGGGTGCGCCTCTTCATCGAGCCGGGACCCCAGGGTTCGACCTCGCGCATGATCGGCAAAATACTCGGCGCCAAGCCGCATCTGGCGCGCTCGGCCTGCCAGCGCGGCGCGCCCCCGGACGCGGCACTCCTGCGCGCGCTGGCCCAGCTCTCGGCGGAGCGCGCCGCCCTGGATCTCACGCCCCTCTACGGCTCGGAGAGCCGCGCGGTCGGCCACCGCGGCGCGGCCGCGGGTGATGCTTCCGCCGTCGGCATCCCGCTCGGGGGCCGCGTCCCGACGCCGCTCGAGTTCAAGCCCCCCGATCCCGAGGCGCCCGAGCCCGAGCCGGTTCCCGGGTCCTCTCCCGCTCCGGCGCCCGCGGCGGTCGAGTCCCCTGGGCTCGTCCCCGCCGCGGCGGCGCCGACGGGGGCCGTGGCGGCCGCCCACGGGGCCTTCCTACGGTTGGCCGCCGGTTTCCAGGAGCGGCAGGCCCGCAACATCGCGTTTCAGGGATGGCTGCTCTCCCAAGCCGCGCCGCCGGGGCCGGCTGCGACGGGAGTCTCCGGCGCGCCTCCCCGCAGCCTGGACCGCCGGGGCTGTCTGGCGTTCGCGACGGGGCGCGTGGGTCCCGTCCTCGGGCCCCGGTACGCTTCGGCCGACTCCTTCCCGACCCGGGTGCGCTTGCCGGCGCCCCCGCTGATGCTTGTCGACAGAATCCTTGACATCGAGGGGGAGCCGTTGTCGATGCGTTCCGGACGGATCGTCACCGAGCACGACGTCCTTGCCGGCGCGTGGTACCTGGATGGAGGGCGCGCGCCGACCTGCATCTCGGTCGAGGCCGGGCAGGCGGACTTGTTCCTGTCGGGATTTCTGGGCGTCGACCTGCAGACGAAAGGGGAGCGGGTGTACCGGCTCCTGGACGCGGAAGTCACCTTCCACCGCGAGCTTCCGCGGCCGGGGGAGACGATCCGCTACGACATCCGCATCTCCCGCTTCGCCCGCCAGGGAGATGTCATCCTCTTTTTCTTCCACTTCGACGGGACCGTCGACGGCCGGCCCCTGATCACCATGCGCAAGGGCTGCGCGGGGTTTTTCACCCCCACGGAGCTCGCCGCGGGGCGGGGGGTGGTTCTGACCACCTTGGACCGCAGGCCGCGCGCGGGCAAGCGCCCCGCGGATTGGCGCGACCTCGCCCCGGTTCCGGCCGGGAGGGAGTCCTACGGCGACGAGCAACTTGCGGCCCTACGGCGGGGGGACTTGGGCTCATGCTTCGGTCCCGCGTTCGCCCGCGTCCCGGGCCGGCCCTTCACGCTCCCGGGCGGGACGATGAAGCTCATCGACCGGGTCCTGTCGCTGGAGGCGGGCGGCGGACGCTACGGCCTGGGACTCATCAAGGCCGAGGCCGACATACGGCCCGATGACTGGCACCTCGTCTGCCACTTCAGCGACGACAACGTCATGCCCGGCACGCTCATGTACGAATGCTGCCTGCACACCCTGAGGGTCATGCTCTTGCGCCTGGGCTGGGTGGCGCCGGAGGGGAGTTGGACCGAGCCCGTTCCCGGCGTTCCCGGCGTCCTCCAGTGCCGCGGGCAGGTCGTCGCGTCGACCCGGAAGGCCCAGTACGAGGTCCACGTCAAGGAGCTGGGCTACGGCGAGGGCGGCGAGCCCTACGCCGTCGCCGACGCCCTGATGTATGCCGATGGACGGCTCATCGTGCAAATGCAGGACATGTCCCTGCGCCTGCGGGGAACGACCCGCGCTGAGTTGGAGAGCCTTTGGTCTGGAATGCGATCCAGCGGGCCCCGCGAGGTCCCGGAAGGCCATAGGCATTTGCCGGCAGATATTGATAACTCCTATCCACTCAGGTCTCCCTTCGGGCTGCATCGGGAGTTGGACGTTCCCCACGTCGAGCAGGGCGGTGCCGGGCATGGAGAACTCGGTCCTGGACCGAGTTCCTACGGGAGGGACCTGAGTAATTACG
>CAYJXJ010000105.1:0-16095 GCA_964374095.1 uncultured Elusimicrobia bacterium
CGACGGCGCCTATTCGTTCTACCCCTTCGCCTTCGTGGACTGGGAGGGCCGCCGTCGCGCCGCGGTCGGCGGCGCGACGGTCGGGGTGCCCGAACGCTTCCGCAGCTGTCGTTTTGACAGGGCCTCCGCGCTCTGTCAAAATTGCTGTTCCGACTACTACCGCGACCCTCGCGTCAACGAGGGCAACGATCCCTACCGCTGGCGCACCGAGATGGCGCGCGCGTTCATGGACCGGGTGGCGCTCGCGGCCAAGAGCGAGCCGCGCCTGCGGGCCTATTTGAGGGAGGCCGTGATCCGATGCCGGATCAGCTAGTTCCGGGACTCGAGGACCGTGAGGCGCGTCTCGTGGGAAGCGAGAGTCTCGCGGTGCTCGCGGAGGATTTGATCGAAAGACAGGAGCGTGCGCCTGTTGTCGACCACCTCGCCGCTGAGCGTGTCGAGGGTCTTAGTAATGGTGTTGAGGTGGTTCTTGATATCGGCCATGTCGGCCTTGGTCGCCATCTCGGCGCGGGTCCTGACGAGTTCGATGGCCACTCGGTCGATCTTCTCCTTGAAGTCGCTACGCACGGATTTGATCTCGCTCTCGAGGCGCCGCCTGGTGTGTTGAACTTCTTTCCGTACGACAGCCAAGTCGGCTCGCGAGGCGGGTTTGTCCCCGTTTTTAAATGGCACGAATCAATAATAGCACTTCCCCGAGTCTAGGGGCAGGGTCCATCGGCCCATGCGGCACTGGGACCAACCGCCACGCCACGGGATACCGCGCCCTGGCGGTTCTCCTACGCGGCACCCTGAAGGCCAACCTCATCCACCACCTGGCTCACACCGGCGACTTGACGACCATCCGCCGAATCGGTCGGCGCGCGGCCATCCCCAGGGACTGGGTCATGGCGGACGCTCCCATCTCCGCGCTCGCTCGCCGAGGGCTGGAGCGGACTTGCTCCACGCCGACCGCGCATCTCAAGCCCGGCAGTCTCGGCTTGCGGGACCTGGAGGAGGCCGCTCGAACCGAGCCGTCCTCCCCATGGCCGCAGGTCGGCCTGGGCCTGGCCTGGCTGAGGCTGTGGGACGGGGGGGACTGCTTCAAGAGGGCTCTCGGCGCTTTCGACCGGGCCCTCGCCCTGAGACCGGGCTGGGCCTGGGGGCATCTCCTGCGCGGGGAGGCGCGGCGCTCGATGCTGGACTATGACGGGGCGATCGCCGACTACGACCGCGCCTTCCGCCGCGATCCCCGCTTCGGCTGGGCCCCGGCCTTCAAGGCCCGGGCGCTCTTCCAGCGGCGCACGCGGCGGGCCGACATGCGGTGGATGGACCGCGCCATCGCCATCGAGCCCAATGCCGGTTGGATGCGGGCTTGGCGCGGGGAGTCCCACCGCCGGCTCGGGGATGCCGCCGCGGCGGAGCGCGACTTCAAAGCGGCGCTGCGGCTCGACCCGCTCTACGACCAGGCCTACGGGTGGTATGCCCGCTTGCTCGAGGGCCAGGGCCGGCATGCGCCAGCCATAAGACTCCTGCGCCGCGGCATCGCCCTTTGCCCGGACTTTGAGAAGGCGTACCGTCCGCTCGTGCGCGCCTTGCGGGGACAAGGCCGGGTCCGCGAGGCCATCGCGGCGCTCGGCGTCGCCGCCGGCTTGAACCATCGCAACGACTGGCTGGGAGTGTGGCGGGTCGAGGGGGCCGCGGCGGATGAGGCCTCGATGCGGTCGCTGCGCGCCCTTGAGGAGCATCTGGCGCGGCGGCCGCGGGAGGCTTGGGCCCGGGCCTGGCGCGGAGAGTCTCTCGGACAGTTGGGGCGTCACGCGGAGGCCCTGGAAGAGATCGACCGCGCCTTGGCGCGGCGCGACATCCCCTGGGCCCACGCGTGGCGGGGCGAGGCGCTCTACCGCCTGGGTCGGCTCGAAGAGGCGCGCGGGGCGTTGGACCGGGCGGTGAAAGCCGATCCGGGTTATGGCCGGAGCCTCGCCTGGCGCGGCCGGGTGCGCGCGGACTCGGGCGACTGGGCGGGCGCCGAGGCCGACTACAACGCGGCCCTGGCCGGGCGCCGCATCGAGTACTCATGGCTCTTCGCCTGGCGAGGCGAGGCTAAGCTCAAGCTCGGCCGCGCCGCCGAGGCGCTCGCCGACCTCGACGCCGCGATCGCGCTGGACGCCAACCGGCCGCAATTCTTCTCCTGGCGCGGCCAGGCCCGCCGGGCGCTGGGAGACCTCGACGGCGCGCGGGAGGACCTGCAGCGGGCGGCCGGGGGCCGCCCGCCATCAGCGGCTTTCCCTTGGGACGATTTTTTCAAGAGTCTTTCCCTGCACCCATCCGGAAATTTCTCCGAAGCCCTTGCCGTCGTCGATCCGTTCGTGCGCCGTCATGGCCGCGATCATCCCTGGCTCTATCTCGTGCGCTACCGGCTCAAGCGCGCGGCGGGAGCCCGGGGCTTCATCCGGGATGTGGACCTGGCCTTCCGGGCCGACCCCGGCTGCGGTTGGGTGTTCGGGTTGGGACCCGCTCCCGAGGCGCTCGGCCAGCGCGGCCGGAAGGTTCAAGACTGGGGGCACGCATTCTCCGGCGAGCCCGGGAGCGCCGGGGTTTGGGCCTATCACGGCCAGGCCCGCCTGCGCCGAGGCGAAGCCGAAGGCGGTTTGAGGGACCTGGAGCATGCCGTCGCGCTGGATCCCGCGGGCTGGATTCTAGCCTGGTGGGGCGAGGCGCTCCGGAGTCAGGGGCGATTGGAGGAAGCCCTCGCGGCCCTGGATGGGGCCGTGGCCGCCGATCCCCGCTACGACAACTCCTGGGCGTGGAGGGGAGCCGCGCGCTTGCAGGCGGGCGACCCCGCTCGGGCCCTCGAAGACTTCGACCATGCCGTCACGCTCAGGCCCACGGCCCGAGCCCGGATGGATCGCTGCCGCGCCCTGCGGGCGCTGGGGCGCGATCTGGAGGCCGTGGCGGAGCTGCATGCGGCCGTGAGGCTAAACTCCGAATTGGGTTGGGACAAGGGTGACGCCGGAACCCTCGCGCGCTCGCTTGCGGCGATTGATGAGGCCTGCGCTCGCTACCCGGAGGCGCCCGTTTTCGAGGCTTGGAAGGGGGAAACGCTTTGTCGTCTCGGGCGTCCGGCCGAGGCGCGGACCTTCCTGGTCCGGGCGTTGGAGCGGCGGTCCGCGCCGGCTTGGGCTTACGCCTGGCACGCCGAGGCGCTCCGGGCCCTCGGCGAGCCGGCGGGTTCGGCGGTGAAGGACCTCCGGCGCGGCCTCAGACGCGACCCGCGCTACGCCCGCGCCCATGCGGCGCTGGCCGAAGCCCTGCTGTCGCTGGACCGGCCGCGGGAAGCCCTGGCGAGCGTCCGGCGGGCCGCGCGGCTGGAACCGTATTCGGCGCGGCTTCTGGCCCTGCGCGCCCGGGCCGAGAACGCCTGCGGATTGCGCCGGCCGGCGGCGGCCAGTCTCCGGCGGGCCTTGCGGCTCTGTCCCGACTACCCCGAAGCGGCGAGGGAACTGGAGCGGATGACTTATCCACCGGACTGGGAACGTTCCAAGTCCGGTGGAAAACTACCGCTCCAAGCCCCTCCTTCGCTCCAAGCCCCTCCTTCGCTCCAAGCCCCTCCTTCGCTCCAAGCCCCTCCTTCGCTCCAAGCCCCTCCGTCCCTTGAGTTCTTCGTCAACTACGCCTGCAACGCCAAGTGCCCGTTCTGCTTCAACCCTCCCGACGCGGGTCCGGAACTGGAACGCGGTCTTCCCCTCCGGGAGTTGGCGGCGCGCATGCACAAGGGTTTCGCCGAGGGCTACCGCGGCATCAAGTTCATCGGCGGGGAGGTCACGGTCCGCGACGACCTGCCGCAGATCCTGGCGCTGGCCCGGCGCATCGGATACACCGAGATCCAGTTGACGACCAACGGCCTGCGCCTGGCCGACGCGGCATACGCCGCCAAGCTCGTCGCTCTGGGCGTCGACACGGTGCGCCTTTCCATCCACGGCCACACGCCGGAGCTTCACGACCGGCTCGTGGGCGTTCCCGGCGCCCTCGAAAAGGTCCGCCGCGCGATCGTCAACCTCCGGGGGCTGGGCGCGGCTCTGGGGATCAACTATGTCCTCAACCGCGTCAACGCCGCGCACCTGCCCGAAACCATGCTCCATTTTTTCCGGGACTTGGACATTTCGGACGTGATCGTCTACTTCGTCCGGTACCAGGGCTTTGGAGACCTCGCCGCCAATCGCCAATTGCTGCGCCTGCGCTTTTCCGACGCCGCGCCGGCCGTGCGCGAGGCGTTCCGGGCGCTGCGGGCGGCGGGAGTCGGGCGCTTTCCCGCCCTCATCCATTTCCCGCCCTGCGCGATCCCCGAGCTCAAAGACCACATGCTGGATTGGGGCCCCGTTGGGGAGGGACGTGCCGGCCGCGACCGTTTGACCCTCCCCGACGGCTCTTCTGGTTTGATCCATGAGGTCACGAACCAGGGCAAGGCCCCCGTGGATGCCTGCCGTCGTTGTTCGCTGCAAGGTGAATGCCTCGGCGTCGAGAGACGCTACGTTGAGCTTTTCGGCGAGTCGGAATTCGCGCCTTTCCACGCCGCGGAGCGAGTGCCGGCATGAAGACCGAACTCGCCGTGCATGAGCTGTTCCTCAACTACGCCTGCGGCGCCAAGTGCCCGTTCTGCTACAACCCGCCGCTGACTCCCGAGCTTCTCCGGCGCGACCTCTCGACCGAGGACGCGGCGCGCAGCCTGCTGGCCGGTTCGCGCTCGGGCGCCCGCATACTCAACCTCCACGGCGGGGAGCCCACCCTGCGCGACGATCTTCCCCACATACTCGCGCTGGCGCGCAAGCTCCGCTATGAACAGGTCACGCTGGTGACCAACGGAATCCGGCTGGGCGATCCCGAGTACTCCGGACTCCTGGCGAAGGCGGGAGCGACGCATATCAGGATCTCGATCCACGGACCGGACCCCGAGACTCACGACGCGATCGTCGCCGTTCCGGGGGCGTTCTCCAAGGTGCTGCGCGCCGTCGAAAACGTCAGGGCCCGGGGCCTTCCCCTCGGCGTCAACTTCGTCCTCATCCGCGAGAACCACCGCCGGCTCGCGCGCTTCGTAGAGAAATTCTGTCTGGAGCTTGGGATCGGCGATCTCATCGTCTATTTTCCTCACCGGCGCGGGATGATGGAGATCAACGCCGCGGCCTCCGGGGTGTCCTATGCCGAGGTCGCGCCCTCGGTGCGGGAGGCGGCCGGCGCCCTGCGGCGTGCCGGCCGGCTCGACACTCTGCTCCTCGCTAATTTCGTTCCGTGCGTGCTGCCCGAGTTGTCCGGGCTAATGCTCGACTGGTCCCGCGAGCACCCGGAGGCGGCGGCCATGACTCATCCCGAGGGCGGCGAGACCGACATCCACGCCATGAAGGGTTCCCAGCGGGCGCCGGTCCGGGCGTGCGCCTCCTGTGCGTTGGGGTCCACGTGCCTCGGGGTGGAGCGGGAATACACCCAACGCCACGGGGACGCTGAATTCGCGGCGCTGGCGGAGGCGCGGGCGTGAATTTGCTGGTGTTTCTCTCCGACCGCTGCGACATGAGCTGCGACTACTGCTTCCTGAGCCTGAACCGGGGGCCGGCGACGGTGCTTGACGCGGACGCGGCGCGCCGCGCCTGCGCCGATCATCTCGCGCGCTGCGGCCGCGGCGCCCGGGTCAACATCTTGGGGGGAGAACCGCTCATCCACTGGGACCTCGCGCGCGGCCTGGCCGCCTTCATCTTGAAGGAAGACTCGACCGCGGGCGTCACCGTGTTCACCAACGGCACGGGGGCTCACCCCGGCCGCGTCGCCGAGTTGTTGGATCTCGGGGCCCGGGTGACGGTGAGCCTGGACGGCGAGCCCGCGGCGCACGACGCGCACCGCAAGCTCGCGGGGCGCGCGGACTCGGCTGCCGAGCGGACGTGGGAGGCGCTGGCGGGCTCCGATGCGGGGGCGCTGCGCGCCAACATGGTGGTGAGCGCCGACACCGCGGCGGGGCTCGTCGCCAACGTCGAGCATCTGCGCCGGAAGGGCTTTCGCCGCGTTTCGATCAACCTCGACGCGCGGCGGGCATGGACCCCGGAGGAGTTGGCGGTCCTCGCGGCGGCCTTCGACGGCTTGGTGCGTTACGTGCGCACGGTGTCGCCGCCGGGACGCGCCCCGGCCCTGGAGATCGCCAACGCCGCCGCCGTGGCATCGGCGCGGGCCGACCGGGACGCGGAGGGCCTCTCCCACGGCTACGAGGACCTGGTCCTCGGCGCCGACGCCCGTTACTACGCCTGCGACTCGTTCCTGTCGCTGCCCTACGCGCAAGCGGCCCGCTGGGCCGTGGGCGACGTCGAGCGCGGCGTGGATTGGGGGGGGCGCGAGAGGCTCCACGCCGAGGCCCGGTCCTTCATTCATGCGCATCTCCCGCGGCCGCGGCACTACAACTGTCCCCGTGAAACTTATTTTCTCGCCCGGCTCGCCGGCCGCGACCCCGCGCCCGCGGTCCGCGGCTTCATGGCCGCGGATGAACTGCTGGGGCGGGCGATGTCCGCGCTTTGCGAGGCTCATGCCCCGGCCTGAGGCGCTCGAGGCCGCGGGGCGGGCCGCCGGGCGAGGGGATTTCGGCGCGGCCCTGGGGGCGGCGCGGGAGGCGGCGGGCATGCCCGCGGGGCCGGTCCCCGATTTCCGGCCGCGCGGACGGGACCCCCGGCAGGACCTCCAGTACGGCGAGGACCTGCGCCTCTGCTCCCGGCCCGAGCCCTACCTTGGGGCGCGCTCCGAACTCGGAGGCATCGCCCGAAAATTTCCGGACGCGGCCGTGGTCTGGCTCCTCAGGGGCGTCGTGGAATGCATGCTGGGCTACTTCGCGCGCGCCGCCGACAGGCTCGACCGGTCGCTGCGTTTGAATCCCGGGAGCGCCTGGGCCCGGGCGTGGCGGGGGGTGGCGCGCGCCGGCGTCGCGCGGCGGCGCCGGACGGCGGCGGGTTTGGAGGCGGCGCTCGCGGATCTCGACGCCGCGGCCGTCGATCCGGCGGTCCGGGCCTTCGCCTTGCCGTGGCGCGCGGAACTGCGTCACGACCGGGAGGATTTGGCCGGGGCGCTCGAAGACGTCACGGCGATCCTGGACCGGGAACCCGGCGACCTCTGGGCGCGCGTCGAGCGGGGCGAGATTCTCTGCGAGAGCGGACGCGCCGCCGAGGCGCTTGAGGAATTCGACGCGCTGGTGCGCGAGCACCCGCGGGCGTCGTGGGCGTGGTCCCTGCGGGCGCGGACCTTGGCCGTCACCGGGAGGGCGGGGGAGTCCCTGCGGGATTTTGAACGGGCGATCGCTCTGGCCCCCGCCTCGGGCGCATGCCGCGCCTGGGCGGCCGAGGCGCTTCGCCACCTGAGCCGCTACGCGCAGGCCCGGCGCAGGCTCGATGAGGCCGTGCGGCTCGATCCCTCCTACACCCTCGCCTGGGTCTGGCGCGGGAGACTCTCGCTCCTGCGCGGGCGTCCCAGGGAGGCCTTGCGCGACTTGAGCCGCGCCGTGCGCCAGGATGGCCGCTACCGCCTGGCCTATGCCTGGCGCGGCGAGGCCCTCTTCAAGCTCGGCCGCTTGGCCGAGGCCGCGCGCGATTTTCGCCGCGTGGCGCCGATGGGCCTGCGCGCGACCTGGAACCCGGTGGTGCGCGAGGGTTCCCCGGTCAGTCCGGCCTCCCGCGAGGCCGCGCTCCTGGCCGACGCCCACGAGGCCCTGAGGCGGCGGCCGGCGTCGCGCTTGGCGCGCCGCATGACGGAGAGCGGGGCATGACGCGGGCCTATGATCTCCTGGTGGTGGGGGGCGGGCCCGCGGGGACCACCCTGGCGACCTTGGTCAAGAAATACGCCCCGCACCGGCGCGTCGTCCTGCTTGAGCGCGAGCCGGGCCCGCGCCATCACATCGGGGAGTCGCTGCTTCCCGGCCTAGTCCCGGTCCTGCGTGAGATGGGCGCTTTCGAGAAAATCGATCGGGCGGGTTTTCCGCGAAAGATCGGGGCCAACTACGTCTGGGGGAAAGACCGGACCCCGTGGGAGAACGACTTCAACGAGATCAACGTCTCGGAGATGATCGAGCGCTATGGGGGCCTGCCCGCGGGGATCGAGTATGCCTGGCAGGTGCGCCGTTCGGTTTACGATGAGATTCTCCTGCGCCACGCCCGTTCCTGCGGGGTCGAGGTCCGGCGCGGCCCCGCGGCCGCGGCCGAGGGCATCATCGAAGAGGACGGGCGGATCGCGGGCGTCACGCTCCGGGGCGGTCGCCGGCTGCGCGCCGAGTTCACGGCCGATTGCAGCGGCCAAATCGGTTTTCTCTCGCGCTTCCGGCGCGTGCGCGAGTACAACAAGGCCCTGCGCAACGTGGCCGGCTACTCGTACTACCGCGGCGCGCGCTGGAAGTACACCTTCACGGGCCATCCCGACAAGACCAAGATATTCGTCTGCTCGCTGCCGCAGGGCTGGTTGTGGTACATCCCGATCGAAAAGGATCTGGTCTCCGTGGGACTGGTGACCCAGGTGTCCTACCTGCGCCGCCGGGGGACCACGGATCTGCGGGCTCTGCACCGCGAGGCGGTGCGCGACTGCGCGGAGATCCGCCCCCTGCTGGCGAAGGCCCGCCGCGAGCGGGACTTCGACGGCACCGGCAAGGATTTCTTCACCCAGAACGACTGGTCCTACCTCAACGTCGCGGCGGCCGGTCCGGGGTGGCTGGCCGCGGGAGACGCGGCCGTGTTCGTCGACCCGATTCTGTCCTCGGGAGTGACTCTCGCCCACCTCTGCGGCCATCGCGCCGCCTACACCCTGCTGACCTGGTGGGCGGAGCGTCAGCCCGCGGTGCGCGGTCTTTTGTGGCCGGACTACGACCGCTTCTGCCGGGAGGTGGCGGCCCAATACTTGGCGATGGCTTTGTTCTGGTACGGCAATGACCCCTGCGCCGAGCGTTGGTGGGGGCGGGCCCGCCGACTACAGAGAGCCTGGCTTCCCGTAAAGCTCACGGACAAATGCGCCTTCGTGACGGTCGCGGCGGGCGTGACCCAGCACTACGAGCGCATATTCGCCGCGACCGGCATCGACGACGAACGGGGGCCGACGCCCGAAGAACTGCCTTTCTGCAAGGCCGTGCTGGGCGGCGGGCCCCGCGATCCGGGACCCGGCGGCGACGACGGCGTCCCGCGCCTCAAATGCCGGCGCCGCGTGGAGTACACGTTCCTTCCGGCGCGTGGCGGGGGCCGCCTCAAGCCCGTCAAGCGACTGCGCTTCCTCCTCCACGACCACGACGATCCGGTCCAGGACGCCTTCAACCCCCGCCGCATCGTCACCCGCTACCATCTGGAGTTGTTGGAACTTATCAACGGGCGGCGAACCCTGCGGCAGGCCCTTGAGGAAGGAGCGCGGCGCGGGATCGCCCGGTGGTGGCTCGACCGCAACGCGAGGGGATTCCTGAGCGATCTGCGCACGCAGGGGGTGCTCGCGCCATGAAGGACTACCGTCCCCGCGTGCGGGTGATGGCCGAGATGGCCGCCGGCCGCTCGCGTCTGGACCGCGGGGACCGTAAAGGGGCGCTGGGCCGGTTTGACAGGGCCGTCGCCATGGATCCAAACTGCGCCCAGGCGGTGCTCTACCGCGGGGGGTTGCGCCTTCTGGCCGGGGACGATGACGGGGCCGTCGCGGACTTTCGGGCCATGTCGCGGCTCGACCACGAGCACCTCCCCGCCTACCGGGACCTGACCACGCTCTCGGCCGAGGAGTTTCCGGCTTTGCTCCAAGCCTGCGACCGCCTGCGGGGGCGCCACGGCGGCGTCGCCTGGCTGCACGTGTTCCGCGCCTTCTCCCTGAGGAGTTTGATGCGCTACGAGGAAGCGGTAAAGGATCTCGACCGGGCGGTCGCCTGCGAGCCGCGGTCCGCGTCGCTATGGGCCATGCGCGCCCGCGTCAAGCTCACCAACCGCCGGGGAATCTACGACGGGGTGCGGGACATGCGGCGGGCCGTGGGGCTTGAGCCCCGCTGGGGCTGGCTGCAGTGCTGGCTGGGGGAGGCGCTGCGGCACGTCGGACGCCACGACGAGGCCCTGCGCGCGCTGGACCGGGGTCTGGCGTTGGCGCCCCGCTACCGGCGCGGCTACGCGTGGCGGGGCGGCGTGCTCGTCGCCCTCGGGCGCCACCGGGAAGCCCTGCGATCGATCCGCCTCGCGCTGGCCTGGGATCCGATTTATTTCTTCGACTTCGAGTACACCGCGGACCAGAAGTCGTGGGCCTACAACCAGCGCATGCTCGCCCGCCGCGGCCTGGGGGATATCCCCGCCGCCCTGCGCGACTTGAATCGCGCCCATGCCCTGGGTCCGCGCTATCAGTGGGTGTACAACCCCGGCGGCGATCCCGCCGTTCTGCGCGCCGCCCTCGGCGAGCTCGACGGCGCGCTGCGGCGCTCGCCCCGGCTCGCCTGGGCCTGGGCCTGGCGCGGTTGGACCAACCACCAGCACGGGCAAAACCCGGAGGCCCTCGCGGATCTCGAGCGCGCCTTGCGCCTGTCGCCGTCGGCCTGGGCGCTGGCCTGGAAGGGCCGCGTCCTCTATTGTCTCGGACGCCTTCCGGAGGCCCTCGTCACGCTGGACCGGGCGGTCCGACGCGGCCCGGCCTACGCCCCGGCGCGAGGTTGGCGCGGCGAGGCCCTGCGGGCCTTGGGACGGCTTCCCGCCGCGATCCAAGAGTTTACGCAGTGCCTGCGGCTTGACCACCGGGCCGCCTGGGCCTTGGCCGGCCGCGGGGAATGCCGCCAGCGCCTCGGACGTGGGGACGAGGCCCTCGCGGATTTGGACCGGGCGCTGGGGATTTGTCCGGATTACGCGGAGGCTTTGGGTTGGCGGGCCGAAACATTGCGCCTGAGCGGCCGCAACCAAGAAGCCCTCCGCGACGCGGACGCGGCCCTCAGGCGCAAACCCGGTCTCGTGCTCGTTTACCTCACCCGTTCTCTCATTAAGGCTTCTATGAAGGACTTGCGGGGCCAGATTCGCGACTTCAAGACCGCCGCCCGCCTCGATCCGGGCCTGGTGCGGGGGACCGCGTGAGCCTCCCGACGCTGGAAGCCGTCCTGCGGGGAACTCTCAAGACGACCTTGGTCCACCGGCACGCCTTCATCCCGAGCGTGGCGCTTACCGCCGCCATCGGCGCCAGGGCAGGCGTGCCGGCCTCCTTCGACGGCGCGGTGAGGGCGCTGCTGGCCGACGCAGCGGGTCTGGGTCCCATCGAGTCGTTGGCGCGGCGGTCGCGCTGGGCCGCGGCGCGCCGCCGCCTCGAGTCGGCGGGCTCGGAAAGGGGAGAGGCCGCGGCCGCCGTTCTCGCGGGAGTGTTGTCGATGTGGGCGGACGCCGGGAGGAGTCCGGGGCTTCAAGGCATGATCGACCGCTGCGCCTCGGGCGCGGGCGTGGGCCGTTTGCGCTCCGCCGCGGGCCGCGCGCCGCTCTGGTGGCCGGGCTGGGTCTGGCTCGGCTTGGGTCATTTGCGCCGTTGCGAGCTGGCCGAGGCCCGGGCCGCTTTCGACCGCGTGCTGAGCCTGCGGCCCGACTGGGCTTGGGGCTATCTCCTGCGCAGCGAGTGGGCCCGGGTGGACATAGAGTTTGACTCGGCGCTGGAGGATTTGGACAAGGCCGCGGCCCTCGAGCCCGGCAATGCCTGGGGATGGGCGCTGCGCGCCCGGGTCCTCTTTCAGAAGTCGCCGGGTCGCGAGGGGCTCGCGGCGCTCGATCGCGCCGCGGCGCTGGACTCTCAAGCCGGTTGGCTGCGGGCTTGGCGCGGGGACGCGCGGCGGAAACTGGGCGACCTCAAGGGCGCGGCCGAGGACCTCGTGGCGGCCAGACGCCTCGAGCCGGGGTACGACCGCACGTATCTGTGGCTGGGCAAGGTGCTCGACGCCGCCGGGCTGCCGGGACGGGCGCTGTCGATCCTCTCGGAGGGAGTGCGGCGCTGCCCTCATTTCGAAAAGGCTTTCGCCCAGAGAAGCCAGGTCCTGCGCGGCCTGGGCCGCCTGGGAGAGGCGGTCGCGGACTTGAATCGCGCCGCGCGCATCAACCACCGCCATGATTGGCTCGGGACCTGGACGGCGCGTCCCTTTCCGCTATCGCCCCGCCAGCGCCGATGGTTCGAGGTCTTGGCGAGCGAATCGGCGCGGCGTCCCCGGCATGCGGCCCTGCGGGGCTGGCTCGGCGAAGCCCGCGTGCAGGCCGGGGACATCGGCGATGGGATGCGGGACCTGGACGCCGTTGTTGAGCGCAACCCCGGCTTCGCCTGGGCCTGGGCCTGGCGCGGCGAGGCGCTCGTGCGCGCGGGTAAGCGGGCCGAGGCGCGGCGCGACCTGACCCTCGCCTGTCGGCTGGACCCGAACTACGGGCGCGCTTTCGCCTGGCGCGGCCGTTTGGCGACGCTCGAAGGGAACTTCGCCGCGGCGCTCCGAGACCTGAGCCGGGCCGTGGGGGATTCGTTGGTGGAATATTCGTGGATGTACTACTGGCGAGGCTTGGCGCACGAGGGGCTCGGGCGCCGTGGCGACGCGGCCAAGGATTTCGAGACGGCCGCGGTCCTGGAACCCCGAGAGGCCCAGTTTCACGCGGCGCGCGGCCGGGTCTCGGCCCGGGCGGTTCCCGCATGACGGCGGCATTCCCGTTGCCTGCGAGCCTGGTGCGGCTCCAAAGTCTGGGAGAGGCCGAAGTCCTCGAAGGGCTCTCCGCGGGTTGCGGCCTTCCATTTATCGCCGAGCATGACGCCGAGTTCTTCAAGCGGCTGTACCACCCTGAGTTGCGCCGGGCTCTCGAGGATCTCGCCGCGGCGGGAGCACCCTTGGCGCGCGCCTGGCGCGGGCGGGTGAGGCGGCTCATGGGAGACCGTTCGGGGGCGGCGCGTGATTTGAAGGCGGCGCTGGACCTGGAGCCCGGGCTGGCGGCGGCGCACGGGTGGCTGGGGGAGTTGGATCTGAAATCACCGGAGAGTGCCTCCTCGCTGACGCGCGCGCTGGAACTCGATGAGACGCTGGCGTGGGCTTGGCTTTACCGCGGGGCCGGGCGGCTCCTGCGCCGCTCGTGGCAGGGCGCGGTGGAGGATTTGGAGCGCGCCGTCGGGCTCAAGCCCGGTTCGGGTTTAGCGCACCTGCTGCTGGGCCGAGCCTGGGAGCGGCGGGGGGAACCCGATCACGCGCGCCGGGCGTTTGCGCGCGCGGCCCAACTCGAGCCCAACGTCGCCGCGGCCTGGCTCTGCCTGGGGAGAACGGGGGGGGCGGCGGGGGCGGCGTTTGAGCGCGCCCTCGACGCTGATCCGACCTACGCCCTCATCACCCTCTCGTGGCACCGGAGCGGCGATTGGCATAGGCATCTGGGACGACTGGCGGATTTCGCCTTCCGCGATCCGGAGCGCGCGGGCTGGTACTACCGTCAGGAGGACATCCACTATTCGCCCTACCATTTCGAGGAGTACCAGGATTCCCTGAGGCTCCACAAGGCGCGGCCCCGCGCGGCGTGGGCTGCGGCCTTGCTCGCCCGGGCCACTCTGCGCTGCCCGCCGGACCCCGGCCGTTTCGAGCGCGGGCTGGCCGCGGCGGAATCCGCCGCGCGCCTGGCGCCGGGCTCGGGTTGGATCCGCGCTTGGCGCGCGCTCGGCCGGATTAAGCAGGGGCGTCTGGAAGACGCGCGCGCGGATTTCGACGAATGCCTTCGCCTCCAGCCCTATTACCACCGCGCCTACGCCTGGCGGGGGTCCCTGCTGAGGCGGCTGGGGCGTCTGCCGGAGTCTCTCGCGGATTTGGACCGCGCGGTGGCGGTCGACGAGATGTACCCGTTCGCCTGGCACGAGCGGTCTCTCACCCGGCGCGCGCTGGGGGACTGGATCGGCGGGGCGCTGGACTTGGACCGGGCGTTCCGGATGGACTTCCGGTACCGGTGGGTGTTCGCGGTGGGGCGGGAGGCGACGGGCGCGGAGTTGAAGGCCGGGCTCGGGGAGCTGGACCGCGCGGTGTCGCGGCACGGGGGCCTGGCGTCGTTGTGGGCGTGGCGCGGGGAACTCAAGTGCCAAGGGCGGGATTATTCAGGCGCGGCGTGTGATTTCGAGCGGGCGGTGCGGCTCGACCCGCACCACGCTCCGGCGCACGCGCTCTACGGGCGGTGCCGGCTCGAGACGGGCGACCCCGAAACCGCGGAGGGGTGGCTGGAACGGGCCTGCGAGCTCGACGCGGGGACGGCGGTCTACGCCGGGTGGTTGGGGGAGGCCCAGTTCGCGGCGGGCCGGCGGAGGGAGGGGTTGAAGACGGTGGCGGGCGTGCTCCAGGCGCGGCCGCGGCTGTGGTGGGCGCACCAGGCGCGGGCCCAAATGCTGCTGGCCGTGGGCCGGCGGCGGGCCGCGCTCGTCTCGGCGCGCCGCGGCGTCGAGCTCGAGGGGCGGGATGCCAATGGCCGCTACGTGGAGGCGCTGTGCCGGTTGGAGCTGGGTGAGTTGAAGGCGGCGTTGGACGCGGTGGGGCGGGCGCTATTGATCTCGCCGAACATGGGGCGGGCCTACGTGCTGCGGGCGCGCATACTCGAGCGGCTGGGGCGGCCCGCGGCGGTGCTGCGGGACTACCGGAAGGTGCTGGAGGATTTTCCGTATCTGTTCAACGCGCAGGAGAAGGAGCGGGTGGGAGAACTGCTGGGGAGCGGGGCATGAGCCGAGGGTTTCCAGGGCCGGGTGATCGCTTCAACTCGGTCCTGGACCGAGTTCTACATGCCTGGCGCCGGTTCCTCCCATGAGCCGCGAATACTCAGCCGTTCCCTCCGCTGTCCTGGGGTCCATGCCCCAGGCCGCGGCGCTGTTGGAGTCCTTGGGGCACTGGGAGAAGCTGGAGTCGCTGAGCCGGCGTTTCGGGGTGCCGCATGCGCCGGAATACGAGCTGGAGTATTTCCGCAAGCTCTATCACGCGGAGCTCTGGCGCGCGTCGCAGACGCTCGCGTCGGCGGCGGGAGCGGAGGGGCTGGCGTGGCGGGGTCGGGTGAGGCGGCTGATGGGGGACCGGTCGGGAGCGGCCGCGGACTTAAAAATCGCGTTGGACCTGGAGCCGGGCTTGGCGCGGGCGCACGGGTGGCTGGGGGAGCTGGATTTGAAGGCGCCGGAGAGCGAGGCGTCTTTGACGCGGGCGGTGGAGCTCGACGCCGACCTGGCGTGGGGGTGGCTCTACCGGGGCGCGGGGCGGCTCCTGCGCCGCTCGTGGAGCGGCGCGATAAAGGATTTGGAACGATTGCTCAACCTCAAGCCCGAGTCGGCGCTGGGGCTCATGCTGCTGGGTCGGGCGATGGAGGGGAGGGGGAGGCGGGACGCGGCCCGTGAGGCCTACGCCGCGGCCGCGCGCCGCAATCCCGTCAGCGCCGCGGCCGCGGTGCTGGCCGCCAAGGGCCTTCGCGGCGCGGGACTTGTCTCCGCCTGCGACACCGCCTTCGACGCCGAGCCCGACTACGGGCATATCGTGCTCTTCGACTACGTGGCCAAAGCCGGGGGCTCCGAGGGTTGGGGGGACTGGGGCCGGCACCTCGAGCGGCTGTTGGGTTTCGCCTTGGACGAGGGGAGGTCGGCCGCTTTGTGCGCGCGCTTTACCCGTGAGGATATCAGGCTCAACCCGTACCATGAGGAATCCGTGGCGCTGGCGCGGCGGCTCCGGGACCGGCGTCCCGGCCGGGCGTGGTCGACGGCCCTGCTGGCCCGGGCCTTGTGCCGCTGCCCGCGCGGTTGCGCCCCAGCGACGGAGGGCCGGGCGATGATGGAGGAGACGCTGCGGCTTTCCCCGGGTCGCGGCTGGCCCTACGCGTGGCGCGGCCTCGCGCGCGCGGCGGCGGGTGAGGTCGCCGCGGCGGTTGCGGATCTGGGTCGAGCCTTGGAATTGCAGCCGTACTATTACCGCGCCTACGCGTGGCGGGGATCTCTGCTGCGGCGGCTGGGGCGTCTGCCGGAGTCCCTCGCGGATTTGGACCGCGCGGTGGCGGTCGACGAGGAGTACCCGTTCGCCTGGCACGAGCGTTCGCTCACCAGGCGGGCACGGGGCGATTGGCTCGGCGGGGCGCTGGACTTGGACCGGGCGTTCCGGATGGACTTCCGGTACCGGTG
>CAYJXJ010000106.1:0-712 GCA_964374095.1 uncultured Elusimicrobia bacterium
GGCGATGCTCTTAGGCGTGCGGTAGTTGTACTCGGTGTAGTACTGTGTGATGTCTACGAAAGCCTGGGCGGTGAGTATGCCGATCAGGCCGCAGGCCGAGAAGTAAATCCAGGCGTTGGGGTATTGCTCCGAGGCCAGCAGCCACCACGCGCAGAAGGCGAATCCCGCCGTCGCCAGGACCGAGGTCAGATAATATCCCCGGTTGAGGGCGTCCATCGGGTCGGCGTCCTCCGTGGTTCGTACGACGAAGATGCCGCAGATCGAGGCGAGTATGCCGAAGGCCCGGGCGACGAGGGGAAAGAGCACGCCCTTCCAGCCGAAGACCGGGATCAGAGTGACGCCCAGGATCATGGCCCCGATGTTTTCGGCGGCCGTGGACTCAAAGAGGTCGGCGCCGCGGCCCGCGCAGTCGCCGACGTTGTCGCCGACGAGGTCGGCGATCACCGCGGGATTGCGCGGGTCGTCCTCGGGAATGCCGGCCTCGACCTTGCCCACCAGGTCGGCTCCGACGTCGGCGGCCTTGGTGTAGATGCCGCCCCCGAGTTGGGCGAAGAGGGCGACGAAGGAGGCGCCGAAGCCGTAGCCAACGATCATGAAGGGAATCTTGGCGTAGTCATAGCCGCAAATCTTGAGGACCGCGAAAAGCCCGCCCACGCCCAAAAGCGACATGGCCGTGACGAAGAGGCCCGACACCGCCCCGCCCCGAAGCGCG
>CAYJXJ010000106.1:722-15953 GCA_964374095.1 uncultured Elusimicrobia bacterium
GGACCGGCCCGGAGATTCGTCCGTCTGCGCTCGGCGACGGCGATTCCGGGAGGCTTCGACCTTCGAATCACCCTGGAGAGAAGGGCGCCGGTCAACGAGGTGTCCGCGGCTCTCAGCCGCTACTTCTGAGCGAGCGTGTCCTCGATCGTGAGCAGCGCGATCCGCAGGGCGTCGTTGAGCGACGCGCGCGCCGCCGAGGCCGTGCGGATGTTGGTGCGGATCGAGATCCACATCCCGATGTAGCCCGCGATGACCGAGCAGGCCGCGCCCATGACGAAGGAGAGCGTGGTCCACAGGGCCAGCGGCATGGGCCCGGCGGGGTCGTGCGCGTTAGGGGAACGAACAAAGGCATACAGGAAGAAAATCACGGCGGCCAGAACCGCGGCAAACATCACGATCGTCCGATTCTGGCGCCGAAGGAAGGCTTCGGCGCCGGCTTTGATGGCATTGGAAATCTTCTGCATATCCGGGGTGCCGCAATCCTTCTCGAGGACCCACTGGATGAGCCAGACGGCAACGCCGATGGCGGCCGCGGAGATCGCGAACACGAGCAGGAGGACGGGTTTCATGAGAGGCTCCGAGTGTTGTTATTTGTTAAGGAATATCGCCTATTATGCCATTTGGACGCGGGGAGGGTCAACTGCGAGATTCCCGTAACCCACTGAAACAGCGCTAGCCGCCCCTGGCGGCCAACTCGGAAAGGGCCTCGCGGCGGCGGGAAGAAAAACCGCCGTCCCGGATGGAAGCGCGTATCTCGCGCATCACCGCCTCCATGAGGTGCAGGTTGTGGTAGGTGAGCATCCGGTAGACCGAGAGCTCCCGCGCCGCGAAGAGGTGGCGGAGATAGGCGCGGCTGTAGCGGGAGCAGACCCAGCAGGCGCAGCCCGGCTCCAGCGGCTCGGAGTTGCCCCGGGAGGCGGAGACCGTCACGTTGTAGCGGCCGCGCCGGGTCAGGACCATCCCGTTGCGCGCCACGCGGGTGGGGTAGACGCAGTCCATCATGTCGGCCCCGCGCGCGACCGCCTCCCACGCGTCGTCGGGAGTTCCCACGCCCATGAGATAGCGGGGGACGCTCTCGGGCAGGAGGCGCGAGACCGCCTCCACGGCTTCCCAGGTCCTTTCCTTGGGTTCGCCCACCGAGAGGCCCCCCAACGCGACGCCATCATGCGGGAGCGCCAGCAAATGTTCAACGGAGCGCTCCCGCCATTGCGGGTACAGGCAGCCTTGCAGGATCGGGAAGTAAAGGCACTTTTTTCCCTGTTCCCGCCACCGCGCCAAAGCCGGAGCCGAGGCCTCGGCCCATGCCCAAGTCCGACGGAGAGCCTCCTGGAGCTCGGCCACCGGGCACGGAAAGGCCGGGCAGACGTCCAGCACCGTCCAGCAATCCGAACCCAGACGGGCTTGGTTCTCGATCACCCCCTCGGGGGTCAGGCGCAGGGTCCGGCCGTCGATATGCGAACGGAACTCCACGCCGTCCTCCGCAATCTGGCGCAGGCCGGACTGGCTCCAGACCTGGAAGCCGCCGGAGTCGGTGAGGATCATGCCGTCAAAGCGCATGTAGGCGTGGAGCCCTCCCGCCGTCTCGATCTCGGCGCACCCGGGCCGCAGGGCCAGGTGGTAGCTGTTGGCGAGGATGGCGCGCACGCCGAGCCTCTCCAGGTCCTCCTGGGTGACGGCCTTGACCGCGGCCTGGGTGGCGACCGGCATGAAGACCGGAGTCTCGATATCGCCGTGCGGGGTGCGCAGAAGCCCCGTCCGCGCCGGCGATTCCTTGGCCCGCGCCGCAATCTCGAAGCTCGCGTTGGTCACTTTGCCGACAGCATGCGCAAAACCTCGCGCGCATCCATGGGCCGGCGTCCGGGCTCGAGGGCCAAGCAGGCCGCCAGCACGCCCCGGAGGGGCTCGGAAAGGCCTTGGGGAGGCCCGGACCGGCCGCTGAGGGGCAGGCCGGTCACCATCTCGACCGCGGCGGCTCCCAGGGCGTAGACATCGGACTGGGGCGTCGCGCGGCCGCCGCGCACCTCGGGCGCCAGCGATTCGACGGCGATCCCCAAACTTTCGAGCGGCCAACCCAAGGCCTCCGCGACCCGCGAGGCGATCCCGAAATCGGTGAGTTTGATTTCCCCGGCGCGGGTCCTGAGGAAATTACTCACCCTCAAGTCCCGGTGGAGGAAGCCCTGCTCGTGCATCAGCGCCAAGCCCCCGCAGGCGACGCGGAGGGCGGCCAGGCAGGACTCGGCCTCGAGGGGTCCTTCGGCGGCGACGATCTCGGCGAGGGAGTCCCCGTCGATGTAATCCAGGACGATCCAGGCCGCTCCGTCGTGGGCGACGACGTCCCGCAGGGAGACCAGCGCCGGGTGGTGGAGGCCGGAAAACCGGCGCGCCTCCTCGGCCGCGAGCTTTACGGCTTGCGGATCGAGGGACAAGGCGCCCCCCAGCCGCCGCATCGCCACCGGGGCCCGCAAGCCTGGATCGGCGGCCTTGATGAGCACCCCGGTTGGGCCCGAACCCAGGGGGGAAAGCAGGCGGTAATTGCCGGCCATGGCGGGCGCCGCGGGCGCCGACCCCAGACGCAGGAGGCCGGCCTCCTCTTTCGACAATCCTTCCAGGAAGCGCAGCCTCGCCCGGCAGCGCCGGTCGTCGGGGCGAGCGTGGGCCAGATGCTGGAGGGCCTCGCGGGCCGGGTCGGGACGACCCGCCTTCACGCAGGCCGTGGCATAGCAGGAATAGAGGGAGGGAGCCTGTTTGGCCGTCAATGTCTCTCGGGCCTTGCCGAAGAGGACCTCGGCCATGGCGAAGTCCCCCTTGCGTGAGGCCAGCCGAACCGCCAGGCTGTACTCGGCCCCGCCCAGACTCGCCTGATCGGAGACCAGAAACCCGAGGGCGCGGTCCTCTTCCCCCGCGGCGATAAGGGCCTGGGCGTAGCCCAGCCTTTCCCGGGGCTCCATGGCCGGGGCCTTGAGCTCTTCGAGCCGTGCCAGGGCCTTGTGGCAGGCGACGAAGGTCGCGAAGTCCCGCGGTTCGAGGCGCTTTTTTTGGCGCAGGAGGGCCAGGGCCAGGGCGGGGTCGCCGGCCTCGAAAAAAGCCTCCGCGTAGGCCGTATAGAATTCCGATGAGCGCCCGGCGTATTCCCGGGCAAAATCCCCGACCTTGCCGGTGTCGCGCAGAATCCTAACCGCCAGGCGAACGCTGGCAAGATCCGAAGCCGCGGAATCGATGACCTCCTCGCCGATGGCGTTGCCGGCCTCCTCAACCAGGCCCATCTGGAGCAGTCCCTGAGCGTTGGCCAGCCGCTCCATGCAATGGGCCGGAGTCAGCATCCGGGAAGAGCGTTTGGCTTTCGGACGGGATGGGCGGGACTGGACCCAACGCCAAATCCCCCACAGCATGACCCCCAACCCGGCGACCGCGGCCAACTGGGCCGCCCGGACCATCGCCTCGGCCACTTTATGGAACGCGAGATTGATGCGCTCGCCGCCCTCCACGGCCGGGGCGAGATCGGCCGCGCCCCGCAGGACCTCGGAGGTTTCCACCGGACCGACCTGGGAGCGGCGGCGTCCCTCGGCGGCCTCGGCCCGGCTCAAGACCGCCCCCATGCGCCGCAGGGCCTCTCCGGCGCGGGTTTCGGATCCCGGCGGCGCCTGCATCGCGGCCGCCAAGAGATACCACTTGTAAGCCTCCGCGGGATCCCGGAGGCCCGCGGGACCCGTTTCATACAAAGCCCCGAGCCGGATCATCGCCTCGAAACGTTGGTACGCCTCCCCCACCTCCAGGGCGCGGAAGTAATGGCCGGCGGCCCGCCCCCGCTCGGGCGGCCCGCCGACGCCCTTTTCGGCCATCGCGGCTCTCAGCATGAGGCATTGCGCCCTCAAATAGCCCGGCGCCGATCCTTCGGAACATTGCGTCAGAAACGCTTCCGCCTTAGGAGGATCGGTGACCAGTCCCGAAGGCACGACATAGAGGAATGCCAGGTGCAGTTGGGCCTGCGGGTAGCCGCGGATGGCGGCCTGGTTGAGCCAGAATTCCGCCGCTTCCAGCCGCCCGGCCTCATGGTCCTCGAGGCCGAGCTGAAACTGGGCCGCCGGGTCGCCGCCCTCCGCCGCGGTCTGAAGCGGAGACTTGGGGCCGGGACGTCCCAATGGGGTCATGGCTTCGCCCTTGAAACGCCTCCATCCACGCCGCATCAAGGCATAACCCTCCACCGCCCGGTCCATGGGGCTCGGTTCGGGGCGCCGCATCTGCAGCGCGATGTAGCTGGAGAGGGAGAGGGCGTCGCACGAGGAGCGCGTGCCCATGCGCGCGGCGCGGTGCAGATCCTCGAGCGCCTTCTTGGTATCCCCGAGGCGAAACCGCGCCAAGCCCCGATGGCAGTAGGCGTTGGCCAGCCAGTCCCGGCCGTCGCTCTCCTCCCAGACCGCGATCGCCATGCCGAGGGCATGGCTCTGGGCCCGCGGATCCGCCACCGCGAGCGCGCCGTGATAGAGGCGGTAGAACTCTCCGGCGCCCGCCGCCGCGGCCGCGGCCAGAAGCACCGCCGCCGTGAGCCAAGCCCTCCGGCCGATCGTCATGGCAGGATCAGCATGGAGTCGCCGTAGGAGAATAACCGGTAGCGCCTGGCGACGGCTTCCCGATAGGCCGCGAGCAGGCGGGGCCGGCCGGCGAACGCCGCGGCCAGCATCAGCGGCGTCGAACGCGGCAAATGGAAATTAGTGAGCAGGCCGGTCACGGCCGCGAATCGATGGCCGGGCCATATGAAGAGATCGGTCTCCCCCTCCCCCGGGCCCAGGCCTTGCGGCCGCGCCGCGAGGCTCTCCAGGGCCCGCGTGGCGGTCGTGCCCACCGCGATCACCCGCCGCCCGCGGGAGCGGGCCTCGAGTATGGTGTCGGCGTCCGGAGCCTCCAGGCGGTACCATTCGGGGAGCATCCGGTGCTCACGGGGGTCATCGTGGACGATGGGCCGGAAGGTCCCCGGACCCACATGCAGGACGAGCCAGGAAAGGACGACCCCGCGCCGGGAGAGCGCGTCGATAAGAGTCGGCGTGAAATGCAGTCCCGCGGTCGGGGCCGCGATCGACCCGTCCTCGGAAGCGTAGACCGTCTGGTAGCGGGCCAGCTCCGTTTCGCGGGGCACGGGAGAATGACCGTTGCCGCGTCGCCGCAGGATATAAGGGGGCAGCGGCGCCAACCCGTGGCGCAGCGCAAATCCCAGGACGTCCTCGGGCTCGAAGCGGCAGACCAGCCCCTCCGCGTCGCGTTCCACGACCCGGGCCGAAGCGTCCCCGTCGAGACGGATTTTGTGTCCGGGCTTGAGTCCGCGGCCCAACACCCGCCAAAGGCCGGGGCCAAGGCTGCGCACAAGGAGGAGGTCCGCCCGTCCTCCCGTCGCCTTGTGTCCCAGGAGACGGAAGGGCAGAACTCGGCTGCGGTTGAGAACCAGGCAGTCGCCGGGCTCCAGTACGAGCGGCAGATCCCGGAACGTTTGGTGGGTCGGGCCGTCCCGGCCGCGCAGGACCATGAGGCGGGAGGAATCGCGCGGCGAGGCGGGGGAATCGGCCGTCAACCCAGGCGGGTGGGCGTAGTCGAAATCCGACAATCGGAGGTCACTCATCGACCACCGAAAGCACCGCCCCCGGGAAATAGTGCCGGAGGATATTCTCGTAGCCGCGCCCGCGCCCGGCCTGGCCGCGCGCCCCCCACTGGCAGAGTCCGACGCCGTGGCCCGCCCCGGAGCCTTCGATCTCGAAGCCCTTGCGGCGGGCGCGGATGCGGCGGATCCTGAGGCTGGGCAGCAGGCCCGCCGCCAACCGGCGGCGCAGGTCGCGGGCTAGAACTCGCAGCGGCTTTCCGTCCCCGGTGAGGATGAATTCCTTGGCGAACCCGGCGCGGTCCTGCCGGACCGCGTCGACCTCGGAGACCGAGAACCCCGACACGCCCTCGGGAAGGGCTGCGGCCGCCAGATCCGCCGCCAGGACATAGGTCGTCCAGCGCCAATGGGGGGAGTCCTTGCAATAGCCGTCGCGCACCCCGGCGAGGGGCGGCGGCGGACGGCCCGCGGCGCCCCACACCGCGTGGGGGCTGGTCGTGCGCCCCCCGCAGGTGGAGTGATAGTAGACCGGCAGGAGCTTGCCCGACCAGCCGAGGACTTCCCCCCGGGTCGAGTCCACCGCTTCCCGGACCGCTGAGTTGGCCGAGCCGAACCCCCGGTAGACCTGCGAGCGCGTGTCGGGGGAAAGGTCGAACCCGGAGCCCCGGTATTTTCCGAGGTTGCCGTAGGCGAAGCTGCGGGCGACGACGACCTGGGCCTTGAGGGCCTCCAAAGGCCAGTCCGGCTCCATCTCATGGGGTATGACCCCAAGAAGATAGTCTTCGACGCTGAGTTCATTCACCACCGAGACGGTGGCGTCGTCGTTGCGTCTCAATATCAGGCGCCCGGCGTAGCGCGAGGCGCCGACCCGGACCGTCGCGCCTTCGACGGCGGGCTCCAGGGCGGCGCCGTCAGCCAGGCCCCACTCGCCCAGCCGCAGGCCGCCCGAGGCAACGGCCGCCAGGGCGTAGGAAACGCCGGGACGGACCTCCCGGGGTCCCGCGCTTCCACTATGTGGGGGCGCCGGGCGCGGCGGCACGAGGGTGAAGTCGCCGAGGGGCTCGATCTCGACCTCGGCGACGCGGTGCGCGATGCCGATCTGGATCGCGCGGGGAGCGGCCCCGCCCGCGGAAGACAAGACGAGCGCCGCGATGACGAGCGCGGCGGCCGCCATCAAATCAGCTCGAGGGGGGCCGAGGGGGGCTTGAGGCCCAGGTGTTCGTAGGCTCGGGGCGTGGCCACGCGGCCGCGCGGGGTGCGGGCGATGAAGCCGGACTGGATCAGGAAGGGCTCGATCACGTCGGTGAGCGTGTCGCCCTCCTCGGAGATGGCGATGGCCAGGTTGTCGGCGCCCACCGGGCCGCCACCGAACTTCCCGGTCAAGGCCGAGAGCAGGCGCCGGTCCATGGCGTCGAGCCCCGCGCGGTCCACCTCGAGCCTGTCCAAAGCGCCTCGCGCCACCTCGCCGGTGACCGTCCCGCGGCCGTCGACTTGGGCGAAGTCCCGCACGCGGCGCAGGAGCCGGTTGGCGATGCGCGGCGTCGCGCGGCAGCGCCGGGCGATCTCCATCGTCCCTTCGGGCTCCGCGGGAACCCTCATGAGGGCCGCGGAGCGGCGCACGATGGCGTCGAGCTCCGCGGTCTCGTAGAAACTAAGGTTGGCGACGATGCCGAAGCGGTCGCGCAAGGGGCCCGCCAACAGCCCCGCGCGGGTGGTCGCGCCGATCATGGTGAAGCGCTCGATCTTGAGTTTCATGGCCGAGGCCGAGGGGCCCTTGCCCGTGGCGATGTAGAGGTGCGAGTCCTCCATGACCGGGTAGAGCGACTCCTCGACCAGGGGGTTGAGGCGATGGATCTCATCGATGAAGAAGACATCCCCCGCTTGCAGGTCGGTCAGGATGGCGGCCAGGTCGCCGGGCCGGGAAATGGTCGGGCCCGATGAGACGCGCAGGTTGACGCCCAATTCGCGGGCGATGATGTTGGCCAAGGTGGTCTTTCCCAGCCCGGGCGGGGAGTAGAAGAGGCAGTGGTCGAGGGGCTCCTTGCGGCGGCGGGCGGCTTCGATGAAGACCCTGAGATTGGCTTTGAGGGCTTCCTGTCCGACGAACTCCGACAACGATCTCGGCCGCAGGGCGAGATCGTGAGGCTCGTCGTCGGGCCGCGCCGCCGGGGAGACCGGAGATTCCGGGCGGATGTCCTGGCGCGGGCTCATGCCGGGGCTCCCCCGAGCCGCTTGAGGGCGCGGCGCACCAGCAGTTCGGCGCTGGGCGGCTGCGCCTCGGCTCCCGGGGAAGCCGCCTGCAGGGCCTCTCTAGCCTCGGAGGCCCGGTAGCCCAGGGCGGTGAGCGCCCCGAGCGCCTGGGACAGCACGGGACCTTCCTCGATCCCATCGGCCGGACGCAGGCGCTCGGCCCCCGGCATCGCGAGACCGCCGATATGGTCGCGCAGGCCCTCGATGAGGCGCTCGGCCGATTTGCGCGTGAACCCGAAAGCCGCCGACAGCAGGCGCGCGTCCCGGTCCAGCACCGCCCTCCGGAAATCGGGCAGGGACTTGGAGGCCTTGTCCAAGGCCTCGAGGGCCTTTCGCGCCCCGGTGGAGGGGACATGGTCGCGCAGGGCCCGGAAGAGCCGGCGCTCGTGCTCGGTCAGGAAGCCGTAAAGGGTGACTCCCCCGCCGTACATGCCGAAGGACTCCTCCACCCAAAGCCTGGCCTCGCCTCCCGCCTCGGGCAGGCGGGCGGCGGCGTGGCCGGTCACCAAAACCTCGTAGCCGACCCCGCTCACGTCCAGCACGACGCGGCCCTCGGATTTGGCGAGGACGACGCCGCGAAGGAAGGCGATCACTTCCCGCCCCCGATCGCATCGAGGACCTGCAGACCGGTGAGACGCGCGAGCCGCAGGTGGCAGAGTCCCGCCGCCGCGGCGTCGGCGACATCGTCGGGCGAGAGCACCCGCTCAAGACCCAATACCCGCTGGATGACGCGCTGCATCTGTCTCTTATCGGCGCGTCCGCTTCCCGTCAACGCAGCCTTGATCGAGCGCGGGTCGTAGCACGCCGCCTCCAGTCCCGCCTGCGCCAGGGCCAACAGGATCACGCCGCGGGCCTGCAAAGTCGCCCGGACGCTGGCGGCCGCCTTGAGGAAGAATAGCTCCTCGACCGCCGCGGCCGCCGGCCGCCGGGCGGCCAGCACCGCGCCCAGCGCGGCGTGGATTTCCTTGAGGCGGCGGGGCAGCGGGGACGACGGCGATGTCTCGATGAGGCCCGAGTCGACCAGGCGCGGGTCGCCGCCGGGGCCGCGCCCCAGGAATGCCCAGCCCGTCCTGGCCAAGCCGGGGTCGATCCCGAGGACGGTCATTCCCGCCGGTCAGGCGCCGAGCTTGGCCAGGACCTGCTCCGGAATATCGAAGTTGGCGTAGACATTCTTGATGTCGTCGTGCCCCTCCAGGGCTTCGATGAACCGCAGAACCTTGGGCGCCAGGTCCTCGGAGACGGGGACCATGGAATCCGGAATCCTCGAAAGCTCGCTGGACTCCACCGGGATTTTCTCCCCGGCGAGTCCCTGAAGGACGGCGTCGTAATCCTTGGGCTCGGTGAGGATCTCGAAGCTCTCCCCCGCGGCGTCGATATCCTGGGCGCCCAAGTCGAGGGTCACGGCCAACAGCCGATCCTCGGTGGCCCCGGAGGACTTCGCGACCCGGATGATCCCTTTGGGCTTGAACATCCAGGCGACACAGCCGGGCACGCCGAGGTTGCCGCCGTGCTCCTGGAACATGAAGCGCACCTCGGAATTGGTCCGATTCTTGTTGTCGGTCGTTCCCTCGCAGTAGACCGCCACCCCGCCCGGGCCGTAGCCCTCGTAGGTCAGCTCCTCGTAAACAGCGCCCGGAAGCTCGCCCGTGCCGCGCTGAATGGCGCGCTTGATGTTGTCGGCAGGCATGTTCGCGCCCTTCGCGTCCTCGATGGCCTTGCGCAGGCGGGGGTTGGAATCGGGGCTGCCCCCGCCCAGGCGCGCGGCGATGCCGATCTCGCGCACGATCCGCGTCCAAATCTTGCCGCGCTTGGCGTCGAGCAGGCCCTTCTTGTGCTTGATGCCCGCCCAGTGCGAGTGGCCGCCCATGATCGAAATGATACAAAAAAACCATGGTCCCGCCATCCCTGAAGGTAGTTAAGGAAGCCCCCGGTGGGAATGGTAACGGGGTGCTACACGGGGGGGTGAGTCGCCCGCGTTGTTGAGTCGGGTTGCCCCTGGCGGCCATCGCCCGCGGTTCTCGCAAACCACCTCCACCGGTGGAGGTGAGCGCCGGTGAAATGCCGCCGCCTCACGGAAATTTTCCCTTCGACTTCTCCGTGAGGCTCTCCCAGAGCTTCCGCTCCAGCTCCACCGACTTCTCAAGATTCACGTGGACTTGGGCCGCGAGCAGCTTGAGCTTTTCCTGATCGCCGACCGCGGGGCCGCCCTTCGTCCCGGCGGCGGCCAGGGCGGCCACCAGGTCCTTGACGGTGCCGTTCAAGGACTCGGCCCCCTCGCTGAAGTCGACCGCGGCGTTGTAGGCGGCGCGCTCGGCGAGGTCCTTGCCGCCGGGCTTGTGGAGCAGGACCCAGGGACGCCAGCGCACCTCCCGAGTCAGCGCCTTGATGTTCGACGTGGCCTTCTCCGCGTTGGCGATGGCCCGGTGGAGCGGCTCCTTGTCCCGGGCGACCAGCTTGTCGATGTTGTCGCTGAGCCTGGCCATGGACTGCGAGGCGGCCTGGATGTTCTTAATCGTTTCGGCGATCCGTTCCTTGTGGCCGGCCACTCCCCGGTTGATTTCGGATGTCAGCTCTTCGAGATTCTTGACGCTGGAGACAAGACCCTTCTCCGTCCCGGGGATGGTGCGATTCAAGGAGGCCATGACGGAATTGGCCTGCTCGGTCATTTTCTTTAGATTCATCAAGGAGCCGCGCAAGGCGGCCAAGGTCTCGCGGTCGGTAAGATCGGTGATGAAGTCGTCCAGGCGTCTGGCCATGACGCCGGCCTGATTGGCGAGGTCGGTCACCGATAGGGGCGCGGTGCCGCGGATCGTGTCGCCCGCGGCGAACGTCCGCGACGCGCGGCCGGGCTCGATCGATAACTGAGAGCTGCCCGTCAGGGACCGGCTGGCGAGAATTTTGGTGTCCGTGGCCAAGGCCTCCGGGTAGGCGATTACGGCGGTCACTTCGACGGCCGGCATGGATTGCCCGGCCTCGTCTTTGGCGCGGATGACCCGCATTTTCTCGACCTTGCCGAGCTCCAGGCCCATGACCAGGACCGGATCGGAAACCTTGACCCCCTGGACGTCCGTGAAGAACACGCGGATGGTCTGCTTTTTGGTCAGCAACGATCTCCACCGGCCCGCCGCGGCGAGGATGACGACGCTCAAGAGGCCCGCCACGAGGATCACCGCGCCGGCTTTGACTTCGGATCTTATCTGCATTGCCAGTCTCCTAGGGATGGTCGAGCCCGATCAAATCCTCGACGTAATCCTTCTTGGAAACCCGCATCGGGATGGGGCCGTCGGGCCGGCCGTTGATGAACTGCTGGACCAACGGGTCCTTGTGGGCGCGCATCGATTGGGGCGAGCCTTCCGCGACGACCCGGCCCCGGTACAGCAGAATTAGGCGATCCGCGATCTTGAAGGCGCTTTCCATCTCGTGCGTGACGACGATCGAGGTGACCCCGGTCTTCTTGTTCAAATCCATCATGAGCTCGTCGATCATGGCGCTCGCCACCGGGTCGAGGCCGGCGGAGGGTTCGTCATAAAACATGATCTGCGGGTCCAAGGCCATCGCGCGCGCCAGGCCCACGCGCTTTTTCATCCCGCCGCTGATCTGCGCGGGCTTCAAGTGCTCGAAGTCGCGCAGGCCCACCATCTCGAGCTTCATCTTGACCATGATCTCGATCACGTCGGGGTCCAATTCCGTGTGCTCCTCCAGGGGCAGGGCGATGTTTTCCCCGATGGTGAGCGAGTTGAAAAGAGCGCCCGACTGGAAAAGAACCCCGATCTTCTGTCTAAGGCGGTCCAAGCCCTCCGTGTCGAGGTCGGCCAAGTCCTCCCCAAGGATGGAGATCGACCCCGACGTGGGCCGCGCCGCGCCGATCAAATGCTTGAGCAGAGTCGACTTGCCGCAGCCGCTGCCGCCCATGATGACGAGGACCTCACCCTTGGTGACGGCGAAGTTGAGCTGGTCGAGGACCACGTGGTCCTCGAAGCGCTTGACGAGGTCCTTGACGACGATCACCGGGCCTTCCATTATATGAGAGGGCCGGGGGCTTCGGCCTGCGCTTCCAGTTTACCGGGGGCGCAGGCCGTCACGAGCCCTCCCAGAGCGTGTAGAAGAGCGCGGTGAAGGCGCAGTCCGCCGCGATGATCATCACGATGGCGAGCACCACCGACCGCGTGGTCGCCTTGCCGACGCCTTCGGCCCCGGAGTCCACGGAGAGCCCCTCGTGGCAGGCGATCAGCGCGATGAGCGCGGCAAAGACCACGCTCTTGAACATCCCCGTGAGAACGTCCTTGACGACCATCAACTCGAGCATTTTCTGGATGAATAGGTCGGGCGCTATGTTCATGACCCCGTAGGCGATGCCCATTCCGCCCAAGAGCCCCACGAAGTCGCCGATCATGGTGACGCAGGGGACCATGAGGACGGTGGCGAGCAGGCGGGGCACCACGAGGAATCGCACGGGATCGATCGCCGAGGCGCGGAGCGCCGCGATCTCCTCGCTGACGGCCATCGTCCCGAGCTCGGCGGCGATGGCGGCCCCGGCGTAGCCCGACATCACCACCGCGGTCAAAAGCGGCCCGAGCTCGCGGAACATGCTCACCCCCACGACGCTGCCCACGTACTGCGAAACGCCGAACTTGCGGAGGATGTAGGCCATCTGCAGGGCGAGCACGATCCCGACGAAGAACAGCACCAGGCAGACCACGGGCAAGCTCGAGAAGCCCACGCGCGCCATTTGCTCGAAGACGGGCTGGGGCCTCATCTTTATTTTCCGGTCCCCGAACGGAGCTAGAACCATGTAGTACAGCGAATCGGCCAGCAGCCAGCCGATGCCGCCCACATAACGAAGCCCGTTCTCCAGGGGCCTCGTCGCTCCCTCCGCGCTAGCCCGCAAGGGCCTCCGCGCGGCTCGGCGAGATGGAGAAAACCTTGTCGAGGCGGGCCAGCTCGAATACGTCCTTGACGTTGGCGTTCATGCCGCACAGCGCCAGGGAAATGCCCGCGGCCTTGGCGCGCTTGAAGGCTTCGACCAAAGTCGCGACTCCGGAGCTGTCGATGAATGTGACCCGGGCCAGATCCACGACGACCAGGGCGGGCTTCTTGGCCATCTCCGCGGACAGCGCCGCGCGGAGCTTGGGAGATTCATGCATGTCGATCTCGCCCTCGGGACAGAGGACGATCGCCCGGCCCTGGGCCTGGCGTTCCACGATTTCTTGACTTAGGTTCATTGAGCGGGCGCCTCCGATCCGCTGAATAGGAAATGAAGTTCGTTGCCTTCGAACAGGGAATCGTCGAATTCCACCGCATCGGCCGCCCCCTGGATGAAGTGGAGGCCGAGGCCTCCCGGGCGCACGTCGTCGAGGTCCCGCGGGGAAAACCGGCTTGGGTCCTGCTTCGGGCCCCAGTCGCGGATATGAATCGACAACTCCGGGCCCCGCCAGCCGGCGCCGACGCGGATTTTCCCCGAAGCCTCCGAGCCGTAGGTGTGCGCGATGACGTTGGCCGCCGCCTCGGTGACGGCGAGAAGAACGCGGCCGGCCTCTTTTTTGCCGAGCCCGCGGCCCGCGAGCCGGGTCTCGATGAACCGCCGGAGAGCGGCCAGGGAGGCGGTTTCGGCGGCCAGGGTGATTTCCTCGTAGTCTCCGTAGCCCACGCCGACGACGGTGATGTCGTCGGCCGGCGGCTGGCCGGAGGTGAAATCCCGGATTTTCCGCATCAGCCGCGCCACCGCCAGCGTCGGACGCTCCGCGAGGGTCTTTTCCACAGCCTCGGCGCCCAGGCGCCCCCCCTCCGGGGCCTTGGCGTCCGTGACGCCGTCGGTCAGGAATACCATCGTCGCTCCGGGGGCGAGCCTGATGCGGGCCGCCTCATAAACCGAATCGTCGAGGATGCCCAGGGGGGGCCCGCCGGGGGCGCGCGCCAGGCGCGCCCGGCCGTTTTCAGGACCGACGATGACCGGCTCGAGATGCCCGGCGTTGACAAGCTCGACGGCGCCGCTGGAAGGATCGAACACGGCGTAGACGGCCGAGATGAACATGCCCCGGGTCGAGCGCGCGGCGACGAGGCGGTTGAGGCGCGTGAACAGGGCTCCGCCGTCGACGGCTTCTCCGCCCTGGTATTCGAAATCGCTGGTGAATTTCGCGGCGAAGAGGGCGGCGGGAACGCCCTTGCCGGACACGTCGGCCACCAGAACCGCCAATCTGCCGTCGGAGAAGCGGTTGAGCGCCAGTACGTCGCCCCCCACATGGCGGCAGGGGAGGCAGCGGTACTCGACGCGCAGGTTTTGAAAAGACGGCACGACCGAGGGCCAGGAGGTTCTCTGGATCTCCTCCGCGAGCTGCATGTCGCGCTGCAGGCGATCCTGCTCCAGCTTCTTGCGGTGGAGCAGGGCGTTATCGATGGCGACCGCCGCGATATTGCAGAACCGGGTGAAGAGCCGCTGGTCCTCCGGGGTGAAGCCGGTCCCTCCCGCCTTATTGATGATTTGCGCCACTCCGATGAGCTTGCCGCGCGCCAAGAGCGGCAGGCACAGAATGCTCTTGGTGCGAAAGCCCGTCTTCTTGTCGAACTCCGGATAGAACCGGGGGTCCTTATAGGCGTCCTTAATAAGGAGGGCTTGGCGGTTTTCCGCGACCCAGCCCGCGATGCCCACCCCGACCTTCAGGCGACGCTGGGCCTTGATGGCCCCGCCCGCTTCGCCGAGGGCGACTTCGTAGAGGAGCTCGCGCCCTCCGCCGTCGAGCAGCATGACGTTGGAAGCCTCCGCCCGCATCAGGTCCTGCGCGTTCTTGATGACTTGGGTGAGGACGTCGCCGAGCTCCATGTTCGCGGTCAGCAGGGCCGAAATATCCAGGAGCCGCTCGAGCTCGGCGGATTCGATTTTCATGGCAACCGGGCTAGGCTAGCATTCCATTGAATCGTTCCTCAAGGCATTAGCGGCGGCCGATTTCGCCCGCGACTTCACCCAGTTTTTCTGAGTGAGTTTTCGGGGTAGGCGTCGGGAGCGGGTGTCCGTCGGGGACGCCGACCTTAGAGGGTCGGCCCGGGTTCCGGCCCGGCTGTATGCGTACCGCGCGCGGAGCGCGCCGTACTGGGCGGCATTATGGAAGTCCGTTGCCGCCCGGTATGCCGGGCCTCCACACCGGGCGCCAATCTTCGTGGCGGGATAAACGGCAAGCGGAATTTACTCCCAGCGCTGGGAGTAAATTCCGAAGACTCTTGGCGTGGGCGGTCAAATGAAAGCCTGGCCCGCCTTTGGTAAGCTCTCCCTTCGCCGGGGAAAGTCACCGTAGGAGGACCCGGCTCATTGTCGCGCGGGGCTTTGGCCGCCATTCCCCGCTCCTGGTCGCCAACAGGCCCGTCGGCAAGGAACTCTGCGCCGTCAACCTCGTCAGAGCCTACCT
>CAYJXJ010000107.1:0-15733 GCA_964374095.1 uncultured Elusimicrobia bacterium
CAGCCGGGTCCACGCGGCCAAGTCCGGGACCTGCCACTTCGTGGCCCAGTCCGAACCCGACTGCTTCCGGCAGGTACGCGAACTCCTCAGCTACCTGCCGCAGAGCCGCTGGGAACGGCCCCCGCGCTCAGCCAATCCCGACCCGGTCCGCCGCGCCACCCCCCTGCTCGAGAAGATTTGCGAGGTCGACCCCCGCAAACCCTACCGCGTGCACCATATCATCTGGCAGATCGCCGACGAGCACAAGTTCTACGAGGTTCACGAGGCATTCGCCCGCAATCTGGTGACGGGCTTTATCCGCATGGGGGGAGACGTCGTCGGCGTCGTCGCCAATAATCCGGCCCACCTGGCCGGGGCTCTCGACATCGACGCCTCCGACAAGGCCGCCCGATTCATCAGGCTGCTGAACGCCTTCAACATCCCCATCCTGACTCTGGTGGACGTTCCGGGCTACTGGCCCGGGGTCCAGCAGGAGCACGGCGGAATCATCCGTCATGGGGCCAAGATCCTCCACGCCTACGCCGAGGCCACGGTCGCCAAGATAGCCCTCATCCTCCGCAAAGCCTACGGAGGCGCCTATATCGCGATGAGCTCCAAGCACCTCGGATCCGACTTCAACTTCTCCCTGCCCTCGGCTGAGATCGCGGTCATGGGGCCGGCCGGGGCGGTGGAAATCCTCTATTCTCGCGAGCTGGCCGCGGCGAAGACCCCGGAGGAACGCGCGGCGCTGGCCGCCTCTCTCGGCGCGGAATACGCCCGCAAGTTCGCCTCCCCCTACCAGACCGCTTCGACCGGCTCCATCGATGAGGTCGTCGAACCCGCCCAAATGCGATCCAAGATCGTGCGCGCGCTCCGCTTCCTGCGCGACAAGCGGCGGCCGGGCCAGCACGAGAACCGCGGCAATCTTCCGCTATAGCGGGTTTTATTCTATACTAGGCCGGCATGAAGGCCCAAATTCTCGTTGTCGAGGATCAGTCCGCGACCTCGGACCTCATCTGCGAGGTTCTCCGCGCCGAGGGTTACGAGGTGCAGCCCGTCAATTCCGGCTCCAAGGCCCGGGAAAGCGTGCAGCGTGCCCAGCCCGAGCTCATCATCCTCGACCGCGGGCTGCCCGACTGCGACGGCCTGGATCTGCTTGCCGAACTGCGCCAAAAGCCCAGCCTCCAAGCCCTGCCGGTCCTCGTCTTGACCGCCAAGAAGGCGGTCGAAGACAGGGTCCTCGGCCTGAAGGGGGGAGCCGACGACTACCTCACCAAACCCTTCAACACCGAGGAGCTGGTCGCGCGGGTGGAGGCCCTGCTGCGCCGGACCGGCAAGGGCCCGCCGCCGCCCGTCCAGAGCGCCGGCGACCTGCGCCTAGAAATCGAATCCCGGAAGGTCTTCCTCAAGAACAAGGAAATTTCCCTCTCGGCCAAGGAGTTCGACCTCCTTTGGTTCATGCTCCAGCGCCGCAACCGGGTCCTGACGCGCGATTTCCTGCTCCAGCACGTATGGGGCTACGCGGAGGGCCTCAACCTCACCACCAAGGTGGTCGACGTCACCATCTCCCATCTGCGCGACAAACTCGGCGCCGCCGCCGCCATGATCGTGGCCATCCGCGGCTTCGGCTACCGTCTCGACGCGTAGGAGGGGATCACGCTCGATCCCACAGGGGCCGCCTACGCCGCGGCCGCGGCCCTGGCGGGAGTCGCCACGCTGATCCTTGCCTCCTCAGCCGGTTCTTCCAGCTCATCGCCATGGACTTTCCAAGTCCCCGTGCCGTCGGGTCCAATCCATGACCCCCGCAACGCAGTCGCAACTGTACGCGCGTACAGTTCCATCCGTTCAAAACCCCGGGAACTGGGAGGTACTGGGCCTGACAGATTTTTGGCCTCCTGTTATAAACTGATGCGCGGGAGGACCGCCGCGCTCAAATGCCACGAACATGGTCGGCGCGCGTCGAGGCCGCCGCGGTTCGGCGCTTCCTTCATACGTATCTGCTGTTCACCGTCTCCTTCCTCGCGGCGGCGCCCGGAGCCTCGGCCTTGGACGGAGGGCAAGGCCGATAATCCCGAGCGTCCTGGGGGTCAATTTCTCAAGTACCGCGAGGCGAGCACCTCGACGGGAGCGTAATCGTCGGTGAGCAGCCGCCGCGCCCGGCACGGCAAGCCCGGAAGGTCGAAGCCCTGGGCCATCGGCGTTCCGGCGAGGAGTCCCTCCAGGCGTCCGCTTTGCTCGGAAGCGAGCATGATCACGTTCTGCGCCCGCGGCGCCGCCCCGTGCAGGGGATGGGCCCGCACCCACGCGAACTCGGCGTCAAGGGTTGAGGCCGCCGAGCAGAACAACCCCTCCCGCTCTTGGATGTCTCCGATCAGGTTCATGGCCAAAATCCCGCCGGGCTTGAGGGCCCGGCGCGCCGCGGCGAAGAATTCCCTCGTGGTCAGATGGAAGGGGACCGCCATGACGCCCTGGTAGGCGTCGAGAAAGATCCCGTCATAAACGCCCGCCGCGGACTCGAGCATGCGCCGGCCGTCGGCAACGACGACGCGCATATTGGCCGCCTCGGCGGCGCGGAAATAACGCCGCCCCACCTCCTCGACCACCGGGTCGATCTCCGCCACCTCCACGATCGAGCCCGGGATGGCTTCGGCCACGCGCAGGGGCATGGCATAGGCCCCGCCGCCGATAAAGAGAATGCGGGGGCCCCCTCCGGGAGAGGACGGCTTCCCTCCGGGGACGGCGGCCCCGGGGCCGCCGAAGGCGTTGAGAAACACCCGATAGGCCTGGGTGTACTCAAAGACCACGTCCTTGCGCTCCACCCATTGACCGCCTTCGTGCGTGCTGTCGAGCATCAGCACCCTCATGAGAGAAGCCCCGGACCCCTGCTCGAAGACGCGCACCAGCTGGTAGCGGGTGTCTTTCTCAAAAATCGGGTCGGCCTCCAAGAGACGCGGGGCGCGCAGCCCCGCCCGGCCGATCCCCGCCGCCGCGAACGCGACCAGCAGGGCCAGCGCCGCGGACCTGGCCGCGCCCGGCCGCTTGGCCGCGACTATCCAGAGCGCGGCCAACGCCGCCAAACCCAGTCCCTGAGCGCGAAAAAGAGGGCGCACCCCGAAAGCCGGAATGAGCCAGAATGTCGTGGCCAGGGTTCCGGCGATGGAGCCGGCGGCCGCCAGGCCCGACACCGCGCCCGCCGCGCGCGCCGGACCCCAGCCCCTAGCGGCGAGCATGCCCACCGCGGCCGGCGGGACCGCGGCCAGGGCCGCGGCGGGGAGGCCCCACACGATGAAGCAGGCCGCCAGCGGAGGCGTGGGGGCCATGGAGCGCAAAACCAGCGCATCGCAGAGCCACGGGACCGCCGCGACGAGGACCGCCCCGGCGAGGAGCTCGTAGAAAATCAGCCGCTCCCGCCGCTTGGACTTGTCGGCCAGCCAGCCCCCGGCCGCGTAGCCCAGCGAGAGTCCCGCCACGACGATGCTGATGACCGCCGACCAGGTGAAAACCGTATTGCCGAAGCGCGGAAACAGGAGCCTCGTGGCCAGCATCTCCACGGACATGATGACCGCATTGACGGCGAGGACCAGCGCCACCAGCAGGCCCGTGGTCATCCCCGGCACCCCGGGAGGAACTCGGCCAATCTCGTGCGCATGAAATCCTCCAGAACGCTCTCCATCAGCGCCAGCCTATCCGGGTCGCACCGGGCCGCGGTATCACGGCTCGTGTGCCAGCGCGGGTCGTCGTAGCCGATCACGAGGATCGATGGGATCCCGGCACGGGTCAACGGAGTATGGTCGTCGCCGATGCCTCCCCAATGCTGACGGGAGAAGGCGGGGCTTCGCGCCGCTCCCAGGGACCAGAGCGCCTCGACCAGGTCGGGATGCGACTCATGGGAGCGCGACTCGATCTTGAAGTGCGTGTCCGGGGCGCAGACCATGTCCAGAACGATCCCGAAGGCGGGCTTGGTCCCCGCCGGGAGCCGGGAGGCGTAGTGGGTGGACCCCGCGCAATAACCCCCGATATTCGGGTAGCCCATCTCCTCGCCGTCAAAGAGCACGACGTCGGCGCCCACGCCGGAAGGCAAGAGCCGTGAGAGCCGGGGAGCCAAGGCCAGCAGGACCGCGACCCCCGAAGTCCCGTCGTTGCCGCCTTCGATCGGCTCGTCCCGGCGCCGGGGATCCGGATCCATTTCCGCGACGTGACGCGTGTCGTAATGACTGCCCAAGAGGATGCGGCAGGCCGCCTTGGGCCGCAGGCGGCCCAGGAGGTTCGTCATGGGCCAGTCCCGTCCGTCGCGCGGGTCCTTGGCGGTGAAATCCTGGCGGCTTACCGAGAGCCCGGCCCGGGAGAGACGCTTCTTCAAACGCGCGATCGCCTCCGGACGGCGCGACGCTCCGGCGTGGCGGTTGCCGAACGCCGCCAACTCCCGGAGGATATGCCATGAGTCGGGTCCGGCGGCCGCCGGCGACGCGGCCGCCGCGGCCCCGAGGGCCGCCGCGAAAGCCGCCCACGTCATTCGGGAGCCCGCCGGCGAGCCCGCCGCTCCGGGAACCGCGGCATGTAGTCGCGGTCGACGATGCCCTCCACCACGAGGGCCCGCTCGAAGAAGGCGTCGTAGGCGATCCCGTAGTCGAGCGCGATGCGCGCCAAGGACGCCCCCTTGAGGCGCCGCTCGACGGTCGAGCGCAGGCTGCGCCCGGCCTCCGCGGAGAGCATGACGAGCTGGATCACTTCGCTCTTATAGAACCCCTGACGCAATAGTTCCGTCACATCGCCCGCGGCCCCGGCCGTGGAGGCCTCGACCTTGGCCCAAAGGTCCGGTCCGAAGACTCGTTCCAGGGATTCGGCCAGCGGCGGCGCGTGACGCGGGCGCTTGGCGGCCGGCGGCGGGACGATATCGGCGATCCGCGCCGGCCACGAGGAACCTGCGACCGCCGCGGTGGAAGCCTCGGCGCGGGCCGGCGGGGAGCCGAGGACCAGGGCCAAGACGAGGGCGGTCACCGCCGCGCCACCTCCGCGGTCTCCTTGAGGCGGCGGATCGCCCGCCGCGCCTCATCCAGCCATTGGCGCGTGGACCAGGGGCCCAAACGTCCTCCCAAGGCCCGGGCCAGGTCGTGGACGAAGAGCCCGCGGGCCGGGCCGTCGGCGTAGATGCCGTCGAGGGCCTGCGCGGTCCGGCGGTAGAAGGCCCCGGGGCCCTCGGGCGAGCGCTGGTGGAGGGGCCAATCGACCACGTTCCCGACGATGAGCTGGGCGTCGGCGCGCCGGATGTAGCGGCGCCAGTCCCGCAGTATTAGGCCGTACTGCTCTTCGGTGGCCTCGTAAAGCATGAGGGCGTTGATGTCGACGCCGGCGTCGTTGAACATGACCGGGTCCTGACCGTGGTGCCAACCCTTGTCCCAGGTCAGGGTGAAGGCCCACAGGGGCTTGGAATCCCCGATGTGGTCCTTGATCGCCCGGATGATCCGGGCCACGCGATGGGCCCGCCACCACTGCCAGGCGTCGATGAAGTCGCGGTCGCGCCGCATGATCTTCTTGCGGGCGAGATACACCATGCGATCATCTTCGGTCAACCGCTCCCAGCCCGACGGCAGAGCAAGCCCGGGGAACTCCGCGACGAAATCATCGACCAGTTCGTAGCCGCCCAGGGCGTTGCGGATGTAGTCGAGGCCCACGTAATCCACTCCCGGGATGTCGCGGAACCTCCTCAGAAGCTGCGCCACGTCGACGATCCTCCCGGGATCCCGGATGGAGATGGCCCGGGTCCAGACCGGGGCGGAGTCCTCCACCTCGCGGGCGTACTGATAGCGCGGCAGCCGCTCCTGGGACATGGTCAGATAGCACATCGCGTAGAGTCCGAATTGGATGCCTCGCCGGCGGCATTCGGCCGCCACCCGGCCGAAGAAGGGGAAGTTGTGCGATACCCATATCTCGCCGGGTTTGCGGCCCGGCGACTGGCCGCCCAGCATCCAGAACGCGTCGGCCCCGACGTATTCGACCCAGTCCAGCAACCCCCGCCAATCCTTCAGCGAGCCGTCGGGAGCCCGCACCCGCAGGGCGGCCAGGGGCGCGACGCTCTCGAAAGTCACCACGGCGAAACGCGGCGGGAGCGGGGCGGGGCGACGCCGCCCGATCCGGAAAGGCGCGGCGCGCAGGCGGCGCTCCAGGTCCGGAGCGCCCATCAGTCTCAACTCGTAGACTCCATCGGGAGCGTTCCACGGGCACGGCCAGCGGCCCGTCCAGGCGCGCCGCCCCGGGTCGTAGGCCAGGGCGACGGAGGATATGCCTCCGACCGTGGGGACCGGGGAGCCGTCCCGGAACACCTGGGCTCGCGGCGCGGCCCGCGCGAAGCGCTCGACGAGCCGCGGGTCTCGAGTCCGCAGCTCGATGTCGACGAATTCGTAGTGGAGGACCTCGGCCCTTCCGGACCCCAGCCGCAACGCGTCGCGCCATTCATGCCAGCCCAGGCGCGAGAGAAAAAGGACGAGGTAGAAGGCCAGCACCCCGCCGAGGAGACGCCGGCCCCGGCGGTCGCCGGGCCTAGTCGGCATCTCCCTCGGTCAGGGCGAACACGGCGAACTGGGGCACCCAATGGCCGTAGGCGCGGTAGTCGTCTCCGCTGCGGGCGTCGACCTTCAAGGCCTCCGCGACATGGGAGGCGTAGGCGGCGACAAGACGGTCGCGCCGGGCGCCGCGGCTTTCGATCGCCAGCCGCCGCAAGGCCCAGGCACGGCTCCAGTTGGCGCCCAGATGGTGGGGGAAGTCGCGCGCTCTCACCGCGGGATCGTGAGGGTAAGGGACCAGCCGGGTGATGGGACGCAGGGCCGCATCCGAGAGATCCGCCCGGCTCAGGAACCGCTTGAGGGCGGCCTTGTCGCCGGACCGCGCGACCAGGTAGGCCCAATTTCCGAAGGGGGAGAAGAACTCCGGGGAACCGAAGTCCGCGGCAAAAGTCAGGCGCGCCGGCCCGGCGAACGCCGGTTCGAGGCGTTGTGCAACGCTCGCCAGGCACGCGGCCCGGGAGAACCGCCGGCAATAGTCCCGCAGGTGGACCAGGGCCCAAGAGGCGTTGAGGTAGTTATGGGAAAACGGCGTGGGCGGGAACTCCTCATAGTAAGCGAGTATGGAATCGGCGATTTCGTCGGCCATGGGACGAAGCCGCTCCGGATCGGGGGCGCCGTTCTCCCGGCTCCACGCCTCATGCTCGAGCGCGAGCCTTAGAAACCACGCCCGGCCGTAAGGCATCTCGAAATGCCCGCGCTCCTTCATGTAGAGCCGCTCCCGCGAGAGATCCTCCGGGTTCAGGCGGCGGTCGGCGGCCCGTCCGATCTCGGGGTCGCGCAGGACCCGAGATATTCGGAGCAGCGCCCAATGTCCGTGGACCGCGGAATGCCAATCCACGCACCCGTGGAAGAGGATATGGTCGGTGTCCTTCCGGCCCACCACCGAGGAGATGCGGACCGCGAAGTCGGCGAGGGCGCGGTCTCGCCCCGGGAGCGGAGGCGCCGGCTCGGCCCAAGCGCAGGGTGGGGCCAGCGCCGCGGCCAGAACCAGTCCTCCCACGCGGTGCCGCATGTTGTCAAATATAGTATATTGGGGCCATGGTGACTGGATTGGTGCTCGTCCGGCTGGTGGCCGGGAAAGAGAAGGCCGCCCTCACGAAAATCAAGGAAATTCGGGGCGTAGCCCACGTCACGGCCGTGTTCGGCCGCTGGGACCTGGTCCTCGACATCGAGACCGACGACCTGGCGACTCTCTCCAACGTCGTCGTCCGGGACATCCGCGCCGTCGCCGGGGTCCTCTCCACCGAGAGCCTGGTGACGACCGCCATATAGATTGGAACCGGTCCTCTCCGTCCGCGGCCTGCGGACCCATTTCCACATCGAGGACGCGGTCATCCGCGCCGTCGACGGCGTCACCTACGACCTCCATGCCGGAAAGACCCTCGCGGTCGTGGGGGAATCCGGCAGCGGCAAGTCGGTCCACGCCCTTTCCATATTGAGGCTGCTGCCCATGCCCCCGGCCAAGATCGTGGCGGGCGAGATCCTCTTCAAGGGCCGCAACCTCCTGGGGCTGAACCCCGCCGAAATGAGCGACGTGCGCGGCAACCGCATCGCCATGATCTTCCAGGAACCCATGACGAGCTTGAACCCCGTGCTCCAGGTGGGCGAGCAGATCGCGGAGGCCGTGATGCGCCACCAGAATGCTTCCCGCGAGGCGGCCTGGAAGAAGGCCGCCGACCTGCTGGCCAAGGTCGGCATCCCGCACGCCTCGGAGCGCGTCGACGATTACCCGCACCAATTCTCGGGCGGGATGCGCCAGCGCGCCATGATCGCCATGGCCCTCTCCTGCGAACCCGACATCCTCATCGCCGACGAGCCGACGACCGCCCTCGACGTCACCATCCAGGCCCAGATCCTGGATCTCATGCGCCAGCTCCAACGTGAGTTCAAGATGGCGATCATCCTCATCACCCACAACATCGGCGTGGTCGCCGAGATGGCCGACGACGTCGCCGTCATGTACGCGGGCCGGCAGGTCGAATCGGCCGCGGTGGGGGAGCTCTTCCACGATCCCCGCCATCCCTACACCCAGGGCCTGCTCGGCTCGGTCCCGTCCATCTACGCGCGCAAGGAGCGCCTGGAAGCCGTGCCGGGCCAGCCGCCGGAACTCGTCAGTGAATTTGCGGGCTGTCCCTTCGTCCCGCGCTGCGGCTGCGCGGAGAAGCGCTGCGAGAGCCAAGACCCGCCGCAGTTCCATATGGACGGCGGCCGGATGGCCAACTGCTGGAAGTGCGAGGGATCGGCCCGGGAGACCAGCCATCGGTACGGAGAGACGAGCGCGGCATGAACGCGGCGGAATCTTTGAGAGGCATCACCCTACGGCTTGGAGGGCTCCGTCTTCGCGGCGGCCGGAGCCCCGATCTGGGCTGACGCCTCCACCGGTGGAGGTGGGGCGGGTTTCTGCTTAAGCCCGACGCCCTTGAGCCAGAAGTCGAGCTCGCGCTTGAGCAGGGCTTGGGCCTCGGGGGAGGCGGGGTCTAGGAACGTATCCTTCGCCGAGCCTCGGATAGGCTTGCCCTCCGGCGTAAATTGCCCCACACCGGTTACGCTCTTCTCGAGCTTGCCGTCCAGGCCTAGGCGGAGGAAGGCGCTTTCCTGAGTCGTGCCGCGCACTCTTTTGGCGTAGAGCATCACTTTGACTGGCTTGAGCTCGCCGGTCTCCGGGGATTTGGAGACGATGACGTTGATGCTTCGGTATCGGTCATCCGCGCAGACCTCCCTGAACTCCTCCTCTGCGCGAGTAGGCGCCAGCGCTTCCAATTCCAACAGACGGGCAAATGATTTCCTGATATAGTGGTTCTTGCCGTGATGGATGACATGGTCAATGAATGCTGGAAGAGTGCCCCCCTTGGCTCGAGCATTGGCGCGTTTGACGTGCGTCGGATTCTCCGAGTTCACGGCATTGACAAGCCCGCTATTCCAGGCCATACTAACTAGCAAGACGATCCACATGGTGGGCACGATGGCTCCTTGGCGAAAATATATTCTAGCTCTTTTTATCGTTGCGACATTCCTCAACATGCCCCCTTTCGCTGGGTCCAACCCACCGCAGAACCAGCCGACGACCGAATTATCTCGCGAAGAAGGCTCCGAAGAAGACGATTTCCGCGAGGCGGGGGAGATCCTCAAGGACGGGGGCCGGACCGAGGCCGCGAACAAGGAGCTCGCCAAGCCCGACGTGCAACCAGAACGCCGCGAAGAGCTCCAAGCCGAAAACCAGCGCCGCGACGAGAATACCCGCCGCCGGGCCGACGGCCGGCCCGACAGTCCGGCGGTCAACCTGGCCGCGGTGGAGTACTTCGTCAAAGCCGGCAAGCCCGCCGAGGGCCTGACCTACGGGGACCGGGCCGTGGTCCTCTTGGAAAGCCGTCCCGATCCGGACCCCCGGAAACTCTCGCGGGCGTTGGGCAAGAGAGCCGGGGCCTACGCGCAGCTCGGCGACACGGCAAAGGCCGCCGAGGACGCCTGCCGGGCCGCCGAGCTCGATCGACGCAACCGCGAAGCCTTCGGCCTCTGCCAGATGACCCGCGGCCGGGCCGCTGCGGCGCCCGGGACCCGCGCGCCCGCAGACGCCGGGTTGCCCGCCGTCCCGAAACCGGGTGGAAAAACGGAAGACCTCATCGCCCAGGCCGAGAGCCGCCGCAAAGCCGGGGACCTCACGGGCGCCCTGGCGGTGCTTGATTCCGCCGTCAAATCCTACCCCGGCGAACCCGGCCTTCACATTTATAAAGGTCTGGCGTACCGGGACATGAAGGACTTCGCCAACGCCATCATCGAATACACCCGCGCCGTCAACGGCGGCCTTAGGGAGGCGCGGCTATTCCTTCTGAGAGCCCAGGCTCTCCTGGAAAGCGGCGCCTTCAAGGCGGCCTTGGAAGACGCGCGCCAGGCCGCGAAACTCGATCCCAACGACGCGGCGGCGCACCACGCTCAGGGGCGCGCCTGGCTCGGCTTGGGGAACGTCCGGGAAGCCGCGGCGAGCTGGAAGCAGGCCGCGGACCGGGATTCCGCCTACGCCCCCGAGCTTGCCTTGCTCGAAGCCAAGCTGGCCGCAAGCGGCCCGGCGGCGGGACAAGGGCCGGCGGGCGCCGCGCGGGCGCCGAGCGCCGCGGCCGCCAAGCCCAAGGTTCCGCTCGTGGTCGTGGCCGGGGTGCTCGGCGCGGTGGGCGCGACGCTCCTCGTGCTCGGCCCGCTCCTGGCGCGGCGCAAAGAGCCGGTCTCGGCGGCTCCGGGGAGGGACACCCCCTCCCCCTCGCCCATCGAGGCGGCTCCCGCGCTTTGCTCCGGCGCCCTGATCGGCGGACATTTCCGTCTGGTCCGCGAGCTGGGCCGGGGCGGGATGGGCGTGGTGTGGGAAGCCTGCGATGAGATCCTGAAGCGCAAGGTCGCCGTCAAGGTGCTCCGTCCGGAGATGCAGGACCATCCCACGGAGCGGGAGCGGTTCCTGACCGAAGCCAGGCTCGTCGCGGTCATGGACCACCCCAATGTCATCAAGATACTTCACATCCTTGAAGAAAACCGCCGGACCTGCCTCGTCATGGAGCACGTGGAGGGCCACAGCGCCCATGAGCTCATGCGGCTCGCCCCGGGCGGCCGCCTGGGTCTGGACCGGATCATGCCGTTGGCGCGCCAAATCTGCGCGGGGTTGGGGCACGCCCATTCCAAGCGCATACTCCACCGCGACATCAAACCCTCCAACATCATGGTGACCTCGGAAGGAATCGCCAAGCTCGCGGACTTCGGCATCGCCCGCCAGGCCCAGGAATCGCTGACGCGCCTGGGAATCACGGACACCGTGGTGGGCACCCCCCACTACATGCCGGCCGAGATGGAGGGGGGGATCGTCGATCGGGAGGCGGACACCTACGCCCTGGGGGCGACGCTGTATCATTTGCTCACGGGCCGGGTCCCGTTCGGAGGCGCTGATTGGAGACAACGGCGGGAGCGGTGCGAATTCACCGGCGTGGCCGGGATCGTTCCCGGGCTTCCAAAGGCTCTCGATGATTTCTTCGTGAAGGCCCTCAATCCAAGCTACGAAGCGCGGTTTCGCACGGCGGAGGGGCTGCGGGAGTCCTGGGAGCAGGCCGCGTCCGAAAGCGTCTCCTCCTGACAAAGGCACACGACCTCACCCAGTTTTTCAACGGTCGGATCAGGGGCCTGTGACGCTGGTGCGCGGTGCGTGTGCCGGCGAAACTCTGCGTCAGGTCGTTATCCGAAAGCGGCCTGCGCCTCCAATTACTGGAAGCGCAGGTACAGTCTTTTCAGGCTCATGACAGAAAATTGTTTAGGTTCCTTCCGCCGTTCTCGAGCTTCGGCGCGCGCAGCGCGACGAAGCCACGGGCTCGAAGCCCGCAAAGAAACGTGTTCCCAAGGGTTGGCGACGGATTTTGAACGCATCGGTGCCAGGCATGGTGAACTCGGTCCAGGACCGAGTTCAAGCGAGGGGGACCAGTTACGGATTCTTTTACGGGCTTCGGGCCCGTTGCTTGCGGCCAAACTGCCGGCCGCAAGCTCCAGAACGGCAACGGAACTCTCATAAATTTCTGCCATGAGCCAAATTAACTGAGGAGCAATGACCCTAAAGCGGTCCCCAGAAAAACTGGGTGAAGTCGAGTAACAAAGGCATCGTCGCGAAGTCGGCCGGTGATACTGTAGAATATCCCCCATGTCCGCGACCCCCCTGCTCTCGGTCCGCAACCTCAAGCGGCACTTTTCGACTCGCAAAGGAATGTTCGGCGCGGAGTCCATCGTGAAGGCCGTCGACGGGGTCTCCTTCGACGTCCTGCCGCAGGAGAGCTTCGCGGTCGTCGGAGAATCGGGCTGCGGAAAAACGACCTTGGGACGGCTGATTTTGGCGCTGGACCGGCCGACCGAAGGCGCGGTCTCATACAACGGGGAAGATCTTCATGCCATCCCAAGCAAGCGCCTGAGGTCCCTGCGCCGGGAGATCCAAGTGATTTTTCAGGACCCCTACTCCAGTCTCAACCCCAGAATGACCGTTCAAGAGATCATCTGCGAGCCCTTCACCATCCACGGGCTTTACCCGGGCCCGGCCGAGCGCCGCAAGCGCCTCGAGCATCTTCTCGAGGTCGTGGGTCTGGCGTGGAGCCATCGCAGCCGGCACCCCCACGAGTTCTCCGGCGGGCAGCGGCAGCGCATCGGCATCGCCCGGGCCCTGGCCCTGGACCCCACGCTCATCATCGCCGACGAGCCGGTCTCGGCCCTGGACGTCTCCATCCAGGCCCAGATCCTCAACCTCATGAAGGACCTCCAGCGCGACCTCAAGCTGACCTATCTCTTCATCTCCCACGATTTTTCCGTGGTCCGGCATTTGTGCAATAGGATCGCGGTGATGTATTTAGGCCGGATTGTTGAATTGGCCCAGTCCGAAGATTTATTCAACAATCCCCAACATCCCTACACCGAGGCTCTCTTGTCCGCCGTGCCGATCCCCGACCCTTCTATTGAGAAGCGCCGGAAGCGGGTGCTCCTGACCGGCGATGTCCCCAGCCCGCTTTCGCCGCCGCCGGGCTGCCATTTTCACCCGCGCTGCCGCTACGTCGTCGAGGCCTGCAAGACCTCGCCCCCGCCGCTCGCAGAGGCGGGGCCGGGCCACTGGGCGGCTTGTCCCGTCCAACCATTCAGCCAGAAGCGCAGCCATGCCGCTCTCGTGGAGATATGAGATGAAAACCGGCCCAAGCGATACCCAACCGCCGCCTCCCAAGGGCTTCACCCCTTACATCCCGGCGGATCAGACCCCGCCGGAGTTGACGCTTCGATCCATCGTGCTCGGCTTGCTGATCGCCGTGGTTTTCGGCGCCGGCAACGCCTACCTGGGGCTCAAGGTTGGGATGACGATCTCGGCTTCCATCCCCGCGGCCGTCATCTCCATGGCCGTGCTGCGCGCGCTCTCCAAGAAGACCTCGATTTTAGAGAACAACATCGTCCAGACCGTCGGCTCCTCGGGAGAGTCGCTGGCCGCGGGCGTCATCTTCACGATCCCCGCGCTCTTCTTCCTCGGCTCTCATCCCTCCTCGCTCATGATCTTCTGGATCTCCTGCCTGGGGGGGCTGCTCGGGGTGCTGTTCATGATCCCGCTGCGGCGCTACTTGATCGTTCAGGAGCACGAGACCCTGCCCTTCCCCGAGGGCAAGGCCTGCGCGGAGATCCTCATCGCGGGCGAGCAGGGGGGGACCAAGGCCCGTCTCGTGGTGGCGGGGGGGCTCGCCGGGGCGGCCTACAAGTTCCTCATGAGCGCGGGCCACGCCTGGGTGGACGTGCCCAGCATGACCCTCGGCCGCCTGCAGGGCACGGTGGCTTCGCTTGAGGCCGCGCCGTCCTTGCTGGGCGTGGGCTTCATCATCGGCCCCCGCATCGCGGCCTACATGCTCTCCGGCGCGGCCCTGGGGTGGTGGGTGCTGATCCCGCTCATCAAGCTCTTCGGGGCCGGCATGGCCGCCCCGATCTTTCCCGCAAGCATGCCGATCAGCGAGATGGCGCCGCAGAAGGTCTGGTCCTTCTACATCCGCTACATCGGCGCCGGGGCCGTGGCCACCGGGGGCTTGGTCGGCCTGCTCAAGGCCGCGCCGATCGTGCTGCGCTCGCTCAGGCTGGGCCTGCGCGAAGCTCTGGGAGGCGCGGCGGCGCGGGCCGGGGTGCTGCGGACCGACGATGACATTCCCATGAGTTGGGTGCTATGGGGCTCGGCCGCGATCGTACTCGCCCTCTGGCTCACGCCGGGGATGAACCTGAACCTCCTGTCCGTCGGGGTGATCATCTTCGCGGGCTTTTTCTTCGTGACCGTGGCCTCCCTCTCCGTGGGCCTGGTCGGCTCCTCCTCCAATCCCGTCTCCGGGATGACCATCACCACGCTTCTGGTGACCTGCCTGCTCTTCGTCTGGTGCGGCTGGACCAGCCAGGCCCACATGCTCGCGGCCATGATGGTCGGGGCGGTGGTCTGCATCGCCATTTGCATGGCCGGCGACGCCTCCCAAGACCTCAAGACCGGCTATCTGGTCGGCGCCACGCCGCGGCTCCAGCAAATCTCCGAGGTCCTCGGCGTGCTGGTGCCGGCTACGGTCATGGGGGGGACCTTGTTCCTGCTCGACAAGGCCTATGGCCTGGGCTCCGACAGGCTCTCCGCGCCCCAAGCGACGCTCATGTCCTTGGTAGTGAAGGGCGTGCTCGGCGGCAACCTGCCGTGGCTGCTCGTCATCACGGGCATGGTGATCGGGGGCTGCGTCGAGCTCCTGGGGATCGGCTGCCTGCCCTTCGCCATCGGGCTCTATCTGCCGGTCTCCCTCAGCACGCCGATCATGGCCGGGGGCCTCGTGATGTGGGGCGTTGAGAAGCTCGCCGGCTCCCGGTCCGCGGCGGCCAACGAGCGCGGCGTCCTGGTCGCCTCGGGCCTGGTCGCGGGCGACGCCCTGATGGGTGTCGTGATCGCCCTCTTGGTCGTCATGGGCCTGGTCAACATCGAAGCCCCGCCGTGGGGGGGATCGGCCGCCGCGATGACGGCCTTCCTCGCGACCGCCTTCGGGCTCGGCTGGCTGAGCCTCGGCAAGAAGTGAACTCTACGCCCCTACGGTTGCTGGCCGTCCTGCTCGCCGCGGCTTGGCCCGCCCGGGCCCAGACTCCCCCCAAGAACCCCGACACCCTCGTCTACGCCATCATCGGAGACATCGACAGCCTCGACCCGGCCTGGCAGTACGACGGGATCAGCCACGAGATCCAGTACCAACTCTACGAGACCCTGATCTTCTTCGACGGCGCCTCCACCGAGAAGTTCGTCCCCATGCTCGCGACGGTGGTGCCGAGCCGCGCCAATAAGCTGATCTCGGCCGACGGCCTGACCTACTCCTTCCCGCTGCGCCAGAACGTCCGCTTCCATGACGGCTCGGTCATGACTCCGGAGGATGTCCGCTACTCGATCCTGCGCTTCATGCTGACCGATCGCGCCAGCGGGCCGTCGGTGTTGCTGCTTGAGCCGATGCTTGGGCGGCAAACGATCATCGGCGAAAGCGGAAAGGCCGTAGCCTCGACCTTTGACGAGGCAACGAAGGCCGTGAGCCTCGAAGGGGGAGCCCTTGTCCTTCGTCTCAAACAGCCCTCCTCAGCCTTGCTGCCGGTGCTCGCCGCCTTCTGCCCTGTCGACTCCAAGCCGTGGGCTATCTCCCACGGCGTCTGGGACGGCC
>CAYJXJ010000108.1:0-15643 GCA_964374095.1 uncultured Elusimicrobia bacterium
CTCAAGAACTTTTTCTCTAAAAAAGAGTTTGCTTTTCTTCCCCACCTTCGGCTGCCGGGACAATCAGTATGAGCCCCACGCGGTCCGCGCGCGGCTGCCCGCGGACCAATCCGTTCTTGCCGTGCCCGAGTGGTCGTCCGCGGATGTTTGCATCATCAATACCTGCACCGTCACCGCCGAGGCCGACAAGGACGCCCTGCGCCTTCTCCGGCGCATCGCGCGCCGCAATCCCGCCGCGCGGCTTATCGTGACCGGGTGTCTCGCGTCCCGGGATCCCCGCGTCATTCGGGAGGCGGCGCCGGCCGCGGAGATCGTGGGCAACGCCGGCAAGGACTCGATTCCGGCGATGCTTGGCTGCGCCGCGGCCCCGGCCGGGGTCACGGGTCTGGAGGGCCGCTCGCGGGCCTTCCTCAAAATACAGGACGGCTGCAATATGTCGTGCACGTACTGCATCATCCCGCGCCTCCGGCCGGAACTCTCGCGCAAGCCTTTGGCGTCGGTCCTCGCGGAGGTCCGTGGGCTCGTGGACCGGGGGCATGCCGAGATCGTGCTGTGCGGGGTTCGGCTGGGCCGGTGGCTCGATGAGGATGCGGCGGGCCGGCGCGTGGATTTGTCGGGACTGGTGGCGCGCCTACTCGAGATTCCGGGAGAGTTTCGGGTGCGGCTCTCCTCGCTGGAGATCACCGACGCCGTCGACCGGCTTTTCGACCTGGCCCGCGACTCCGGGGGGCGGCTGTGCCCCTCGTTTCACCTCCCGCTCCAATCGGGCTGCGACGCGGTCCTGCGGCGGATGCAGCGCTGGTATGCCACGGCCTTCTTTGCCCGCCGCGCGGCCGCGCTGCGCGAGCGCCTCCCCGACGCCGGGCTCTACACCGATGTGATGGCGGGCTTTCCGGGCGAGACCGAGGGGGAGTTCGCCGAGAGCTTCGAGTTCGCAAAGAAGCTAGGCTTCTCGGGTCTTCACGTGTTCCGTTATTCGCGCCGGTCCGGCACCCCGGCGGCCCGGGCGCGGCAGGTCCCCGAGGCGGTCGTGGTGTCCCGCGCCGAGGCGTTCCGGGAGTTGGACCGGGAGCTGCGGACGCGGGCCGCGGCGCGGGCCGTGGGCTGCGAGCGGGTGGCCGTGGCGACGCAGGACAGCCGGCGCGAGGCGCTTTGCGAAGATTTCTTGACCGTGACGCTGCCGGAGACGCTGGGTCCGGGCCTGCGGCGCGTCAAGGTCACGGCCGCGGAAGGCGGGCGGGCCCGGGCGGTACCCCTAGTCCCAGTTGTTGTCTGAGTCTATCGGCCCTTGCGAAGGCGCGTGAATAACGATAAAATAGAGGCCGGATGGTCTAAGCGGTTTCCGGCGGCCTGCCGGGGACAGCCGTAAACCCCCGAATTTGATGGCGGAGGATTGCCTTTTTTGCAAAATAGTCGAGCGCCGCATCCCGGCGCAGATCGTCTACGAAGACGATCTGGCCCTGGGGTTCAAGGACATCGATCCTCAAGCTCCGACGCACGTCCTGATCATCCCGCGCCGGCATATCGAGTCCTTGGCGGACTCTCAAGACGCCGACACGGCGCTCTTGGGTCATCTCCAGCAAGTCGCTCGGCGGCTGGCGCGGGATCATTCCCTGACCGGGGGATTCCGGCTGGTGACCAACAACGGCCGGGGGGCCGGGCAGTCCGTGGACCATCTGCACTACCACCTTTTGGGCGGCCGCGCCATGCGCTGGCCCCCGGGTTGACGCCGGGCGAGGACCTGGGCTTCCAAAATACGGGAGGCCCAGGCGCCGCCATCGATGGAAGCGCAGGCCGAAAATAACGGGGGGGGGTTCCTAGAAGAATGGTATTCGTCAAGCTTCGTGAAGGCGAGGGAGTCGAGGAGGCGCTGCGCCGCTTCAAGCGCGAGTGCGAGCGCAACGGCGTATTGCGGGAGATCCGGCGCCGGGAGCACTATATGTCCCCGGGCATGAAGCGCAAGCTCAAGGCGGCCGAAGCGCGGCGCAAGATGCGCCGGGTCCGGCGCCGCCGGCCGGTCTAGCGTCCGCCGGGCGTCGCCGTTGCCAGCGAGATGATCGCGCCCGAAACGCTCAACGCCATCCGGTCCCGCCTCGACATCGCCGAGGTGGTGCGCGAACACGTCCCGGAGCTCAAGCGGGCGGGCCGCAATTGGACCGCGCGCTGCCCCTTTCACCAAGAGAAGAGCCCCTCCTTCACGGTGAGCCCGGAGCGCCAGACCTTCCATTGTTACGGGTGCGGCGTCCACGGCGACGTATTCGCGTTCGTGATGAAGCTCGAAAACTTGGGCTTTACGGAAGCCGTCGAGCGCCTGGCCGAGCGCGCGGGCGTCAAGCTCGAGAAGCGCGCCGCCGATTTTTCACCCGAGGAGCGCGACCGTTCCAAAATGCGCGAAGCCCTTGCCGTCGCCCGGGAATTCTACCACGACCAGCTGCTCAAGTCGCCCGACGCGGCGCCGGCCCGGTCCTACCTGGCCAAGCGCGGCCTCAGCGCGGCCTCACTCTCGACCTTCGGCCTGGGCTGGGCCTCCGGCCGCTCCGGGGGACTGCTCGCCGCCGCGGAGCGGGGGGGGTTTCCCCCCGAGATCCTGATCAAGGCCGGGCTGGCCGCCCGGCGCGACGGCGGGGCGATCCGGGAATTTTTCTTCGCGCGGGTGCTCTTTCCGATCGTCGATCCCAAGGGGACGACCGTCGGCTTCGGGGGTCGGACGCTCGTAGACGCCCAACCGAAGTACATCAACTCACCCGAGGGCCCCGTCTTTTCCAAGAGTCGGGTCCTCTTCGGACTCTACCAGGCGCTGCCGGCAGTGCGCAAGTCCCGGCGTGTCGTCCTCATGGAAGGGTATATGGATGTGATCGCTTCGCACCAGCACGGACTGGCCGAGGCGGTGGCCCCCCTGGGAACCGCGCTGACGCAGGAACACGTAACGTTGCTGGCCCGACACGCCCATCGGGCAGTTGTCGTGTTCGATGCCGACTCGGCAGGCAGGGCTGCCGCGACTCGCGGGGGGCAGCTGCTTCAGGGAGCCTTCGCCACGCCTAAGCTTTTTGAGTCGGGATTGGGCATTTGGATGGCGGCGCTGGAGGGCGGCAAGGATCCCGACGAACTTCTGCTCCAATCGGGGGTCGAACCGCTGAAGAGATGCCTGGAGTCCGCCGTGGACCTGCCTGAGTTCGCGACCCGAGTGGCATTGGCTCGCCATGGGGGCGCGCGGGAGGCAGAGGAGAAGTCCCAGGTCGCCGCTGAAGTCCTTCCCCTGATCGGAATGTGCCCCGACGAGGTGGTCAAGGACCAGTGGATCGTCCGGCTTGCCGAGCGCCTGGGAGTGAATGATGAGGCCCTTCGGGCCCAGATGCGCAAGGGCTCCGACAGGAGGATTTTGGCCCCGGCCCCCGCCAAACCCGCGGCCGGCGTCGCGCGGGTGCCCGAGGGAGAGCGCCGGCTCTTGGTCCTGCTGTTGGCGGCGCCCGGACTGGCGGACATGGCCCTTGAATCCGATTGGTCGAGCCCCTTCACGGTCCAGATTTGGAAGGCCGCGCGCGACGCGTCGAGGACCGAGCCTCCGGACTCCGGCTGGTCGGCGCGCGTGCTGGCATGCCTCGACCCGTCCCAGCGCCCCTGGGTGTCGGGCCTGATGCATGAGGAGAGCCCCAGCTCCGATCCCCCGGCCGACGTGCGCGACATACTCCGCCGCCGCCGCCGGGAGGCGCGCCTGCGGGAGCTGGAGTCCCTCGTCAAGAAGAACGCGGCCTCCGGCCGCGCCGACCCCGCCGTCACCCAGGAATACCAGCAGCTTCTCGTCGAGTCGAAGGGAACACGGAGACCATAATGCCGCTAACAGCCAGCCAAGCCTTGAAGAACCTCATCGATCTCGGGAAGGAGCACGGCTACCTGACCCTCGAGCAGATCAGCCGGTCCCTCTCGGTGTCCAACATGAAGTCCGAGGACGTCGACGTCCTGATGCACACCCTCGAAGACCTCGGCATCGAGGTCGTGGACCGCAAGGGGACCAAGCCCCCCCCGGCGGCCGAGCGCGAGCGCTATTCCGAGGAATGGACCGGCTCGACCGACATCTCCAACTCCATCCGGATGTATCTCTCCGAGATGGGCCGCGTCCCGCTGCTCAACCGCGAGGAAGAAGTGACCCTGGCGCGCAACGTGCGCGAACGCGAGCGGGAACTCCGCCTCCTGGTGCTCGAGTCGCCCGTCACCATGCGCGAGATCCGCAGTTGGGAGACCCTCATCGCCCAGCAGGAGATGACCCCCAAGGAGCTCATGCCCCGCGGGCGCAAGACCGCCGCCGAGCTCTCCGGGATGCGCCGGCGCATGAAGGCCGTCGCGGACTTCATCACCAAGTCGGAGAAATTCATACTCGGCCTGCGCGAGAGGCTCAAGAGCCCGCGGCTGCGGCCGCTGCAAAGGCTCAAGATCACCAAGGCCGTCGAGACCCGCAACCGCCAGGTCATCGCCAAGATCGTGGGCCTGAACCTCAATCAGGACAAGATCAAGCGTCTCACCAACAAGATCAAGAACCTCGCGGGAAAGGTCCGCGAGTACCAAGACGAGCTCGAGCGCTACGAGCGCCGCTACGGGGCCGGCTATCAGGAACTGCGCCACTACTTCAGCCAGATCAAGAAGGGGCGCATGAAGGCCGAGGCGTTCCGCGCCAAGACCGGCTACGCCCCCTCGGCGGTCGAGGCCGCGCTCGAAAACATGAAGGCCATCAAGGAGCGCATCGAGAGGATGCAGCACACCCTCCCCATCCCGATGGAGCGCTTCCTCGAACTCGACGACAAGATCGTGACCTTGGAGGACACCATCCTCCAGGACAAGCTCAAGCTCATCAAGGCCAATCTGCGCCTGGTGGTCTCCATCGCCAAGAAGCACGTCAACTCCAACCTCGAGCTTTCGGACCTGATCCAGGAGGGGGGCCTGGGATTGATGAAAGCGGTCGAGAAGTTCGAGTACAAGAGGGGCTTCAAGTTCTCGACCTACGCCACCTGGTGGATCCGGCAGTCCATCAACCGCGCCATCGCCGACCAGGCCCGGACCATCCGCATCCCGGTCCACATGAAGGAGCTCATCTCCAAGCTCAACAAGGTCGCGCGGCGCTACCGCCAGGAATTCGGGCGCGACCCGTCGCTCGAGGAGTATACCCGCTCCCTGCACATCTCCATGGACAAGGTCAAAAACGTCCTCAAGATCATGCAGGAGCCGGTCTCGCTGGCCACCCCGATCGGCGAGGACGAAGACTCCTATCTCGAGGATTTCATCGAAGATAAGGCGGGGGCGGCGACGTCTCATTCCGCGGCGACCTACCTGCGGCGCGCGGAAGTGGAGAAGGTGCTCGGCACCCTGAGCGACCGCGAGGCCAAAATCATCAAGCTGCGTTTCGGCATCGATTCCGGCTACCCCCGCACCCTCGAGGAAGTGGGCCGCATCTTCCGCGTCACCCGCGAGCGCGTGCGCCAGATCGAGGCCAAGGCCATCCGCAAGCTGCGCCATCCCTCGCGCAGCAAGCTGCTGCGGGACTACTTGGAGTAGGCGTGGCCCCCGCGCCCTCTCCGGGAGAGGAAAACGTCGGCCCTCCGAGGACGGGAGCCCCCTGGCGCCCGCGGCGGGAGCGTCCGTCCTGGCTCGATCACGCGGTGATCGGCGGGGCCATCTTCCTCGCGGTGGTCGTGGCCTACTACGGGGTGGTGCGGCTGACCACCCGCCTGGCGGAGCGGTCGGCCTGGCGCGCCGCCGACGGGCGGCGGCGCGCGGCTTCCCCCGCGCCGGCCCAGGCGCCGCCGTTGGAGACGCCGCTCCATGTCCGCGCCGAGGCCGCCGCGGCTCCCTCGCCCACGGAGAAGCCGGTCGCTTCGGTGCCGCAGGTGGAGGGCGCCGGCCCGGCGCCGCTGCCGCGCCGAAAGGCCCCGACCCCGCCCCCGCCCCCGCGTTAACGGGGTTCGGGCGGCCGTTTGAGCGCGTCCCGGATAATTTCCCCGGCGACGTCCTTGCCGCCCAAGCCGAAGGCGATCGCCAAGCCCAGCCCGGCCGAGGCGAGCACGATCTGAATGGCCGCGGCGACGTGGGCGGTGTTCAAGCCCAACGGCTCCATGGCCGTGACCGCGGCGAAAACGAGCACCCCGCCGTAGACGGCCCGCGCCAGCGCCGTGCCGCCGGGGATGTTGTTGGCCGAGGCGGCCGAGCCCACCACCTCGGAAAGGAACCGTCCGAAGAGAAGTCCGCCGAAGAGGATGAGGAGCGCCGCCAGCAGCCGCGGCATGAACAGCAGGAAGCGCTCGAGCATTTCCGAGACCGCGGTCATGTCCACGGCGTTGGCCGCGGACACGATGAAGATGAAGAGAACGAACCAGTAGATGAGGAAGGCGATGCCGTAGGCGGGCGAGCGTCCGAGCCCCAATCGGGCGCAGAGTTCGTTGACGCCGACGCGGCTGGCGTGTTCGTCGAGACGCGCCCGCGCGAGCACGGCCTCGGCGAGAGTCCGCAAGGCCCGGGCCGTGACCATCCCCACGAGCCCCAGCAAAAAAGCCGCCGCCATGCCCGGGAGCGCTCCCGCGATGCGATGGAAGGCGCTGAGAAATGGATTGGCGAGCCCGGAGAGAAAGGCGGTGTTCATTTCTTGAACATAGTAGCACAATGTGACCGTTATCCGTATTGACACCCCGCGACGCCTCTGCTAAACTCCAAAGAGCTAACCCAAGAAGCGGCAAGAACAGTGCTATTTCTCAGCGCCGAGCGAGATGTGCGCCGTATATGGAGACTTGCCGCGGCCGTATCCCTCCTTGTCCTGGCGGTCCCCCTCCCGGCGGGCGCGGTCGTGAGCCTCTCCGAAACGACGGGAAGGGTTTTCCTCCTTCCCGCGGGCTCGACGGTATGGGCGCAGATTTCCCGCGGGCATGTCCTCGCCGCGGGAGACCGCGTCCGGACCGACGCGGGTTCAAAAGCGGCCATCGATTTCGGGGACGGCTCCCGGATCGAGATCGGCGCCAACGGGGCCTTCACCCTTCAGGAATCCGCGGCTTCGCAGAGCACCCTGCAGCTCTCGGTGGGGCGGCTCCGGGCCTGGGTCAAGCACAGGCTGGGCGCCAAATTCACGGTCCGCACCCCCAACGCGGTCTGCTCGGTCCGCGGCACCGAGTTCGCCGTGGACGTCAATCCCTCCGGCGGCACCCGCGTCGAGATGTTCACGGGGCTCCTCGCCGTCGCCGACAACATGGGCAACGAGGCCCTCCTTAAGGACGGACAGAGAGTCGAGGTCACCGACAAGGGGCTGGGCAAGACCGAAGGCGGGGAGCAGGCCGCCGCCGGCGGGGGGGCCGACGCCAAGCGCGAGAACGCCAAGCGCGAGGTCGGGCTGGAGATGTCCAAGGAGGAGGTCCAGGCCGCGGCGGCCCTCGAGCAGAAGAACGCGGTCTATCAGCAGGGCAAGGCCATCATCGACGTCAACGGCAAGCGGGTGCGCATCGAGCAGTACATCGTGCGCCCCGCGCCGGACCAGGCCAAGCTGGTGATCTTGAACGAGCGCGCCGACCGTTTTGACTTCTTCTACTACAAGTGGATTTTCAACAAAGCCCTGCCGACCGACCTCGCGATCGCCTTCCGCCAGCTGCCGGGCTGCATCGGGGCGGCCTGCGAGTACAACCCCCTGTCTTTTGAAACCGCGCGCTCCAACACCCAGGACAGCATGGTGGAAGTGGCCTCGGGGGGACACCAAGTGGACGTCAACAACAACGCCGTTGGCACGGGCGACGACGTGAGGCAAGCTTACGACCAGGCCTCGGACAGCTATATCAACTTAGCCGCCGGGACCCCCTTCTTCAAGACCCTCTACAACACCGGCCGCTTGACCTTCAACGGCGTGGAACATTACAGCTATACGAAGGCCGCCGTCGTGGGCGCGGGCGATATCCAGAACGAATTCTCCACGAGCATCGCCGGCGGGCACCTCGCCAAGACCTTCACCACCAAGCTGCGCAATCCCCCGTTGTGCGGCCCGCCCAACTGCACTTTTAAGGAAAGCGGGGTGATCCACGAGGTCTTCTACTCGGAGTCGGACAACGGCAAGGTCTGGGATAAGTTCGACAACTACATCATCTCCGATGAGGGCAAGGTCGCGACCTACGAGGCCTTCGGCACCTTTTCCAGCAACGTCGAATACAAGAAGAACCTGCTCTTGTGGAACTATCAGACCATCGTGACGGCCTCGGAGTTCAACGGAAGGAGCATCGACTTGTCGGTCGCGCCGGAGCTGTTCATACAGTCGGGGATAATCCCGTGAGCAACGGAATGGCACGCGCTGTTGTTCTTGGGTTCGGCCTCTTTGCGCTCGCGGTTGCCTCGGAGGTGGCCGCCGTTGAGGTGATTCCTGTCTATCGCGGCCACCTCCTCGGCGGCCAGTACTTCATCAAGGGACGGAATGCCTCCTTGAGCGGCAACGCCGCCCTGCTCGCGGCGCCGGTGCTCGAGTTCAACGAGCGGTGGTCGGCGATCCCGATGTTCGCGGGCAACTACAACGGCACCAAGGGCATCGGCGACGGGGTCGGGGCCCTGACCCTTTTCCAGCAGTCCATGGACCACCGGGTCTCGTTCACGGGCATCTACAGCGTCCCGTCGACGAACTGGAAGGCCAAGGCCTCGACCCACTATAAGCGCTATTTCCTCAAGGAAACGATCGACGAGACCTGGGGCAAGGGCCTCTTCGACTACGACAAGATCGGCCTCGGCCTGGAGGCCGAAAACACCTACAAGGACCCGTTCTCCTACCGGATCGGCTTCGACGTGTTCCGCATCGCTTTCCCCAATTACGAGTCCCTGGAATCCAAGTCCGGCGTGGACCCCACCGGCAACCCCCTCAATCGGGAATTGGCCTCGAAAGACGTGCTCGACACCATGAACTTCCAACTGACCGCCTCGGCAAGCCGCCCCTTTCCTTATGATGACCCCGTGGTGAGCGTGAGCGGCTCGGTCTCCACGCTGTATCAAAATTACGAGGACCAGCGCCTCGTGACCAATACCGGCCAATTCCAGACGACCAAGCCCTATGGCCGCCAGGACTTCCTGACCACCGCCTCTTTCAACGTGGGCTACCCGCGGGAGTTCAGGCTGTCCGGCCTCCCGTACCGCCTGAGCACCGCGTTCACCGTCAACGGCGCCTTCAACGGCTCCAACCAGAACACCTTCGACGCCGCCGGCCCCCGCTTCATCTACGACGCCTACAGCTACTACTCCTACGGTTTCGGTCCCAGCGCCTCCCTTTCCTGGGGAAACCCCAAGCGCCCGACCGCCATGAGCCTCTCCTTCCTTTATACGCGCCTGCAGTACACGGGCCGGCTGGCCCAGGACTCCACGGGCAAATACCTCACCGACGAACACCAGTTCCAGGACCGCTGGATCGCCGGCCTCGGTTCGTCCTACCCCATCCTCCCCAACTTCAACCTGGTGGGCCGCGCCAACTTCCTCTGGCAGAATTCCAACCATGCCTTCGAAAAGACCTATCTCTACACCTACCGCACCGCCAATTATATGATGGGGTTCACCTATGAGTACTAAGCCCGCCTTCGACGAGTCTCTCTACGACGGGAATACCATGATCCCCATGGGAACGCGGGAGCTGGTGTGGCTGGAGTTGGCCCTCAAGAAGCTCGGTTTTTTCTCGCAGATGCGATTCAAGGACCTCGCCGAGATCCTCCCGCACATGAGTTTGGTCAATCTCCCCAAGGGGCACGCCGTCTGCCGCGAGGGGGATAAAGGCGACAGCTTTTACCTCATTTACAGGGGCGAGGTGGAGGTTACCAAGAAGGGCTGGGAAAGGCCCGTCGCCAAGCTCGGCCCCGGTGAGTTCTTCGGGGAGATGGCCCTGCTCTTCGGCGAGCCCCGCAGCGCGACCGTGACGGCTCTTAAGGAAGGCCAGGCCTTCGTCCTGCGCCAGGCCGATTTCGACCGGATCTTGAAGCACAACGCCACGGTCGCCAAGCGCATCCGCCAGGTGGCGGAGGAGCGGCGCAAGGAGTTGGCGCGGCAATGAGCAACTGTACGCGCGTACGGTCGGCGGGGCGGGAAAACGCAAGGCCCCGGTTTCCCGGGGCCCTGGGTAGTTCTACGGCAACCTCGCCTCTCGACACAAGCTTAACAGGACCGGGGATTCCTGTCAAGGCCTCCCTCGGACGCTGCGGGGGCGGGGATCGAACCCGCATCCATCGCTTGAGAGGCGAGGGTTTTACCTTTAAACTACCCCGCAGGTCCTCCCCCGTATACGATCGACCCCCCCAAAAAGTTCCCGTCCCTTTCCACCATTACTGGAAGGGACGGCACCTTCCCGGATATTGGAATGGTGCCGGAATCTTCGGGCTTGGATTGGCGCTGCTGTTCTCCGCGGCTTCAGCCTGGAGCGCGCCCAACCTGCTGACCTACCAGGGCCGCCTGCAGGAGTCGGGCGCGCTGGTCACCGGCAACCGCAGCGTTGAGATCGTGCTCTGCGACCTGGTCACCGGCGGCTCGGACGGCATCAACTGCCACTTGAGCGGGGCGCAGGGCGTGGCGGTCAGCAACGGGGTATTTCGCACCACCTTCACCTTGCCCTCCCCCGTGAACCTGGACGTCGGCAATTGGTTCCTCGAGGTGCGCGTCGGCGGCACGGCGCTCTCTCCGCGCGAGCGGCTGACCTCCTCGCCATACGCCCTCCACTCGACCACCGCGACCGGGGTCGCGGCCGCGGGGGTTAGGCCCGGGGTGCTCGGGACCGGCATCCATTTCGCGGACAATATGGGCGTCGGGACAACAAGCCCCGGCTCGCGCTTACATATAGATGATAGCCAAGGCGCCGCCTCCACGACTCCGATGGTGATCCTAAATAACAGCGCGGCCTCTGGTCAGAACATCTTGGATTTCCGGGATCAAGGCACGACGCTCGGGAGGATCCGGGCGGCAGGCGGGGGATCGTTCTTCGTCGAGAGCCAGGGTGCAGCTGACCTTCGCATGATGACCGGAGGGTCTGTCAGGATGACTCTCAAGAGTGGCGGTTCCTTGGGGATCGGGGACGGCTTCATCAGTCCTTCATCGCGCCTGCACATCCAGGACGGGGACATCCGCATCTCCACGACCTCCGGCAGCCGCGGCATCATCTTCCAGGACGGGACGACGCAGAACACGGCGGCCGCGGGACCAAGCGGCTGGGCCAAGAGCGGCGCGGTCGTGTCGCTGGTCAACGGCGCGGACAATGTCGTTGTGCAGTCGACGCTCACCGTGCAGGGCAACGCCTTCTCGGTGGGTGGGTCGACCCTCGTTGTCACCGCGGGCAGAATGGGGATCGGAACAACGAGTCCTGCGGCGCGCTTGTCGCTTTCAGGGGGAAGGCTCCAGATCACCGGGGCTGACAGCGTCCCGACCAGCGGCACCAACGCCCTTGAGCTTGGCGGGGATGTGGGCGGAGCCACCAGCCTATTGCTTTCCTACAACCGCGACCTCTCAGCGTACGGCAATCTCCGGTATGACGCGAACACGCATTTGTTCCAGCTGAATAGCGGAGATTTCATGCGTATGACCACCGGTCCTAGGTCTATTCTGGTGGGCGATACACCCGGAATGTCGGTTGGGAATGCTGTGCTTCATGTCCACTGGGATGGAACCGGTGGAGATCCGGCTCGTCTTCTTAAACTTTCCACCGGACCGGCAAGCGCCGCGGTGGCCCAACTGGTGGTTTCTACGAGCGGCCGAGTCGGCATCGGGGTATTTTCTCCCACCCACAGGCTCCAGGTAAGGGGCGACGGTACAACCTCGCAGTCGTACTTCCGGATCGAGGATTCCAATGCCTCTCCCCGTTGGCTGGTCGGCAGCGACGTCAGCGGCAACGCCTTCACCCAGATGATGACGGGCGGGGCTCTGTCCAATGTCGTGATCCATACCGGCGGCGATTCGTACTTGAACGGCGGCAACGTGGGCATCGGAACCGTGAGCCCGGGCACGAAGCTTGACGTGGCGGGCGACGCCCAGTTCGGCTCCGGCGCGGCCAAGAGCACCTTCACGGCGACCGGCGCGCTCAATCTGGTTGGCGGCAGCAACGCCTTGGTGGTGGGGCTCTCGACCTTCGTGGTCACCTCCGGCCGGGTCGGCATCGGCCTCACCAATCCGGGCAACGGCCTCAGCGGGGCCTTCACCGGGGGCCTCCACATCCGGGATAGCGGCGACAACCCCGGCATCGTGATCGAGCACACGGGCTCCGCCTTCTCGCGCTGGTACCTGCACGCCCACGGTCCCATCGGCGGCAACTCCTTCGCCATCCGCGACGACGACCTGGACCAGGAGCCGTTCTACATAGACGACCAGGGCCGCATCGGCATCCAGACCACCTCTCCCGCGGCCACTCTCACCGTGGCGGGAGGGGTGCGGGTCACGACCCTAAACGTTACCGGGGCGGGCCTCACCGGCGGCGCGACGGCCTTCTGGGTCGTGGGCGGCACTTTCGTGGTGCGCAATGACGGCCGCATCGGCATCGGCACGACCTTTCCCCAGGCGCGGCTGGAGATCAAGGGCGCGCCCGGCGGGGCCGACACCGACAACGGCATCCTCTTGGAGGGAGGCGGCGCCATCAATTGGATGACCAACTCCGGGCCGAGCATCAAGGCCGACGGCGTGGGCATCTTCCTATCGGCGTCGGACCCCATCGAGATGTTGATCCGGCCCAACGGCGACGTGGGCATCGGCCGCAACGACACCGATCCCTTCCCGGGCGCGCGCTTGCACGTCTCGAGTGCCAACGCCACGGCCACGCAGAACGTGCTCATCGTCTCCAGCGGCACCGGTGCGGGGGATGCTCTCCTCATCGTCAAGGGCGGAGGCGAGGTCAGCGTGAACGGGGGCCTCGCCGTGAAGTCTACGGCCGTCCTCGACGGCGGCAACCTGGTGTCGGCCGTGTCGAACGCCAACGTCAACGTCCTGCGAGTCCTTCGCAACGGCCATATCGAGACGGGCAACGGCAGCACGACCCTCCCGACGCTGGGCCCCGGGTGCGGCTCGATCGCCAGCGTTAACGGCAACGACTCGGTAGGGACGATCAATATCGCTGGAGGGGGGACTCTGACCAACTGCCCGGTTGTCTTCAACTCGCCGTGGCCCGCGGGCAAGCTCCCGACATGCGTCGTCGTCAAGGCGGCCGCCCCCAACGGCCCGCTCACCGCCGACGTGACAACGAGTTCGGTGACCTTTCGCCAGACCGGCGCCTTTTTGGCCGGGGAGAAACTCCACTACATCTGCCTGGGGCACGGACTATGAATGCTTGGGGATTTTTTCATTTGAGGGATTGGAGACCATATGAAGCTGAATAGAAAGACGATTCTCGGGGCCGTGCTGGCCCTCCCCCTATCCCTGGCCTCGGCCTGGGCCGCGGCTCCCAACCTCCTGACCTACCAGGGCCGTCTCCAGGAGTCGGGCGCGCTGGTCACTGGGAACCGCTCGATCGATATCGTCATCTGCGACCTGGTCACCGGCGGCTCCGACGGGATCAATTGCCACTTGAGCGGCGCCCAGGGCGTGGCGGTCACCAACGGCGTCTTCCGTTCGACGTTCACTCTGCCCGGCCCCGTGGACCTTAACGTGGGCAACTGGTTCCTCGAGGTGCGGGTCGGCGGCACGGCCTTGTCTCCGCGCGAGCGGCTGACCTCGGCTCCCTATGCCCTCCAGGCCGGCAACGTGGGGGCCGCCGGGGTGCTGGCCGGCAACCTGGGCAGCGGCATCGCCGTCACTTTTTGGGGCACCCTGGGCTCGGGAGTGGTCTTGAACGCCGGGCAGATAACCGCCGGGACCTTGGGCACGGGCGTTAACCTTCCGGCCGGCAACCTCGGGACCGGGGTGCTGGCGCCTAGCGTGACCCTTTCCCCCGGAACCGTGGGCACGGCGGTAATCCTTTCCGCCGCCGTGGATACCTCCAAGTTAGCGGACGCCGCCGTCACCGACGTGAAGATTGCTAACGTTGGGCCCGGAAAAGTGACCGCGGGCAACCTGGGCAGCGGCATCGCCGTCACTTTCTGGGGCACCCTGGGCTCGGGAGTGGTCTTGAACGCCGGGCAGATAACCGCCGGGACCTTCGGCACCGGCGTGCAGTTGCCGCCGTCGCAGATTCTCCCCGGGGTGATCGGCAGCGGAATCAGCGTGGTCCAGGCCGCGGTCACCGGAGGCGGAGCGGGCGGCACCAATGTCTTCAATGTCATCGGCGGAACATTTACGGTTTCGGTCGGCGGGCGCATCGGCATCGGCACGACCAACCCCCTAACCCGGCTCCACATCCAGCCCGCCGCGGGCACGGAGTCCGATGGCGGGATCTTGATGGCAAGCGACCAGCAGATCAGTTGGGGCAATACGAATACCGGACCCTTCATCGATGGGAGCGTGGGCGGCGGCGTCCGTTTGGGCGGCGGCGGCGGCAATGACCACATGATCCTCCAGGCCGACTCCAACGTAATGGTTTCGAGCGCCCTGAGCGTGGGCACCGGGCTCGTGCCGTCGGCGCGGCTCCACGTCTCAAGCCCGAACGCCTTGTCCGGAGACACGATTCTGCTTGTTTCCTCGGGAACCGCCGTTGGGCAGGGTCTCCTCGTGGTCAAGGGAGACGGAGCGGTAGGCGTCGGGACGAACTCCCCGTCGAACAGGCTCGCGGTTGTCGGCGGGGGCGCCGGCCCCAGCGCGTCGATTCTCAACGCGAGCGCCGTCGCCGGAGCACCCGGCGCGCGCAACATGGCGCTCGTCGCGGCCAACAACCGGGGGACGGAAATCGCATCGGACATCCTGGTGGCCGCCAACAGCACGAACCCGGCGAACTGGCAACGAGGCGCTTCGCCGCAGGCGGCCGTCGTCTTCCGGGTCCAGAACGACGGAAACATCTTCGGCGAAGCGGCCTTCAACTCCGCCGGCGCCGACTTCTCGGAGATGCTGCCCGTCGAGGGCGATCGCGCCGGGCTGGAGCCGGGTGACGTTCTGGCGGTCGGAAAGGGCGGCCTGGTCGGGCCGGCCGCGGGGGCGTATACGAGCGCCTTCGTGGGGGTGTACTCGGAGAAGCCGACGGTGGTGGGAAACTCGGCGATGGTCGACTTCCGCGAGGAGCGCCGGCGCGTGCCGGTGGGGATTATGGGGCTGGTACGCACCAAGGTGACGCTGGAGGGCGGGCCGATCCGTGAGGCGGATCTCCTGGTGGTCAGCTCGACGCCCGGTCACGCGATGCGCGGGGATTCCGCGAAGATCAAGCCCGGGACGTTCGTCGGCAAGGCGATGGAGGCCTTCGACGGTCCAGAGCCGGGAAAGATCCTCATCTTGATCGGGGGCCGGTAGCGCAGTTTGATGACGCTCAAATGAACGATTCGCGAACGATGGCGAGCGGGGAGAAAGAAAAAGGGAGCCGGCTTGCGCCGACTCCCTCGCGGAAGGTCCAGGACACGAATCCCGCGCCTGCCTGCCAATTTCAGTATACCACGTCGTCCGCATTTGTCAAGGGGGCCCTCTGCCCCCGCCGGGATTCGAACCCGGACCTCCCAGCGCCGGAAAGGCGGGAAGGGTCCTGGTGTGGTATTGAGCGCGCTATGACGCGAATTGATTTGATGTCTGCGATGGCAGGCGGGAGACGAGAAAGGCCCCGGTCGCCGGGAGCCTT
>CAYJXJ010000109.1:0-15640 GCA_964374095.1 uncultured Elusimicrobia bacterium
TTCCAGCCGTTGGGGCCGCGCTTCAAGACCAAGGTCTCGGTCACGGCGATCACGCGGGTGGAGCCGTCCTTGGCCGCCACGATGGTGTCGACGGACTCCTGGGCCACGTAGGCCCAGTCGCCGCTGGTCTGGGACGCGAGGACCTTGAGGTCGGAGATCTTAAAGGACTTCCATTCCGCGAAATGATGCCCGAGATGCTCGTTGCGATAGGCCGCCCAGCCCACGTCCTTGCCCCCGTGCTCGAGGACGAGGAGCTCGGGGTCCATCACCTCGTCAAGGAGTTCGAGGCTGAGCGTCTCCTGGCCGGCGCGGTATTTCTCCAAGACCTGGGCAACGTCGGCGTTCTGTTGGGAGCGGACCTTGGCCCCGTTCGAGGGAACGGCCGCCGCGGCGGCCAGGGCGAGGCAGGGGGCAAGTCGGCGGACGAGAGTCTTCATGGCGAGCACCTCCGAGGATGGCGACGAGCCATTATAGCGCATTCGCTCGGTTCCCGAGCCGGAGGCGGCGCGGCCGGCCGCGAGGACGGCACCCTCCACCGGTGGAGGGTGCCGTCCATTTGCCGTTTATCACACCACGAGGCCTGGCACCCAGTTTGGAGAGCGCGCTGGAGGCGTTGGGAGCAGGTGTCCGGCGGTGGGACTAAAGTCCCACGCAGCGGCCCCCGGAGACCAAGCATTCCACGATTGGGCTTGCCGGCCGTCATTCCCGCAGAGTCAAAATTACTTGAGCGCCCGCTCTTTTGTCCAGAGCGATCCGTTGCGTCTCGCTCTTGCCCGCATGGCTTGCGGCGACCTCATAGGTTCCCAGGAAGCCGCGCGTTTGAAGGCGTCCCTGGGCGTTCGTCCTGCCCTCCAGATCGGTCCACCAACGCTTGAAGACCAGGTCGATCCAGGTTTGTCCGCTCGGTTTGAGGGTCCAATCCCTTCGAAAGAGAGCCGCGCTCCGGCGCTCGGACAGGCCTTCCCAGAATCCCCAGAGGACGATTCCATCGATGGACGGGTGGCTGAACAGAGCGGTCATGCTATCGCGCAGATAGTCGGCCTGAAGCTCTTCATCGCCGATATCGATGTCCATTTCCGTCACCTGGATGCGTTTTCCAAGCACAGCGAATCGATCCAGTATTTCCAGCAATCTCGCGGGAGGGGTCAGGTCCCAGTCGAAATGCCCCTGCATGCCGATGCCGTCCAGCGGAGCCCCCGCGCTCAACAGCCGCCGTATCGTTTCTTCGTAATGGTCCTGGTGGGCCGTGTCCGACCCCGACCCGCTCAAAATCCCGAAATCGTTGATGTAGAGCAAGGCCCGGGGATCGGCATCCCTCGCCGCCCGGAACCACTCGCCCATGCTTTCGGCTCCCAAGATGTCCATGAGGTCGCGGTTCGTATAGGGCTCATTGAGAACGTCCCATTCCACGAGCTTCCCGCGAAAGAACTTCGCCTCCTCGCGGATATGCGCCAGGACCTGATCACCCAAAGCCTTCGGGTTCCGCTCGTAGCCGCGCAGCCAGCCGGGCAGATGCGTCCAGCCCGGCCAGACCAAGGTGTGCCCTCGGACGCCGATCCCCCGCTCTCTCAGCCAGTCGATGGTCTTGACGCTCCACTCCCGCTGACGTTCCCAGTGCGGCCACTTCAAGGCGTTATCCAGGACCGCCTTATTGAACAGCCGCAGGAAGGTCGACCGATAGCGCTCCCGGTCGGGGCTCTCGGGCCCCCAATGCAGAAAGTGGGCGTTGACCGCGCTTCCAAATCCAAAGGCGTGCCGGAGCATCTTGATCTTCACGCTCGCGCCCGGAACGGGTTTTCCCGACGAGTCTTGGACCAGGACGGAAAGATCGGATTTCCTCAGCCGTTCGATCCTCCGCTCGGCCTTCCACCGCCATAGCGACAGAGGATGCCTGCCCGCATAGCCCATCCGCGTCATGGGAAGCTGCTTGAGCGCGACGCCTCTTCCATAACGGATGAGCTCCATGCCGCGGATCTCAACGACCTGGGGATCAAAACCCAGGCGAAAGGTCGCCGCCGCCTCGCCGGCCGCGAGATCCGTCGCGGCCAGGAAAGGCAACTCGATGCGCCGCCAAATGCGGCCCGCTTCGACCGGGAAGACGATGGACTTCTCATAGTCCCCGCCGGTCCGCTCGAAAACGAACTCCGCCCGCGCTTTCGAAAACAGCGAGCCCCGGCTTCTCAAATCAAAGCGCGCCCATAAGGCATCGCCTCGGGCTACGGGAGCCGTGGTTTTGGCGGTGATCTGGATGGCATAGGGCTTCCCGGGCCGGCGAAAGGTTTCCACCCTCAGAACGGCGGGCAGGAACTTGCCGCGCGCCGGCATGAATCGGACGGCGGCGGAACGGGCTTTGGCCTTCAACCCCGCCGCATAGGCCTTTAAGGGGTCATCGGGCAGGAGGGAGGTCCCGGCCGGGAGCCCGGCCGGCCCCGGCGCCGGAGGGCTTTCTGGGGTCTCGCCCAGCATCCGGGGATCGATCCGAAGCCATTTTCCGCGCTTATCGTGGATGAAAAAGTCGCGGCCCAACCGCATGACCCGGGCCTGCGAGTTTTCGGAGAAGAAATTTGTTTTTGGAATTCTCGAAGGCAGCTCCGGGGTTCTTCCGGCGCCGCTTCCCAAGGGCGGGTTTTTGATGAAGGAAGACAAAAGGTGCGCGATGGCCAGGTAGCTGACGGGCTGCGCGAGCGTCCGCGGCCGGGCGGCAAGCGCGGGTCTCCCGCCTCCGATCCATTTGAGGCCCAGGGGCACCCGAACGATGGAAGGAAGAGGAATGTCCCGGAGGTCCTTGGCCTGCATCGGAGTTCCCCGCATATGAAGCCCGTGTTCGCTGACGAATACGACCAGCGCCTTGCGCCCGGAGCCTTCCACCAGGGCATAGAACTTATCCAGGTCCGAGGCCAGGGAGTCCAGGGCCCTGCGATACTGGATGACCCGCGTGTCTCGCCGGCCCTCGCTTCCGACGGCGCGCGTCCCGCCGTGAAGAGTGATGGTGTTGTAATAAAGCGCCGCCCTTTCGGCCCGGGAGTTTTGCCGCAGGTCCCACCACCGCTTCAAGGCTTCGAAGTCTCCGAGGATGGGCTCATTATCGAAGTTCCGCAGCTTGACCGGGATATCCCGCATATCCACGGGCGGATCCATGCGAGCCAGTTTCTCCAGGTCCTCATGCATACGCCGGGCTTCCCCGGGATGGTTCATCACGGTGTAGGTGCGGTAGCCCATGGCGCGCAGCCGATCGAACAAGACGCATTCCTTCGGCCAATCTTTATAGAGGTCTTTGTGAGACGGCTGTCCGCAGTTGGCCCGCAGAAGCCGAAGCGACGCGGGTCCGCTGTAGGAAGAAACCGAATTGAACTGGGTGAAGAGATGATCGAAACGGCTTAAGAGGGAATGGTTCTCCGATCCGGCGACCTTCAAATCATCCCAGGAAAGCGAGCAGATATGGAATAGGATGATGTCAAACGGGGGCTTGCGCGCTTGCGGCGCCCGAAATGGGACGACTCGCTTGGCCTCCGACTCATAGAACTGCGAGGCTTGAGTCCCCGCGTTTCGCAAGGAATCACCCATGTTCGTAAGACTCGCCGACACCAGCAGAAGCAGGACCGCCGTTCCCAACCAGGCGACCTTCCGCCTCAACCAGAGGCATGCCATGAATAAAAGAAGGGGCGCGGCGGCCGGCGCCCAATGGACGTCTCCCAGGAGAAACTCCGCGATAAAGCCATGGGAGACGACCGTCTTTGGATCGGCGAAAAACTCCCAGGCATAGCGAAGGGGCGGCAGCCAGGAGTCCCTCCAGAGGAGGAGGAGCGCCAGGAGCAGATCCAGCACGGCCCGACCCAGCGCCAAGGTCTTCCTATAACGCCCGCGGGCGGGGGTAGGAGCCCGCGAATAGCAAAAAAGCAGGATGTTCCAGAAAATATGGATGTGGAGGAAGCCTTGCAGATCGAGGCCGATCTTCGATAGGAAATAGCAGTCCCAGAGCGCGAGCCGAACGCTCGCTGATTCGCGCGCCAGGATATCCGAACCGCTTAAATTCTCTTCGCCGGAAGGCCTCATGAGGCGCGTTGCGAGGGATCCTCCGCCAGTTGTTCCCATCCTTTCTGGAAAACTCTCCTCATGACGAGCAATGCGGCCAGGGAGGCGAGGAGGCCGATCAGCCAGAAGAACCGGCGTTCGGGCGAGCCCTCCCCGCCGATAAGAACGGCCCGCTTGATTTCGATGGTCAAGGAACCCAGATAGCAGTATAGAAACGTCAGGGGAATCGCCCCCAAGGTTTCGGCGGCCAGGAAATGCCGGAATGGGGTCCGCGCGGCGCCGAAAGCATACGCCATCAAGTTAAACGGACATAACGGGGCGAGCCGGGCCAGCAGGATGATCTTCCAGCCGTCCCGGGAAGCGATTCGCTCCAGGACCCGGAGCCTCCAATTCTTCTCGGCGGGGGAAACAAGCTTCTTGCCAAGCAGGGTGCGTCCGGTCAGGAACGCCAAGGCGGCTCCCAGGCTTGTCCCCAACAATGCATACGCGAAACCATGGCCCAGTCCAAAGAGCGCGCCCGCCACGATGATAAACGGCGTGGGAGGCAAGGCCAGGACGCAGCCGGCCGCGATGAAGAGGAGATAGGCGACGGGCCCCCAATATCCCAGGAGCGCGATCGCGGCGAGGCCCTCCTGGATGAGGCGATGGGTCGGCAGCACGGCATACGCGCAGAAAAGGGCCAGGAGGGCCGCCGGCAAGGCGATTTTCATCCAGAGCGCGCTCCCGAGGGAAGGTCCGCGGGGCCGCGTCGCCGGCCCCGGCGGGCTGAAGATCAATCGAATGAGTCGTCCCCGCAGGCCCTCCGGCATAGGGCTGAAGGCGAGCGCGGCCTCCACGCCGCCTCCCGCGGCCCGGCGCTGGTGGAGGACCCGGGCGTCGAGCTCCATGGGGCCGCGGTCCGTGTCGGGAATGCTCACGCGAAGGATGTCCGGCAGGGGTGCATCGTCCTTCGTAAGAACGGCGAGTCCGGTTTCGCTGATATTTCGGATGGTCCCGGAGAGTTTCCCGTCGGGGAACGATAATTCGCAGGGGATGCTCCTTTCGACGCGATAGACGCCTCGCCGCTCGGGACGTTCCCGCGCCAGCCCCATGGCGGACCCGAGGAGGACCAGATTGTAGATGGCCCAAATGGAGTTTATGACATAGAGTTCCTCATCGAGCCGGCCGCGGGAGACCTGATAGGCCGCCCATAGGAATCCCGCAAAAAGGAAGGCGGCCAGGATCATGTGGGGCGCGATATAGGCCCACTCCATCCTGGCGGATTTTCTGACTTCTCCCTTGGGAGTCACCTTGAAAATCAATTTGCCGGGACGGAAAAGGGCTTCGGCCGCGGTCCAGCTCAAGGAGAAGGCCGTGGCGGTCTCGTAAATCTCCGACCAGAAGGGAGAGCGGTGCCGTCCGCTCACTTGCAGGAATGCGAGGTAGCCGAGGATATAGTGGGGAAGGAAGTAGCCCAGCAGCGTCGCGAGGTCGGCGACAATCAGCCCTTGGCCGGACAGCAGGGAGGTCAGGGGGGTGCCTAGGTAAATCAGCCGCGCCCACCCTTGAAAACAATGCAGCGTGGAAGCCAAATAATGGAGCCGCTGGGGAAAGCTCAGGCCGCCGCGAAACAGCGGGTTGTCCAACCGGAACAACTGGACTCCTCCCCGGGTCCAGCGCTGCCTTTGCCTCTGGTGCCCGCGGAAAGTCTCGGGCGAGAGCGCCGTGGAGAGGACCTTCGGGTAATAGATTCCCCGATAACCCTTGGCATGGAGCCGCATGCCGGTATGGGCGTCCTCGATGGCCGTGGCGTATTGAAAGCCCCCGACGGACTCCAGCGACGAGCGCCGCAGAACGGCCGAGCTTCCGGCGAAGATGACGGCATTCCCCCGTCCCCGGCCGGGTTGTATGACATGAAAGAAAAAATCCTGCTCATGGACCAGCGCCGACTCCGGATGGAGCTGCCGTTGGAAAATATCCGGGTTGTAAAAATGGTGCGGCAACTGGACGAAGGCCACGGCGGGGTCCTTGAAGAAGCCGACGGTCTCCTTGAGAATTCCCGACGCCGGGAGGTGGTCGCAGTCCAGGACGAGGATCATCTCGCCCGTGGAATGCTCCAGGCCATGATTGAGGTTGCCGGCCTTGGCATGCCGCCTGTCCGGGCGCGCGAGGTAGCGGCACCCGAGCCGCTCCGCCATGGCTCTGACCGCGTCCCGGGGGCCATCGTCGAGGACATGAATATCAAGCCGGTCGCGCGGATAGTCCACGCCCAGGCAGCAAATCAGGGTCCGGTAGAGAATCTCCGCCGGCTCATCGTATACGGTGACGAACACGTCGACCGACGGGAGGGCTTTCTCTTCCACGCCGGGAGACACGGGACTTTCCGCGGGTCGAAAGGCCTGGTAAATCAAAAAGAGCATGGATATGAACCCATAGACCTCGGCGGCGAAGAGCAGGGCGCTGGCGACGGGCAGCACGGAGCCCTGTTCGTTCAGGGTATAGGCGGCCCGCCAGATGAGATAGCGCAGGCTCATGGCCAGGCTCAGCAGGATGAGCGTCGCTTTCATGCGTTATTCTTCCCGCCCATGATTAATCGACCCTTGATTAATCCCGGAAGAGGGGCTATCTTTGTGCCCATGAGTCCGGTCCCGGCGGAAAGCGGGCTAAGTTCTCCTCCTTTGTAAGCCCTGATGACGCCGATTGCAGAATGGTTAACTTTAGCGGGGCGAATCAAAACCGGATATTTTCGGGGGTTGCTGCGTGATCGACTCCAGTTGTTCCAACGGCAGATTCGCTCCTTCTAAGGCACGAGTGGGCATATGGGTAATAGCAAAATCGGAAGAAGGCATCTCCCATTGCTCCATCACGGAATCAATCCACGAAACCATGGTATCCACACGCGTTGTGGAACCCGAACGGGGATTGCAGTCCCAAGTTGTCCTTGAAGCAACCCCGGCGACTTTCAATTCGCCCGTGTCATCCGTAAAGAGCGGTCCACCGGAATCCCCGGAACAAATGCTGGATTCCCCGCCGATGCCGATCATGCGGCTATTGACGCTGCGCACCTGGGTTGTCCCCCAATTTTTGACCACACCTTTGCTGATATTTGTTTTTCCATACCCGACAATGATTCCTTTCTGTGCCGCGGTAGGGGTGGAGCGGTTCACGTCATAAGGTGTGATGCCGTTGGATTGCTCGGGCGCAAGCAGAATCAGGCCCATGTCAACCGCGTCCGACGGCGCGCCCCCCTGCCACCGGGGATGCCATTTTGCAGCCGCCGCTCCATTGGCGATGATTCTGCCTGATCGCGGGTCGTTGGGATCAAGATCCTTGCCTATTGCAACTCCTGCCCAAATGACAATTTCTTCAGGGTGTTTCGCATAATCCTTCTTTGAATACGGGGAGGAAAGATTCCATAGACAGTGACCCGCTGTCAGAACCGTTCTGGCCGAGACAAGAGTCCCCGTGCAAAGCTTGGACTTGCCGTCTTGGGTATAGTTGCGCAATTGCAAGAAAACCACTCCTTCGTACTCGCCCGGATGCGCTTCCTTGGGATTTCCCACAATCTTTGGATTTCCGGCAATCGCCGGGTCGATTTCCGTGAAGTTGACGGCGTAACAGCCTGCAGCGGCGGAATTCGAATCCATGGCCGGCAAAAACAGGCTGATAAACAATATTTTGAGCATGACTTTCCTTCGGATTCCTAGCGTCTCCGCATCATTCCAGACTTCCTTATCAATCTCCATTATACATTTCATGCGTATCGGATCATGACAGTGAATTGTGAAAAGCGCAAGGCTCGGCGGCCGACTGTACGCGCGTACAGTCGCGACAGGCGCCGTATCCCGGCCGGATCCGGCCGCCGTCCCGTTGGAATTTTGCGGCTATTTCAAGGGAGGGTTTTCAGCGGCCTCTCGGAGCCCGCGCACGGGAGGCCCGCTGGCGCGGGCCTCCCGTGCTTTCGGAGGACGGCCGCCTACCAGTGCGGCCGCCAGGGCCAGGGCCAGTGCGGGTCCCGGTGGTGATCGTCGCCGTCGTGCGGATCGCGCGGCCAGGGCCAGCGGTCGTGGGGGTCGCGGTCATGATCGTCGTCGTCATGTCCCCCGCCGCCTTGGCGGTAGTACCAATCGAGGCGGCTGAGGGCGTAGCGCACTGCATTGAGGTCCCGCCGCACGTGGCTGTCGAAGTGGGCCGAGCGGGAGCTTCTGTCCGCGGTGTTGAAGGCCCACAGCAGGTTCTGGTAGTCGCGGCGGGTATGCCAGGGGTCGGTCCGGTAGGACTCGACCTGGCGGTGGAAGTGCTCGGCCCGCTGCTCCAGGGTGTGCAGGTCGGCCAGGGCGCGCCTTTCCCAGTAGTCTCCGTGGTGCGCGCGGCTCTCGGCCGTGCGATGGACGTGCGTGGCCTTCTCGTCCACTTGGTGCGCGAGCGCCTTGACCTGGGCCCAATAGATCCAGTCGTTGGCCGCGAACGCCGGTTTCGCCGGGACTTCTCGCCCCGGCGGCACGGCCGGGACCGCGCCGGGCTGAGTCCCCCCGCGGACCGCCTCGATCAAAGAGGCGGGGTTCCTTGCGGGCTGCTCGAATGTTACGGATGGCGCGGCTTGGCCGGCTGCGGCCAGGCACGCGGTGAGGACTGCGGCTGCTGCGATGCGGCTATGGTGGTGGTCCATAAGCTTACCTCCTGCTAGGAGTGCGGCGTTAGGGCACGGGCTCATTGTAGCCTGAGCCTCTGGACCCAAGTTCGGGCGCCGGTCCGTCTCAGTGATGCGGTCGTCCATGATGCGGATGGCGCGGCGGCCACGGCCGGTGCGGGTCGCGGTGGGGAGGCTGGTAGCCTCCGCGCCTGTAGTACCACTCGAGCTGCTGGAGTGATCCGCGCACGGTTTCGAAGTCGTGGCGAACATGCTGGTTGAAGTGGGCCCAGCGGAGGCTGTTGTCGGCCGCGTTAAAAGCCCGGATCAGGCTTTGCAGGTCATGCCGCGTGTGTCCGGGGTCCCGGCGGTAGGACTCGACCTGGCGGTGGAAGTGCGCGGCCTTCTGCTCCAAGGCGTGCAGGTCGGCCAGGGCCCGCCTCTCCCGGTAGTCTCCGTGATGGGCGCGGCTCTCGGCTTCCCGGTGGACGTGCCGGGCCTTTTCCTCGACCTGGTGGGCCAGGGCTCTGACCTGGATCCAGTACGTCCAGTCCCCCTGAGCGAAAGTTTCCCGGGGCGCGATCGCGCGGGCTTCCGGGACCTCGGGGACCCAGCCGGTCTCGGCTCCGGCTTTGACCTGCTCGGCGAGCGTTCCCGGGCTCTTAGCGGGAGAATCGAAGTCGGCGGTGGGGGCGGCTTGGGTTGCGGACGTCAGGCAGGCGGCGAGGACTGCGGCGGCGGCGCGGTTATGTCGGTGATGCATAACCCTCCTTATCTTGCGCGGGTCACGCGCAGGCATTCATTATACCGGAGAGCCGCGGCGCTGACTTAGGATAAAGGGCCTAAATGATTCTGGGTCCATCGGCCCCCCTGGAAATTGGGAGGCCCGCCTTTGGGGGCGGGCCTCCCGGTTCCAAACTCCTTCAGCGGCTACCAGCGCCGATAGCCGTGGTCGTCGTGGTGCGGGTCATCATGCCCCCCGTCGCCGTAGACCCGGTCGAGCGCGTCGAGCCAGCGGCGGACCTGTTCGAAGTCGGCGCGTACATGGCTGTCGAAGTGCGCCCAGCGCAGGCTCCGGTCGGCCGTGTCGAAGGCCCACTGCAGCTCCCGGTAGTCGTTGTAGGTGTGGGTGGGGCCTTGCCGGTTGGACTCGACCTGCCGGTGGAAGTGCGCGGCTTTCTCCTCGAGTCGATGGAGGTCAGCCAGGGCGCGCCTTTCCCAGTAGTCTCCGTGATGGGAGCGTTCTTCGGCCTCGTGGTGCACGTGGCGGGTCTTCTCCTCGACCTTGTGGGCCAGCTCCTTGACCTGGCGCCACGCGCCCCAGCCGCCGGAGCTTTCGCGGGGCATGCGGAAGTAAGCCGTCAAGGAGGCGACGAGCTGGGTCGCCCGCTGGTGCTCGCCCCGGACGCGGTCGAAGCGGTAATTGTAGCGCACGTTGTCGACCCCATCGAGGGCGCGCAGGACCTTGCGGAAGTCCTCCCGGGTGTGGCCGGGTTCCTGGTAGCGGCCCTCGATCTGCCCGTGGAAGTGGCGGCAGACGTTCCGGAAGCTGTCCAGGGCGTCGAGCGCGGCGCGCCGGCTGATCTTCTTGAAGAAGTTGCCGGTGTCGGAGTTGGCGCGGTAGTTGTTGTACAGGAGGTCGGCGGCTTCCTGGAGCTCATGGGCCACGCGCTTGGCGTCCGAAGCGCTCCATGGGATTGGGCTTCCCCAGATGTCGTCTTCGTGGTTGTTGGCGAACGCGGGCTTGGACGAGTCGGCCGGGGTCCGGGGCGGCTCGGGCCGCTCGGGAACCACGGGGACCATGCCGGGCGCGGCATGGGCGCCGATGATCTCGGCGGTGAGGGACGTCTTGGCGGGCTGGTCGAACTCCGCGGTGAGGCCTTGGGCATGCGCGTGGGGCGCGAGCCAGGCCCCGAACATCACGGCAACGAATTTACGGCTATGGTGGTGGTCCATAACCTTACCTCCTGTCGGGTGCGGGGTCGGGGCACGGGGGGCAGTGTAGCACGCCGCGGTCGGCGCGTCATGAGGCCTTGGGTCCGGCCCGGCGTGGGTCCTTTGGGCCGCCCGCGCGGACCGTCCTTGCTTACCGCGAGGGCCGAACCAGGCCGCATTTCGGAAGATAGCCGGCGATGCCTCTGAATGGGCCGTTGCTACGTGCGGTTCAGAAGCCACTTTCCCGACTGCTCGGTCCCATCCGCGGCCGCCGGCGGCATTATGGCGTCAGTTGGTAACTACCCAGGTCCTTGCCTGCCAACTCGGTCCTGGACCGAGTTCACCCTGCGCCTCCAATAATTGGAAGCGCAGGCCTGGCACCGCGCCTGCGAGCGGGGCGCCTCATCCCCGGCGGAACCTTCAAGAGGGACCTGGGCAGTTACGTCAGTTGACGCTAAAGCGTCATGCTGTCGTTTGGCGGAGGGTTAATCCGGCAATTGGCTCAGGCTTTAACCTCGACCTGGTAGACCTTCGAGCGTCCCTTCTTCCGGTCCCGCGCCATCTGACGCATGGTACATAGATAGGTGTAGATCGCGTCCTTTGCATTGGCCAGGGCCGCAGCGATGGAATCGCCCTGGGTATGGCAGCCCGGTAGAGCCGGAACATGGACCGCATAGCCGCCCTCTTTTGAGGGTTCGAGGATGACAGGATATTTCATAAAGATAGTTTAGCAGGAGGTCTTAGTCTATTCAAGAGCCGAGACCAATAGACGTTCGAGGTCAATCTGATCGGCCATATCGGAATTAAGGGACGCAGCGCGTAGGCATTGTTAGCACTCCGGGCCTTGAACACCCTCTCGCTGTAATACGGCACTCGATTCCAGGTCGAATTGCCAGTACCCGATGGCTAGGTTGTAGGTTTCCTTGAGATGAGTCAGGTACTTCAGGTCATCGTCCAAGCAAGGCGCCGCTCCGACGACGATCAGTTCCTTTGCGGCGCACTGGGAGGGGTAGCAAGAATACTCTAGAAGCTGTCCAAGTGCTTCACGAATACAGAGCTTCGCGGTTGGGAGATGCTTTACCTCGAAGAAGGTTGTCTGCTCACCTGCCCGCAACGTGAGGTCAACTTGCGCACCGAAGGAATCGTCCTCATAACCGACGGCTGCCTCACCATATTTTCTGATGAGGAGCGAACGAAGTTGATTCTGCATCCGGTCGTGAACCGGATCGTAAGTCGTACGTGTCCTTGGGGTATAGCGGCCGAGCGAGGAGAAATTCGGGGTCGGGAGCACCTACATCGGTCGGTGCGCCGGGAGGGTTCGGAGCGCCGTCCTCGCGGAGATCGCGAGTTCCTTTACACTTCGGATAACGGGAACATCCCCAGAATTGATGGCCTGAATTCCGGCCCCGGCGAGCGGTCCGAAGGACCATTGGCCGGCCGCATTGAGGGCATTCGGGGGTTGGCTCCACCTCTACTCCCTGTCGCCTTTCAGCACAAAGAATTGCCCGATCTCTACGACCCTCACTTCACGACCTCCCAGCGTCCGGCCTTCCGAGAGCCGACGCGCCGCAGCCTTCCCTGAGACCTCATCTGTTGAATATTCCACTCGATGCCTCTTACTGATAGGCCGGTCCGACGGGCGAGCTCCGTCATGGTGATGCCGGGATGCGCCCTGACGAGGGAAATGATCTTATCCCTGGTGTTACTCGCAGTCTTTCCCACAGTACTGTGGGATAAATCTTTGGCGGGCTTGCGACGGAAGGTCACCAGGAAGCCGCCCTTGAGGTCAAAGCCGGGATCAATCCCAAAAGCCAGAGCCTCGCATCCTACGGCCGTCAATTCCATCCCTCCCTCCTGCTGCGCTCCACCCTTCTTAACTTAAAACGGGACGGGAGTATCCTCAATACGCCTCTCTACGCCATCAACGCCCTCCCGCGCGTGCTCTCCTTCGCGGCGCGTCCTGGGGCATGACCGGGCCTCCGCTGAGCCATGACATGCCCTTGCCCCTGACCGCCGGCGAGGTCCATGGCATCCCGACAGCCCCTTCTACTTGTCTCGTCGACGGCGCAGCCCGAGGGTGACCTTCCTCTTAGAGCCCTTGGCCCACATGGCGCTCACACCCGGGCCTGGTAGAGCTGGAGGGTTCCGAAAACCGTCATGCGCCGGACTCCCTCGCGGGCGTCCGAGAAGCCCGCTTCGCGCAGAAGCTCCGGGAGCAAGCCCTTCACGTTGTCGTCAGTGGTCGTAAAGCCGTCCAGGGCCTGCACGAGGAGGAACGCCAGGCGCATGAGGAAGTTCTGCGGCCTTCCCCAATCCGCGATGTGGATCTCTCCGCCCGGACGCAGGACGCGGCGGGCCTCGCGCAGCGTTTCTAGTTTGGCGCCGCGCGGCAGGTGATGGAAGAACAGGCTCGAAACCACCCGATCGACCGATGCGGCGGGGAAGGGGAGTCGGGAGGCGTTGCCGTGGTGCAGGGCCAGAGGGATTTGCGCCCGCCGCGACTTATCCCGAGCGAGCGCGAGGACCTTCTCGTCGGCGTCCACGCCCCATACCACCGCGTCCGGATGGGCCTTCTTGATCATCAGGGCAAGCGTCCCCGTGCCGCACCCGAGATCAACAACATGGTGGTCGTCCTTGATGCCGGCTTGCGCGAGAAGGCGCGTCTTGAACTCCCGTTCCGGCAGCGTCCACCTGATGAGGGGGTCATAGAAAGCCGTCAGCCGGGAGTAGCCCAGCGCGGGAGTGAAGGATTTATCGTTCGGAGGCTCCATTCGTTGCGAAACGATGCTACCAAAATTGCTGGCAGGTCTGGATGTCGTCACTCCGCCCTGATCCGCATCTTCTTGAAGTCCACCAAGGAGGCACGTATTGGGCCGAAGCGCTCGCGGGCCCGCCACTTCCCGAAAAGGTATAATGCCCTTCGCGTGGCAAGACCGGGACCCATCGCGCTGGCGATGCTTGGAGCGCTGGCCCTCGCGCTGCCTTCGATGGCAAGCGGCGGAGCGGCGTTACAGGAGCTGGCGGACCTCGCCGAATCCCTGGCCGCGTCCCCCCCGCCTGTGGCCGCCTTCCGAGGTCCGGGCGCCGATAGCCCGCCTCTCCCCGCGGGCATACCAGGGGTCGGCCGCTGGGCCTCGGTCAAGGGGATGCGCCTGTTCTACCGCGAGGCAGGACAAGGCCGCCCCGTCGTGCTCCTGCACGGGCTGGGGGGCACCTCCTTTGATTTCAGGCGCGTCCTCGAACCGCTGGATCACGCCGGATTCAGGGCGATCGCGATCGACCTGAAGGGCGCCGGGGACTCGGACAAGCCCCGGGACGGCCGCTACGGGGTCTCGGACATGGCGGAGCTCCTGGAGGACTTCATGACGACCCTGGGGCTCGGTCCGGTCTCCATCGTCGCCAACTCCTATGGCGGCAGCATCGCCCTGGTCCATGTTCAAAGGCACCCCGAGCGAGTCGAGCGGCTCGCCCTCATCAACCCGGCCGCCTACACCGATGGCGTCACGGAAGGCCGCTGGATGTATACCATGCCGCTGCTGCCCGACGCCGTCTTCGCCCTCCTGTCGAGCCGCTGGCTCGCCGAATTCGGGCTCAAGCGCAATTACCATCGCGACGAACTGATCCGGCCGGAGGAGGTCGATGAGTACGCCCGCGTCGCCGGCCTTCCCGGCGTCCGGCGGGCGTTCCTTGACATGCAGCGCCAGTACCTCTCTCCCGAGATTCCCCGTTGGATCGAGGGCTACCGCCGTATCCGCCGGCCGGTCTTGCTGCTATGGGGACTCCACGATGAGCTTTTGCCCCTCGGCCACGGCCCCCGCCTGGCGCAGGACCTGCCCAACGCCCAGGCGGTTTTCCTTAAGGAATGCGGCCATGTTTGCCACCAGGAGCGGCCCGAACTCGTCAACCCCCGTCTGATCCGGTTCCTGTCCGGGCGCTAACTCTTCTTCCCCAGCACCTCGCCGGCGAGGTGCTGGATGGCGAGGTAGGGATCCTTGAGCAGGGCGGTCAAGGTCTCCCGCACGTCGGGCCGGAAGGTGAAGGGCCCGAGGGCCCTGGCCGCGGCCAGTCGCACGGCGGGGTGCGCCTCGCGCATGCGGGCGAATAGCCCCGGCGGCATGATCGCCTCGATGAGCGGCTCGACGGCCCGCTCATCGGCGATGCGGCCCAGCGCCGTACAGGCCGCGGCCTGGAGGTCGGGGTCCTCGCCGGTCTCCAGAAAGCTCCGCCGGGAGAGCAGGGCCGTCAAGACGGGGACGGCGGCGCGGTGCTGGAGCTCGCCCAGGGCCGCGATCGCGGCCAGCCGGACATCTTTGTTCTCATCGGCGACGAACGCCAGGATCGTCTCTCCCGAGCGCTCGCCCCCCTTGCCCCGCAGGACCTCGACGAGCTTGAAGCGCACCCGCCGCTCCGGATGGGCCGCCGCGGCCTTGAGCTTCTCGAAGACCAGCTCGTCGAGGCCGAGGTCCCAGACCACCTCCAGCAGGCGCTCCAAGACCCGGGAAGAGCGTTCCTCATCGAACTGCTCGAGCAGGCGCACCAGCGCGCCCTTCCCGAGATTGCGGACCACCGAGACGAGAACGCGGCGAGACTGGATGTCCTCGGAGGATTTTATCGCCGAGATGACGGCCCCGACGCCGAGCTCCTCGAGCTTGACGGCAAACTCGCGGCCGCGCTCGATCCTCGCCGGGTCGCCGGAGAGAAGATCCGCCAGGCACACGTCCATGATGCCCGAAGAGCCGACGGCCTGGAGCGCGGCGGTCGCGAGGTGGGGACGCTCCGGGAAGAGGCTCTGCGCCTGGTTGCGGTGACGCCGGAAGAGGCCGATGATGTCGGCCGTCCGGGAGTAATCGCCCTGGCCGAGAAGGTCCGCGGTCCGTTCGCGCAGCGCGCCGGAGAGCTCGTCGTAGACCTGGGCGTCGGCCTCCGCCTCCTGGGCGGCCATGAGCGCCGGATCCGCCGCGGCCGCCACCCCCGGCCGCGAGGTGAGGCGCGCCGCGGCCAAAAGCTCCCGTAATCGTTCACGGGGCGAGGCCGCCAAGTTAACCTACGCGATCTTTGCCGGCA
>CAYJXJ010000110.1:0-15355 GCA_964374095.1 uncultured Elusimicrobia bacterium
AGCCGCAAACGGCAGAAATGTTAGGGCGTGGACCTGCGGTAGCAATCCAGGCTAGTCCGGCGCCTCCTCGATCCGCCACGGCGCCTCGCGGCGGGAGGCCCCGGAGAGGAGCCGGCGCACCTCGTCGCGCAGGAACTCCGGTTCGAAGGGCTTGGTGATGTAGAGCATGGCGCCCAGGGCCAGAGTCGCGACGGCGTTGTCTAAATCCTCGTTGCCGGTGAGCATGAGCACCGGGATTTCGGGAGTCGCGGCCCGAAGCCGCCGCAGGAGCGCCAGGGTGTCGGTGCCCGGAATGACGAGGTCGAGAATGATGAGGCGCGGTTTATGGCGCGCGATCGCGGCCCAGGCCTCCTCACCGCTGGCGGCCTCCGCGATTAGGAATTCGACCGCCAGCGCGTAGGCCACCGTGCGCCGGAGATCGGCGTCGTCATCGACGAGTAGGACCGGCCCCAGAGTTTCCATGCCGGTGCGTTATCCGGCGCAACGCTTCAGCCCGCGCGTCGCTAATATTGTATCGAGGGGACCGGCACGATGACATCCCAAAGGCGCCGACGCGGCCGCCGCGGGGTGAAAAGGAGGCGGTCCATGTACGGCGAGGATTTTCCGGCGGCGGCCAGGGCCGCGGCCTTTGCGTGTATCTTCCGGGCCTGTGGATGCGGTGTCCCAGGTAAAGGGCTCCGGCCATGACCGCCGGCGCCAAGAAGGTGATTTCGAGAGCCCGGTCGATTTTGGAATGTTCCATGGGGCCCTCAAGGTACGACCGCCTGAGCTTGCCGGGGGGCCGCGCGCGTTCCGGCGAGACTCCCGAGGACTTCGGCGTCGGAGACCGGCCGAAAGTCTTCGTAATAGGCGCCGACGCAGGCGAAGTCCTCCGGCGCGGCCAAGACGGCCATGTCGTCGACCAGACCCGCCAGCGTGCCGAGAACCGCGAGGGGCGCGACCGGGACCGCCGCGATCAGCCGACGCGGGCTCATGGCGCGAATGCTTTCGACCGCGGCCAGCATGGTGGCCGCGGTCGCGAGGCTGTCGGCCAGGCGCTCCCCGGCGTCGTCTCTGTTTAGAAACATGGCTCTCCCTGCGCCGACGCAACGCTTCGGCCCGCGGGCTACGGCGGGCGCGGGTCGCGCCGGGTGGTCGGCATGTCGGGCCTCTGGAGACTTGCTCGCAACACAGCCGCCATCCGAGGCTATTTGCCGCGCCTGGCCTTGGCCGGCTTGGAGGGTATGCCGAAGGACTTGAGCTTGCGCCAGAGGGTGTTGCGGCCGATCCCGAGGGCCTTGGCGGCTTCGAGCTGGTTGTGGCCGCAGGATTCGAGAATATCGATGATGTGCCGCCGCTCGGCTTCATCGAGAGTGTGTCCCGCGGGTTGGCCGTCGGCGGATGCCGCGGGCGCGGCGGCGTGGATCTCGGGCGGGAGATCCTCGGCCGCCACCGCCGGGCCGGAGGCCATGATGGCGGCGCGCTCGATGGCGTGCTCGAGCTCGCGGACGTTTCCCGGCCACGGGTAGGCCTTGAGCGCTTCCGCGGCCTGTGTCGAGAGTTTCGCGGCCTCGCACCCGTTCTTCTTTCGGGACTTGCGCAGGAAGTGCTCGGCCAAGGGCATGATATCCTCGGGCCGCTCGCGCAGAGGCGGCAGGTCGATGGGAAAGACCTTGAGCCGGTAGTAGAGGTCCTCGCGGAACTTCCCGTCCTTGGCATGCTTGCCGAGGTCGCGGTTGGTGGCCGTGACGAGGCGGGCGGATATCTTGACGGGGTGGTTGTCGCCCACGCGGCGGACCTCGCCTTCCTGCAGGGCCCGCAGGAGCTTGACCTGGAGGGCCGGCGTCGTCTCGCTGATCTCGTCGAGAAAGAGCGTGCCGCCGCTGGCTTCCTCGAAGAGTCCGCGCTTGTTGCGCTCGGCTCCGGTGAAGGAGCCCTTGACGTGGCCGAAGAGCTCGCTTTCCAGCAGGCCTTCGGGCAGCGCCCCGCAGTTGATGGCCACGAAGGCCCCGGAGCGGCGCGGGCTGTTCTCATGGATGGCGCGGGCGATGAGCTCCTTGCCGGTCCCGGATTCCCCCTGGACGAGGACCGTGGCGTCGGTCGCGGCCACCTTCTTGACCAGGTCGAGGACCTTCTGCATGCGCGGGCTGGCGTAAACGATGCCCTCGAAGCTGTACTTGACGCGCGCGTCGTCGCGCAGGCGGCGCACCTCGCTCAGGAGGTCGCGGTGCTCCACGGCCTTCTGGATGGCCAGCAGAAGCTCCTCGGGCTCCACGGGCTTGGTGAGATAGTCGAAGGCCCCGGCCTTCATCGCGGCCACCGCGGTGTCGACGCTGCCGTGTCCGGTGATGACCAGGACCTCGGCCTCGGGCTGGGAGCGCCGCGCCTCCTGCAGGACCTTGAGCCCGTCGGCGCCTTGGAGCTTGAGGTCGGTGACGATCACGTCGAAGAGGTCCCTGCCCAGGCGCGCGATCGCCTCCTCGCCGGACTTGACCGCCGTGACTTCGCAGCCCGAGCGCGTGAGCTCGATCCTCAGCAGGGCGGCCAGCGACAAGTCGTCTTCGGCGAGAAGCAGCCGTATCGGTTTCATATATTAGGTTTGCGGCGCGGGCAGAAGCACCGTGAAGACCGCGCCCTTGGGCGAGCTCGTCACGTCGATGCTTCCCCCGTGGGATTTTATAATGCGTTCGGCGACGGCCAGGCCCAGGCCCGTGCCCTGGCGCTTGGAGGTGCGGAAGGGCTTGAAGAGGGTCTTGAGCATGTCCGCGGGGACCCCCGGCCCCGAATCGCGGACGCGAAAGTAGACTTTGGAATCCAATCGCCCGGTCTCGACTTTGACCGTGCCCTTTCCGTCGAGGGCTTGGATCGCGTTTAGGACGATGTTCCACATGACTTGGCGCAGCTGATCGGGGTCGACGGGAAAGGGTTCGAGGGCCTCATCGAGCGCGGTCTCAAAGCGCAAGCCGCGCAAAAGCTCCGGGTTGGACTCGACCATGCGGCAGACGTCGCGCGCCACTTGCGTCAGGCTCGCGAGGCCGAGCTTGAGCTGGCGGGGGCGGGCGTAGGTGAGGAAGGTGCTGAGGGTTTCGTTGAGGCGCTGGCTTTCATCCCGGAGCACCTTGACCACGAGCTCGCGGTCCTCCGAAGCCAGGCCCCCGGCCGAGAGCTGACGCGCGGCCATGACGATCGAGCCCAGAGGGTTGCGGATCTCGTGGGCCACGACCGCCGCCATCTCGCCGAGGCTTGCCAGCGCCTCGGAGTGCGCCAGGCGTCCCCGCAGGTTGAGATGGTCGCTGATGTCTGCGGCATTGGAGACGTAGCCCACGATGGCGCCGCTGACGTCGCGCACCCCGGTGATGGTCAAGGTGACGGGAATCTCACGGCCGTCCTTGGCCTTGTTGATGAGCTGGCCGCGCCAGTGGCCCTTGCCCTTGATCGCGGCCCACATGCTCTTGTACATCTCATGGGTGGAATGGTTGGAACGTACGATGCGGGGGGTTTGTCCCACGGCCTCCTCCCGGGAGTAACCGTAAACCCGGGAAAAGGCGGCATTGACGTCGAGGATGACGCCGTTGCGGTCGCAGAAAAACATCACGTCGTTGGACTGCGTGAAGGCCTGGTAGAGGGTGAGGGCCCGGCGGTGCTCCTGGAGGCTCTCGCCGATGTCGCGCGCCACGACCAGGGCGACCCGGCGGTTGTCTTGGCGCATGAGCGAGCCGCGCAGTTCGAGCTCCAGGGGCTCTCCGGAACTCTTGCGGAAGGTGGCGTGGACGAAGGCGGAGCCGTCTTTGATGATCCTGCGCGTGAAGTCCGCGAAATTCCCGCCGTCGCGGTCGCTGAACCAGAAGTCAAAGACCGGGCGGCCCACGAACTCCTTGCGCTTGAGCCCGAGGCGGTGGAGGGCGGCGCGGTTGGCGTCGAGCACGCGCCCGTCGCCGTCGAGCTCCCGGACCCAGATCATGTCCGCGGCGAAATCGAGGATCGCCTGGAACTGCTCGCGCGATTGCCGCTCCGAGGCCCGGCTGACTTCGAGCGCCGCGGCGGCCTCTTCAAGCATGCTGACTTTGCGCGATCCGGCGAGATCCTCCAAGTCCAAGTCCCGGCCCCGAGCGCGCTCGCCCCAGTCCGCGACGCGCCGGATTTCCAGACTGCAGTGGGGGTCGCCCTTGGCCTCGCAGAGTTCTTCGACGCACAAGGCCTTTTCGCCCAGCACGGCCGTGCTCCAGCCCGACGCGTAGCCGGCGAGCGTCCAACACGCGGGTTCCGAGCTCGGGCCCAGACGGCGGCGGTGCTCGGCCGCCTCGTAGCTGTTGCGCCAGAGGGCCGACACGAAGAAGTCGCCGGACTTGCGGTCCAGGCGAAATTCCCGGGGCTCGACTTGGACATGCCCGACCTGTTGGTGCATGCGCGGTCCCGCCATCAACCATTCCAGGTCGCTGTCGAAGCGGGTCTTTTCCTTGATTTTCAGGGCGTCCTCGATCCCCGAGGCGTAGCCCGCGCGCATGAAAATGCCCTTGGCATGCTCCATTCCGACCGTGTCTATGAGGGCCTTTCGGAGCGCGCCCATGGACGCCGCGTTCATGAGCAGGACGCGGCGGTCCCCCAATTGGATGGTCCCCGCCTCCGGAGAGAAGGCGAGCATCTCCTTAATATCGACGCGGGAGGCCTTCAGGTGTGCTCCGGAACGAGGGCGGCTGGAGTTATTATGTTCCAAAATGGAGCAATGCTGGGGCGATATTCCGACGTGGCCGGAATATTGCTAGTATCCGTGTTGGAACAGTGATGGAACATTTCGGCCATGGCCGGAGGCATTGTAGCCCTTTAAGGATATGAACGCCAAGCTGGGACTAAGTCTGCGGCAGGATCAGAGGCTGGCCCTATTGGGCCGCTTGCGCATGGCGCAATGGATTGAGATGAAGGAGCCGGACTTCGCCCGCGAAGTGGCGGATCTCGAGAAGGACGCGCTATTTCGCAAGCTCGCCTTCGGAACGCCGGATATTCCCGGCGCCATCCGGCGCCAGCGCTGGCCCGGCAGCCGCATGAGCACGGCCTTCCTCCAGGTGAATGAAGGCCTGATCGCCTCCGGCGAGCGCGTCAAGGTCGAAGAGACCTTGGGCGAGCACGCGGCCCTCATCCCCAAAATCCAGACGATGGGCATGAAGGCCTTCGAAAAATATTTCGTTTACGCCACGGAGAGCGTGCCCCTGGCCGAGATCGCCAAGCGCACGGGCTTGACGTTGGAGGATGTGACGGGCATCCACGACATGCTGCTTGAGGTCGGCGCGCAGGCCGAGTTCTTCGTGCCCAAGCCCGAGCCGTCCGTCGCGCGGCCCGGGGCCTGCCTGGCGCGGCTCTCCGTGGAAGGGGGGGAGCCGAGCTTTGAGTTCTACTCGGCCTACTGGGCCCGAGGGCTCTATAACGTCCGCTATGATCTGCTGGAGAAGTGGAAGAAAAAGAGCCTCTCGGGCGAGGAGCGCAAGCGCCTGAGGCATCTCCTGAAGCGCATCGAGATCGTCAATCTCCGCCAGAGCACCATTTTCCGGATACTCGAAGCCCTGGCCAAGCTGCAAGCCGAGTACCTGCGCACGCGCGAGGACGACCATCTGCGGCCCATCAGCCTGCGCCTGCTGGCCCACCGCTTGGACCTGGCCCCGAGCACGGTCAGCCGGGCCCTGCACGGACGCTGCGTGCGCGCGCCGTGGGGCGCGGAACTCCCGCTCATCCGCCTGGTGCCGGGCCGGCGCAACGTCCTGCGCGAGATTCTCGGTCGCTGGTCCCACGAGAGCACGCTCCAGGGCACCGACGCCGCGCTCGCCCGGCGGCTCAAGACCGACTACGGCATCGCCATCTCCCGCCGCACCGTCAACGCGGTGCGAAACGAAATCGTCAAGGCCGCCCCTCCCGTAGAACCTCGGCCGTAAAGCCGGCATCGCCGAGCATCGAGCGGCTTAGGTCGGCGCCTTGGATCATTCGCATGGGCCGGAGTGTTGCGGCGGCATGGGGCGACGGGGATGCTAAAAATCGCTCGAGGAGGTGGTTCGTGGCTGAAACCGAGTGCCGATGCGCCGGGGGCGCGGAGTGCGAGTGCGCCAAGAAAGGCGGGTCGAGTTGGCCCGGGTTTATCGTCGGGACCGCGCTGGGCGCGGCGTTGGGCGTCTTCTTCGCTCCCGATCGGGGAGCGGAGAGCCGCCGCAAGCTGGAGCGTTGGATCAAGGAGAAGCGGGATTCCAAGAAGGAACAGATCCTGTCTAAGCGGGAGCAGGTCGAGTCCGCCGTCCGTGTCGGACGCAATGCGTACAACGAGGCGGATAGGACGCCCGTCGAGGCATGACGCGAGGCCGGCCGGGGAGCCGCGCACCGGCGCCCCGGCCGGCTGAGGCGGGGGGCCGCCATGGAAATACTCGATTCGCTCGTGTTGGAGCACCGCCTTTTCGAGAGGCTGCTGGAGCGTCTGTCCAAGGGCATGGTGGTCGACTGCCTCGCCGCGCGCGGCGAGGTTCGAGACGTCTTGTTCCTTCTCTCCCTGGCGCTTCAGCGCCATGAGGAGATCGAGTCCTCGCTGGACCTCGAGGGCGCGGTCTTGGGCAAGGCGGCCCTGCGGGCGGCGGCCGCGGTGGACCGCCAGCACAAGGAGATCGTGGCTCTCCAGGAAGATATACTGCGCGTCCTGGACGAGGCCCCCAACTCCGACTGGACCCGGTTGGGAAGGCTGATCACGCGGCTCGACCAGAGCTTGCGGCGGCATTTTCGGACCGAGGAGCTGGAGTTCTGGCCCCAACTCGGCAAGCTCCGCAGCCGTTCGGTGAAGCGCTCGATCAACCGGCGTTTGGCGGAGCGCGTGAAGTCGCTTGAGGACGACATCCGCAAGCACAACGCCGTCGTCGGCGAGTACCTGGGCGCCGGCCGGCGATGATCGCCCGCGCGCGGGAAAGCCCGACCGCCCTGCTGGAGGGCCTGGCCGAAGGGGTCTGCGTCAGCGACGCGGAGGGAAAGCTGTTGTTCATGAACGCCGCCGCCGAAGCGCTCCTGGGGTGGAACGGGGCCGGGGATGCCGATAATCTCTGCCGTGGTCTCTGCGACCGGCTCGCGGGTCCGGACTCGGGCGGCGGGGCGTTTTCACGGACCTGCCCGATTCGGAGCGCCGCTCCGGCCCGGTCCGTCGTCACCTGCAAGGGACGGCTCCGGTGCGAGAATCACGGCGTGGGACGCGATATTCGCGTGCGCTGCGAGCGCATACGAACCCCGGCCTTCGACGGCAGGGACACCGAGAAGCACTTCACCTTGATCGAGGATGTCACCCCCGAAGCCGAGCTCGAACGCCACAGGGAGGAGTGGCGCAACATGGCCACCCATGACCTGCGCACGCCCCTGACCATCGTTCTGGGAGCCCTGCGGGTCCTTGAGGAAGTTCCGGAGGGACGCGCCCTCTCGGCCTCGGAGAGGAACCTCCTGGCCCTCGCGGTCCGCGGGGCGCGCCGCATGCTCCAGCTCGTGGAGGACAAGCTCGACTACGCCAAACTCGAGGCGGGCAAGGCCGCCCTTCGCCTGGGACCGGTCGCGGTGCCCGAACTCCTGCGCCAATGCGCGGAGGACCAGGCTCCCGCGGCCCGGGAGAAGCGCATTGGGATCACGCTCGACGCCGCGCCGGGCCTATCGGCGCGGGCCGATGAAGGGCTCCTCTCCCGCGTGGTGCAGAATCTCCTCAACAACGCCCTCAAATTCACCTCGGCGGAAGGCCGCGTCACGATCCGCGCGCGACCCGACAACGGGGAGGCGGTCTTGACGCTCAAGGACACCGGCCCCGGAGTTGCTCCCGAGTCTCTGCCGCATCTCTTCGATCCCTACTACCAGGCCGCCCAGCGCCGCGCGGCAAACGCTCCTGGGACCGGCCTCGGGCTGGCCTTCTGCCGCCTGGCGCTCAAGGCCATGAACGGGAGCATTCAAGTGAGCTCTCCTCCCGGGCAGGGCTGTGAGTTCGTCGTCCGCCTGCCTTCAAAATAGTCCTGGCCGTTTCGTTGCTATGCTGTCGGACGCGGGGCATCCGATGACCAAAGGGAATGGTTTGACTCCGAGGCATTCAGGAAGAAAACCATGAGCGTTGAAACCATCTTCGTGGTCGGCCTCAACCACCTCCGGGCGCCGCTGGCCTGCCGTGAAAAGGCGGCCGTGGCGCCGGCGGACCTCCTGGCTCGACTCGGCGAGTCGCGCGCGGCCTGCGGCCTGGAGGAGGCCGTCATCCTCTCCACCTGCAGCCGCGTCGAGGTGATCGGGGCGTCCGCCGACCGGGAGCGGGCCGTGGCGCGCTGCGCCCAATGGCTGCTCGCGCGCGCGGGAGACGACGCGCAGGACGCGCTCTACGCGCATACCGGCTCCGAGGCGCTCGCGCATCTCGTGCGCGTGGCGGCGGGGCTGGATTCCTGGATCGTGGGGGAGTCCGAGATTCTGGCCCAGATCAAGAACGCCTATCATTTCGCCCTGGAGCGCGGCTTCACGGGAAAGATACTCAACCGGGTCCTTCAGGGCGTCATCGGCGCGGCCAAGCGCGTGCGGTCGGGTTCGGGCATCCAAAACGGCATCCACTCCATCGGCGGCGCCGCGGCCCTGGCCGCCCGGCGCATATTCGGCGCCGAGCGCGGCGGGCGGGTGCTGATTTTCGGGGCGGGCCAGGCGGCCGAGGCCGTGGTGCGGCATCTCGCCGCCAAGAAGTTCAGCCGCATCACGGTCGCCAACCGGAGACTGGAGCGCGCCAGGGCGCTGGCCGAGCCCCTGGGAGGGGAGGCGGTTTCGATCGAAGAGGGGTTCAAGCTCCTGGGAGAAGTCGAGGTCGCGATCTTTTCGGTTTCCGGCGACAGGCCGCTCCTTCAGCCCGAGGTCCTGGCCGCGCGCCGCCAAGGCCGGGCCGCGCCGCTCTTTCTCATCGACCTCGGCATGCCGCGAAACGTAGACTCGGCCTGCGGCCGCCAGCCGCATGTGCATCTCGTGGACCTCGACGGCCTCAAAAAGATGGTTCGGGAGAGCATGCTCGGCAAGGCCCCGGCGCAGGCCCATGCGGAGGAGTTGGCGGCGCAAGAGGCGCGGGAATGCCGCGCCGGACTGGAGAAGGCCGCGTCGTGGAACGGACTCAAGGAAAAGATCCCCTCGGGAGGTCGCCATGACTAAAGCGATGCTTTTAGCGGCGGCGGCGCTGGCGGGAGGGGTCTGGGCCGCGGAGCGCTTTACGCCCGAACAGCTCGAGGCCCGGTTCCACTATGACCTCGGGCCCGCGGTGATCGACGTTTCCTCCTACCCGGAGGCTCAGCGGGGAAACTACGCGACCTTCCTGCGGACCTGCTCGCACTGCCACACCCCCGCGCGCGCCATCAACTCGCCCTACGTGGGCCGCGCGGACTGGCGGCGCTTCATCAAGCGCATGCACTTGAAGAGCAAGGACCGCTACGGCGCGGGCTTCTACAAGGTCGAGGCCGAGGCCGTCCTCGACTTCCTGGCCTATGACGCGAAGCTGCGCAAAGTGGACGGCAAGGCCTCCTTCGCGGAGCAGGACCAGGAGCGCAAGGCGCTATTTGCCCTGATCAAGGCCGAGCGCAAGCGCCGCAGTACGTCCGAGGATAAGGGCAAGACCAAGCCCTATCCGGACGTGCCGGGACCCCAACCCAATCGATGAAGAGGAGAATACCATGCCCCTCGATCCCGATCCCGATGCCGAGCTGAGGCAAATACCCAAGGTGCTGATCCCCATGGTCGGCGCCGCTATCCTCTGCGGGGCCGCGGCGGTGATCTGGGGCCAGGACGCCGCCAAGCCGGCCGAGGCCGCGCCCTCCGCCGCGGAGTACGTGGGCGCCGACATGTGCCTGTCCTGCCACGCGGACAAGGAGTCGTTCAAGAATAACATCCACGCCAAGGCCCTGCCCAACGCCAAGGGCGTCCCCTTCGACAAATCCTGCGAGACCTGCCACGGCCCGGGCTCCAAGCACGCCTCCGCCGCGGGCGACAAGTCCAACCCGGACTTCTTCGCCATCGCCAACCCGTCCAAGCTCAAGGGAGGGCTCGCCTCGGCGGCCTGCCTGACCTGCCACGCGGGCGAGAAGCCGCGGCTGTTCTGGGAGTGGAGCGCCCACCAGGGCCGCGGAAAGGACTGCCTCTCCTGCCATTCGGCGCACGGAGAGAATCCCAAGCTTCTGGCCAAGAGGACGGAGTTGGAAACGTGCGCCGCCTGCCACCGGGACGTGCGCGCCGAGCTCCACAAACGTTCGAAGCACCCGCTCGCGGATTCCTCCAAGCCTCACGGCGAGGGCGCCATGGCCTGCTCCTCATGCCACAATCCGCACGGCTCGCGGGCCGAGAAGCTCATGGCCGGCAAGTCCGTCAACGACACCTGCTACGCGTGCCACGCGGAGAAGAAAGCTCCCGTCCTTTGGGAACACGGGCCGGTCAAGGAGGACTGCCTGATTTGCCACACGCCGCACGGTTCTTCCAACGACAAGCTCCTGGTGGCGAAGGCGCCCCGGCTCTGCCAGCAATGCCACATGCAGGGCCGCCACCAGAGCGGGACCCTGGCGCCGAACTCGGTCTTCGCCGCCGGCAAGGCTTGCCTGAACTGCCATCCGATGATCCACGGGTCGAACCATCCGTCGGGGACCGTTCTGCAAAGGTGAGGGGGGAGGTCCTATGAGAAGGAGAGGCTTGATCCAGGAGGGACTCGCGGCCTGCCTCGCGGTCTTGCTTGCGGCCGTTCAGGCCGCCTCAGCCGCCGAATCCGGGCCCGGCCCGCTGCTCTGCCTTGAGACCGACATGGGAGGCCGGGAGGCGAGCGTGTCCGGCTCGCAGGAGAAATTCGAGGAGTACCGCGACATGCGCGACGGGTTCCTGGTCAACTTACTGCGCTTGAAAGCCGAGGGGCGGGAAAGCGCCGCCTACCTCGACCTCGAGGCCAAAAACGCCGCGCGCGGCGACGAGGCCTACCGCATCGGGGGCGGCCGCTACGGGAAGTTCAGGGTTTCGGCCTCTTTCGACCGCATCCCGCACAACTTCGGCCGGGGAACGCTGCTCCTGAGCGGGGCCGGGACCGGCAACCTCGGCATCTCCAACGCGGTCCAGGCCGCCCTGGAGGCCGCGGAGCAGACCCGCGCCGAGCGGGGCGCCAACCCCTTGATCGACGCCAACGGGGAGGACTCCCTGCAGCAGGGCATACTCCGCGACCTCTTCACCAACACCGATCCGACCACCTTCAAGCTTGACCGCGAACGGGGCTCTCTCTCCATGGACCTCAACCTGACTCCGGAGGTCAAAACCTGGGTCAAGGTGACGGATGAGAGGCGCAAGGGCCTGCGTCAGATCGGGTGGGGCACCTACGAGCGCTATGCCCAGGGCGGGGCCCCCCTGACGCACACCACGGACCTGTTCTTCGTCTCCGGCATGCAGCTCGCCGAGCCCCTGGACGACCGCACCACCTCGGTTAACGCCGGCGCCGGCCTCTACAAGAAGGCTTGGTCGGCCGACCTGGAATACACGTTCAGCGAGTTCAAGAACCAGGAGTCCTCCCTGGTTTGGAGGAATCCGTTCCGAAACACCAACGCCACCGCGACCGCCGCCGCGGGCGCGGCGACCTCGAACGCTTTCAACCGCGGCCGCTTCGCCCAGGGACAGATGTCATTGCCTCCGTCGAGCCGGTCGCACGAGATCGCGGCGTCGGGTTCGGCTCAGCTTCCCTGGCGCGGCCGCCTGGCCGGCGCTCTTTCCCTGGGCTGGGTCAACCAGAACGCGCCCCTGCTCCCCTACACCATGAATTCGGCCATCGGCGGAGTGGGCGGCGCGCCGCTGGACGTGACGGGCTTCGGGTCCTTGCCGGCGCCGCGCTTCAGGGGAGAGGTCCGCACCTTGACGCAGAGCTACGTCCTGACGGCCCGGCCCGTCGACCGCCTCGGGGCAAAGCTCACGTACCGGTACTACGACTACGACAACCGTTCGGACCGCTTGGTGTTCCCGGGCTACGCGGCCTGGGGGGAGTCCTTCTGGAGGACGGTCAAGAATGATACGGCGGGCAACGGCAGCGCGCCCGTGGTCAACGAGTCGGCCTCCTACACCCGCCACTCGGCGGAGCTGGGCGCCGACTACGCGGCGGCGCAGCCCGTCACCCTCAACGCCGGAACCTTTTGGGACCACTGGCGCTACCGCGATGCGCGTGTCGAGAGAACGCATGAGGTCGGCGGGACGGCTGGCTTCGCCTGGCGCGTCGGACAGATCGCGCGGGCGCACGGGGGCTACCGCTTCGCCCGGCGCATCGTGGCGGGCTACCGCCGCGGCAACCAGCCCAACAACCCCGAGGCCCTGGAACTGACCAACTACAACTGGGCCGACCGCATACGCCACCGGGGCAACCTGGGCGTCGGGGTGACTCCCAACGACGAGGTCTCCCTCGGCGTGGACGGCTCCTATCAGGACGACTCCCTGGGCGCGAGGGACCGCTTCGGGCTCAAAAGCCAGAAGTCCGCGGTCCTGGCCTTTGACGCGACCTATGATCCCTCGCCGGCGTGGAGCGTCTCCTGCGACTACAGCCGGGAGCTGCGCAAGAGCCGCATGCAGAACGGCGCCAAGGACGACGCCTTCAACTCGGCGGGCAGCTCGATCGACGACGCCTTCAGCCGGGACAGCTTCAACCCCCTCAACTATTGGAACGACGAGATCGCCGAAACCGTCGACACGGTCGCGTTGGAGGCGACCCTGCGGCCGCGGGAGACGCTGGAGCTGAAGGCCGGCTACTCTCTCTCCTACAGCCGCATGGATTTCGCGGCCTCCAACCCCAACGCGGGCGAGGCCCTGGCCGCGGGCTTTCCCGCGGGCGCCAAGCTCGCCAACGCGGCGGCCCAGCCCTGGCCGAGCGTGGTCAACCGGCTGCACGAACTGCGCCTCGGCGGGCTTTACCGGCTTCCCAAGGACTTGCGCGTGGGCCTCAACTACCTCTTGACGCGCTATTCGCTCAACGACTTCTCCAACGCCGGTCCCTACCTGGCGGGCGCGAGCGTCGAGAACAGCACGCGCTACCTCTGGACCGGGGCGGACCGGTACGGCTACACGGCGCATGTCTTCGGGACTCATCTGGCATGGAATTTCTAGCATGAACTACAAGTTCGGGGGGGAGAAATGATCCGGAGCGTCGCCGTCCTGCTCGCGTCGGTCCTGACGTGCGGTCAAGCCCATGCCGCGGACGCGGCCAAGGGCCAGGCGGTTTTTTCGGCCAAGTGCGCCTCCTGCCACGGCAAGGACGGCAAGGGCAACCCCGGCATGGCCAAGATGGTCAAGAAGCCCGGCGCCCTCGATCTCACCGACGCCGAGTCGGCCAAGAAATCGGACGCGGACTTCATCGCCGCGATCGAGAAAGGCCCGCCGCCCATGCCGTCCTACAAAGGCAAGCTTTCGGACGCCGACATCGCCGACGCCGCGGCTTTCGTCCGGTCGCTGAGCGGCGGCGGGGCGCCCGCCGCGGCCGCCCCGGCGGGAGGCGGCGCTTCGACCTACGCCGCCAAGTGCGCCTCCTGCCACGGCAAGGACGGCAAGGGCAATCCGGCCATGGCGAAGATGTTCAAGGTAGACCTGGCGGCGCTGGACCTGGTCGACAAGGACAGCCTGGCCAAATCCGACGGGGAGCTCGCGAAGCTGACGGCGGACGGGCTCAATAAAATGCCGGCGTACAAGGGCAAGCTCACGGACGGCGATATCGCCGCTGTCGTTGCCTACATCCGCGCGCTGGCCGCAAAATAGGAGGCGACGTGGCAGACGCCCCCGCCAAAGGCGGACCGCGGGCCCGGCCCGAGCCCTGGGTCTATGGCGCCATTTTCGCGGGACTCGTCCTCGTGCCGGCGGTGCTAAGCCTGGTGACCGCCCAAGTCGCCTTCGAGCGCTCCAAGTCCACCGAGTTCTGCGCCTCCTGCCACGTAATGAAGCCCTATGCCGAGGACCTAAAGAACCCGGACAGCGACCTGCTGGCCGCCAAGCACTATCAATATCGGCGCATCAACCATAACCAGTGCTACGCCTGCCACACGGATTACGACTTCTTGGGTCCGGTCAACGCCAAGATCCGCGGCATGCGCCACGTCGCGGCCTATTACTTCGGCAGCGGCGAGAAGCCCCTGGCGCTCTATAAGCCTTTCAAGAATTCGAGCTGTCTGCAATGCCATGAGGGCGCGAAATCCTTCGTCCAGGCCGCGGCTCACCAGGGAATGCTCGAGGAGCTGCGGTCCGGGGAGATGGACTGCGTCGCCTGCCATGGTCCGGTCCATCCGTCGCGCCAATAGCCATGAACCAAACTCTAAAGCTGTCGGTGGGATGCGCCGCGCTGGGGCTGGCGTTGAGCCTCGTGTGTCTTGCCAAGACCACCCCGTTGATCATGACCGCCTTCTTCTTCATCGGCCTTCCCGCCTTCGGGGCGGGGGCGTTGTTGTGTCTGGCGTTCCTGTTGCGCCGGGTGGGGCGCGGGCGGCCGTGACATGATGTCATGTGCCGCGTCAAGCGCCGCTTAGGCAGGAGAAACTCGGCCGGGAACAAATACGAGTATTGTCATATTGACATGACAACACTAATGAGTATAATCAGATATGCCTGATATCGCTCATATGCCCAAAGGGCCTCTCCGCCGGTATCTCTGGACGCGCGTGCGCGAGGACTTGGCCCGAAAGATGGTATTCGTCGGCGGGCCGCGTCAGGTGGGAAAGACCACGTTCGCTCTCAGCTTCCTGAGGACTCCGCCTGAAAACGAGACGCATCCGGCCTACACGAACTGGGACCGGGATGATCATCGGCGGCGCCTGCTCGGCGGCGAAATGCCCTCCGGCGAGGAGTTGGTGCTGCTGGATGAAATTCACAAGTTCGCGCGCTGGCGAAACCTCGTCAAAGGGCTTTATGACACGCGGAAATCGAAACTCTCCATTCTCGTGACGGGCTCCGCCCGGCTGGATTACTATCGCAAGGGCGGCGATTCCCTCCAGGGGCGATACCATTACTACCGGCTGCATCCCATCTCCCTGCGCGAATTGGACCCCTCGGCCAACGCCAAAACCGTCGCGCATCTGCTCCGGTTCGGGGGCTTTCCCGAGCCGTTGCTGGCGGGCAGCGAGGTTGAGCACCGCCGTTGGCAAAAGGAGCATCAGGATCGCGTCGTCCGCGATGATTTGCGGGATTTGGAGCAGGTTCGGGAAGTGTCCTTGATCGAGCTCCTCGCGCACCATCTTCCGCGCTGCGTGGGCTCGCCCCTTTCCGTCAGAAGCCTGAGCGAACTCCTCCAGGTGGCTCAGGAGACGGCGGAGCGCTGGGTCCAGATTCTCGAGCGGCTTTATTTTTGCTTTCGCATCGCCCCCTACGGGAGCGCCCGGATTCGGGCGGT
>CAYJXJ010000111.1:0-15292 GCA_964374095.1 uncultured Elusimicrobia bacterium
GCGTTGCGTCGCTGTGACAAACTCGACGCGACCGCGCGCGTGCGCGCCCTTCAGGAGCTCGCGGATCTCTTCGCCAAGACCTACGGGATCACGCCGCCGCAGGTCTCGGCTCATGATTTTTCCTCGGACCCGGGCGTGCTGGCCTACCATAGCGTGGAGGGCAAGCTCCTCATCGACGCCGCCGCGTTGAAGGAGCCCGACGGCGCCGTCCGGACCGTCCTTCATCAGAGCTATCACCGCTATCAGCTAGACCTGGTCTCCACGTTCGGTTCGGGCCGGCTTCCCACCGGTGACGACAGATACGGCTTGGCCATGATCCTCGTGGCCGACGCGGCGAGCGGGCCGGATGCCGGGGACTACCGATCCTACCGGGGCCGACCCTTCGAGTCCCAGGCTTTCCGATTCGAGGGCGTGGTCTCGGCGGCCCTGATCACGCTGCGGCGTGCTCCCCTGGATCGCGCCGAACTCGGCGGCGCGGCGCGGCGTCTGGCGGCCGCGGGCTCTCCCGTGGAGCGGCTCGCCCTGGGCGGCCTGGTGGCGACGGGCTTCTGTCTCATCCTTGGCATGGCGGCCGTGGCATTCCGGCGGGAGGCGGGAGCATGAGGCGCAAGCTCGCGCGGCTGGGCGCTCTGGCGGCGGCCCTTGCGGCGGTCTTGGCCTTGGGCGCGGCCGTGCTCGGGAGCGCGGGCAGCCGGCCGGGAGATTTCCCCGGACTGGGGCCTGGACCGGTCCTCAACGTCTTCGCGCGGGGCGCCCTCCTGGCCCGGATTTCGGTGAGCCCCAACGGCCAAGTGGGTCTGGAACCGGGGCGGGACGCCTCGGCGCTCGCGGCCCTGCGCCGGGCCTTGGCCCGCGCCCGCAACCGGGAGACCCTGCCGCTCGTCGGCGAGCAGGTCAGGCCCATGGCGGGCCTGGCGGGCCGAGCCGTGGAGATGGAATTGGCGGCGCCTTCCGACGCGCGCTATGCGTGGGCGCTGCTGGACTTTCTGCGCGGCGCGGGCTTTTCGGCCGAGCTTTCAACCCGCTAAAGCGACCCCCGCCGACCCGCCCTTCCCTCAACTTACATATAATGGTCGCGTGGCGCGTCTCAAGACCCTCAGCCCCTACGACGAGGTGGCCCTGCGCGGCATTCTCGAGCGCCAGAAGCGCCTGGCCTGGGACTTCGACAAGGCGATTGCGTGGGATCGCCCCCTCGATCTGACCCGGCCCTTCGTCCCCCTCGATGCCGAGAGCCTCGTCTTTCCGCGCGCCACCCCCGCGCAGCGCCTGGCCATCAGCCAATACCTGGGCTTGGTGATCGCCCAGACCTTCGCGGAAATGGAGAAGGCCCTGGTCGCGGCCAAGGACCGGGTCTGGAGAAAGCGCCTGGAGATGTACCCGATCAACCCCGAGTTCACGGCCCTGGGGGAGCAGTTTTTCGATGAAGAGGCCAAGCACTCGCGCATGTTCAAGCGCTATCTCACGAAGTTCGCGCGGGCCACCGGCGTGGAGGATCGCCAGCTGCAAGGCCTGCTTCCGGTGGTGTCGGGCACGCTGCTCCTGAGGACTCTCGAGCTCAACTCGGTTTACGGCGGGCACGCCCTGTGGTGGGTGTTGACGCTGGTGGAGGAAGTCTCGGTCGCCATTTTCAAGCAGATGCGGCCCTTCCGCGATGCGCTGGAGCCCACTTACTTCGAGATCCACCGCCTCCATTTCGAGGAGGAGGTGCGCCACAGCCCGTATTCGTATTGGATGCTGGAGCATCTCTACAAACGAGACACCTCCCTGGCCGCCATCCTCTGGCGCAAGACCGACCTCCTGCTGGCCCAGGGCCTGGAGGTGGCCTGGGCGCTTTCCTCGCTCACCCGACTGCGCCGCGTGCTCTTTCTGAGAGGACGCCACCCGTTCTACAAGACCTTGAGCTCCTGCCTGCCGCTCCTGATTCGGCTCTCTCCCGTGGAGATCATCCGCAGGCTGTTCGTGTCCGCGCCGTTCGTGAGCCTCCTGCTCAACCCGAACTACCACGGCGACTTCCAAACCGTGGTCGAACAGCTTCGGGCGCTGGAGTTTCCCATCCCAAAACCTGACCCCAAGAGGCTCGCGGCATGAGCTTCGAATCGCTGGGTCTGCGGCGCAAGTCAGCCGTGATACGCGGGCTCGAAACCGCCTGGCTCGACAACGAGCGGGATTGCGGCCAGGCGGTGCTGTTCCTTCACGGCTTTCCCGACACCCCCTCGACCTGGCTGGCGCAGGCCGCCGAATTCGCGCCGAAATACCGCCTCATCCTGCCCTACGGCCGGGGGGTGGGCGCGTCGAAGCCCCCGTCGGCCATGGGGCGCTACAGCGCGCATTCCATCCTCCTCGATCACCTCGATATTCTGAGGCGGGCCGACCCCGGGGAATCCGCGGCGTTTCACGTCGTGGGGCACGACCTCGGGGGGGTCCACGCCTGGATGCTGGCCTCCCACGCCGATCCCCGCATCAGGACGGTCGCGGTGATCAACAGCGCCCATCCGCGCCAGTACCTACGCCGTGCCGTGTGGCCTCGGCAGGTCGCCAAGAGCTGGTACGCGGCGGCCCTGCAGGTGCCCTTTTTGCCCGAGGCGCTCCTCACCCTCTTCAGCCGCCGCATACTCAAGCAGCTGGAGGCCGACGGCTGGCGCCCCCCGGCGCCGGACATCACCCTGCGCGATTTCGAGGGCGCGGTCTTGAATGCCCTGAATCAATACCGCCAGTTCGCCCGGGATATCCCCAAATTCCTCAATGAGAAGGCCGGACCGGCCGACATGCCGGTCCTGGTGATATCGAGCGCGGGAGACCGCTACCTGGAAGAGGCCTCGGGGCCGGAGTTCTCGGATCTGGCCCGCCGCGTCACCATCCGGGTGATACCGGGCAAGCATTGGCTCCATCACGAACAAGCGCCGCGCGTCAACCGCTTGCTCGAAGACTTCTGGAAGGAACACGCTTCGGGCGGGGGATAGCCATGAGATGGTTCAAGCGGCTGCTCTACCTCTTCCCGCCCCCGCCCGCGCCGACGGCCGAGGTCCTGGAGGGGTTCCGGCGCGTCCAGGGCCTGGCCTACGCCTGCGCCCGCGACATCGCGCGCGAATTCCGGGAGGGGTGGACCGAGGTCCAGACCGCGAACTTGATGGACGTCTACCTCCGCGACCACGGGGTCAAGTCCTTCTTCCACAAGTCCTTCGCCTGGTTCGGAGAGAGAACCCGCTTCGAGGGCTTCCGGTCGTGGCGGGAATTCGAGCCGGGCGGGCGCGTCCTGCGGCCGGGCAACGCGGTGATCCTCGATACGGCGCCGTTTCTCGACGGGATTCCCGGGGACATCGGCTACTCGACGAGCCTGGGCGAGAGCCAGGCCGTGGCCAAGGCCCGGGAGGTCCTGGCGGGGCTGCGAGTCGAGATCCTCGAGTTGTTTCGGAGCTCGCATAGCGGCGGCGAGGTATGCCGTGAGGTCGCCCGGCGCATCGTGGAGAAGCGCTACGATGTGATCCACCATCTCTATCCCTTCCGCGTCCTGGGGCACAGGATGCATCCCAACCGTCGGGAACTGTCGTTCCCGACCGGAACGCCGTTCGGCCCCCAAGCCTTTGTCAGTCTGTTGTCCCGAGGTTTGCACCCCGACTTGCTGAATGAAGATCACCGCGGCAGCCTCGCGGGCGCCTGGGCTATCGAGCCCCATCTGGGGGGCAAGGGTTTCGGGGCGAAATTCGAGGAAATCCTGATCATGGATGAGAACGGGCCCCGGTGGCTGTCGCCCGCTATGCCATGGTAGAGCTCTCCGGCAGGCTCGTCATGATCACGGGCGCGGCGCGGGGGATCGGACGTTGCCTGGTTCTGGAGTTTCTAAAGGAAGGAGCGCGCGTGGTCGGGTTGGACCGCGACGAGAAGGCTCTGGGCGATCTGCGGACCGAGGCGGGCCGGCGCGGGTTCGCCATCGATACCCGCGTCGCCGACGTTGGCGAGCGCAAGGGTTTCCTGGATGTCCTGGGCGAATGCCGGTCCACCTTTGGAGCACCCTGGGTCTTCGTCAACAACGCCGGCATCGCCAAGGCCGGGGGCTTTCTGGGCGTCGGCATTGAGTCGACGGAGGCCATGGTCCGCGTGAATCTTCTCGGGGTATTGACGGGAACTCATTTCGCCCTCGACGCGATGACCCGGGCGGGCGGGGGCGTGATCGTCAACATGGCGTCCACCGCCGGGCATGTCCCCGGGGCCTTTCTGGCCGCCTACTCCGCGGCCAAGCACGGCGTGGTGGGCCTGACCCGTGCCCTCCAGACCGAGTTGCGGATATCGGGGAGCCCCGTGAAACTCGTGCTGGTCTCTCCGGGCTTCATCAATACCGCCCTCATGCGCGACGCCGGGGTCTCACTGTCCCTCTCGTTCCAGCGCCTTGTCGCCTCTCCCGAAAACACGGCTCTTGCGGTCGTCGCGGCGGTCAAGTCCGGGCGGTCCGAGTTGATCGGGGACTTCGGCGGCTGGCTCATCCAGACCGCCAACTCCGTCGCGCCGCGGCTCACGGCCCGGGTGTCGCGCCTGCTGGTCGCCCGCACCTGGCGCCAGGCGCTGGGGCTCGACCCGATCAAATTCTAGGAGCCCATGAACTTGGACTTGGCCGAGTCCATGAGAGCCTCGTCGACCACGTCCTTGCCCTGCTGGCGCGCGAGCTCTTCGATCGCGGTCTTGGCCATGGGGCGGATGAAGTCCGGGACGCGCTCCAAACGCACGCTGGCCTCGGCCGACCAGGAGACGCCGGGAGCCTGCGCCGCGGGCTGGGCCGCCCCCATGGAAGCGACCATGCCGGCGAAGGGGCATTTGCCCATGGATTTCTTGAGCTCCGAGACGGCGGCGGCTTTGGGCAGCACCGGCGCTGAGGCGAGGCTGGCGCGGGTGAGTTCGAGGGGCTCGGCGGCTTTGGAGCGGCCGCCCAGCTCGACGCCGAGGGCCTTGACCATCTGGGTCTCGCCCGGGTTGGTCACCATGGCGATGCTCGCCCCGCATTGGGGGCAGCCGAAGGTGACGCCGAGGGAGTCCTGTCCTACGGACTCCAGCTCCCGGTAGACCATGAACTCCTCACAGCGGCGGCAGACGAATTTCATTCGGGGCTCCCGAAGACCAGGCGGCGGCAGGCGTCCCAGAACTCGGCTCGGCGCTCCAGCGACCAGAGCGTCCCTTGACGGATGCGCTCCAGCGCCGAGGCGTCGGCCCGGCACTCCTGCCGGATCACGCCCTCGAAAACGCGGGCATGCTCCTGGTCTTCTTTGATGTGCAGAGTGAAATACTCGAGATTTGGGGCAAGCCCGGGGATTTGCCGCAGCCCCCGGATGAGGAATTCAAACATCACCGGGATCGCGAGCTCGTGCCCCGGCCCGATGGCCCCCAGGCCGGCCAGGGGATCGCCCCCAGCCGTCAACTCGCGGTGGCCGGAGATGAACCGGCGGGTAGCGTGGGCCGGCCGGGCCCCTCCCCAATCCGGGTCGTCGAGACCCAAGGACCTGAGGAAATTTCGGTAGAGGTGCACGTGGCTGCGAAAGATCGTGTGGCCCCCGAGCTCGTCATCGAGCACCGGCCGCAACGCTTGTCCCCACGCCGGCCGGCGCGCCCCGAGGTTGGTCATGTATCCCGTGAAGTGCCGGACGAGCTGGTAATGCTGCAGGCCGAAGGCGCGCGCCTGCTCTCGCGTGACCCCTTCGGAGAAGCGCAACAGGAACGGATGCCGCAACGCCGGATGGGCCCGGACTTCGTCGGCCAGGGGGACGGCGCTCACCGGCATGATGCCTCCAGCCGGACCGCCAGGGCGTCGAAAATGCGCGAGACGGGGTGCTCGGCCGGCAAGGCTTCCCCGGCGTCCAAGCTCGCGGCGAGATCCATATCCAGCGGAACGCGGGCCATCACCTCGAGCCCGGTCTCCTTGGAAAAGACCGACAGGTCGCCGGGGAATAGACCGGACATGTTCTCGACGAGCCCCAGCAACTCGATCCCGAGGTCCCGGCAGTAGAGGATCTGCCGGCGCACGACCTCCAGGCAGACCTGGGAGGCGGTGGTCACGACCACGGCCGCGGCGTCCGGCATGAAATTGGCGAAGATGGGAGGCTTGTCCGCCGCGGCCCCCGGCGGGAGGTCGACAAGAAGCCAGTCCCGCTCCCCCCAGGCCGTGTCACCCAGGAGCTCCCGGATGACCGCCGATTCCATCATCCCCAACCACACGGGGGAGATGTCCAGGGGTCCTTTCCAGCGCGCCGGTCCCCGGGGATCGGCTATGAAGGAAAGGGCCGCGACCTTGATCCCTTGGGCGGTCTGGGGCGGCTGGGCGCAATCAGGGGCCAGGGCCACCCGAGCCCCGCTGAGCCCCAGCATGCGCGGAATGGAGGGGCCGTTTAAGTCCGCGTCGAGAACGCCTACGCTCCGTCCCCCGCGCGCCAGGGACAGGGCGAGCTGGGAGGCGACGGCGCTCTTGCCCACGCCGCCCTTGCCGCTCAAGACCAGGAGCTTGCGGTCGATCCCCGCCAGGCGGGTCTTGACCGCCACGAATTGGTCCACGAGCTGGGCCTGCACCTTGGCGTCGTCCCTAAAGCGAAGCCGCTCGAGGGTGGTCTTTAGGCTGGGCATCAGCTCTTCTGCGCGGTGTAGGAGGCGATCATCGCCGCCATGAGCTCGCGCGCTCGGGCGATGCCCGCCTCGGCCACCTCCAGCGTGACGGAGGCCGCCTTGATCTCGGAGGCATACTCTTCGATCTTGAGCCGGGTGTTGTCGCGCATAAAGCCCGCCGGAACCCGGTTGATCCGGGTCACGGCGTCGGGGGTCCAGGGCCGGCCTTCGACCGGCCCAGCGGGGATGGAGGTCGCGGGTTCATCCTTGCTCCACTTGGCCGGGACCGGGAGGGGGGAGGGGAGCTCGCTGCCGACCCCGACGTGCGGGGTGACGAGGGCTCCCGACTCCTTGACGTCGCGGCCCAAGACCTCGTCGATGAGCGCCGAGTCGATGGCGGCCAGGCCGCGAACTCGCGCCGATTTCTCGGCCTGGGCCCGGGCGCGGCGGCGGATGTAGCCGTCCTTGATCGCGCTGATTCTTTTGCGGGCGTCGAGGGTCCATTGCAGTTTCGTCCCGTCAAAGGACTCTTCCTCCTCGACGCCGCCTTCATGTGAAACGAGAGCTTCGAGGCTTTTGGCCTCCAACTTGCCGAATTTCTCCGCCGGGGCGTTGCACACGGTGCAAACGACCGGACGGATATCTTTGACAATACGTCCGCAGACGGAACAGACCCACGCCTCCGCGGCCTCGGCTTGTATCTCGGCGATTTTCGCCTTGGCGACATGCTCGGCCGCCTCTCTGAGGCGGCCTGCGCTGGCAGGCATAAAAATATCCATGACTTCATCGATGATCGAGTTGGTGATGATCGAATGGCCCCGCTCCAGGGCGTAGCGATGCACCGCGGTGCGGGCGATCCCCCGGACCTGCTCGGGGACGCGGGTGAAGCGGGTCTTGGCCTCCTCGGTCCAGAGTATCGAGGCCTCGGCCCGGACGTCGATGGAAGGGACGTGCTTGCGCGAGATCAGCATTACGTTGCAGGCGGCTTGGCGGAGCATGTTCTCCGCGTTGGAGCCGATGTCGAGGTCGGCGTTGTGGATGCCCACTCTCCCGACGACCAGAAGGCATGCCTTCTGGTCGTCGGCGTGCGAAAGCACTTTTTCGAAAGCCTTCCCGTCCTTGAGCTTCACCTCCAGGATTTCGCCGCGCTCCGCGGCGGCCTGCCTGGCGACGTCGAGGTGGGACTGGTAGATCTTGGCCAGCCCGGTGTCGATGATGTCCTCGTGGAGCTGCTCCTGGTCCTTGAAGCGGAAGATTTTGGAGGCCTTCTCGGAGAGGACGTCTACAATACCGTTAAAGACCGTGTAATGGAGGTAGGGATCGTAAACAGCGACGGCGCAAACGTCGCTTGATTCGCGGGCCTTTGCGAATTCGAAAGCGGACTGCAGGCCCGCGAAGGCTTGGGGGCTGCCGTCCATGCCGATCAGCACCGGCCCGACCTGATCGGAGAGCGGGCGGGTGTCCTTGACGACGAGCAGATCCTTCCGGCAGCGCCGCGCGACCCGCTCGCAGACCGAGCCGAGCTGGGACCGGCGCACGGCGCCGGTCCCTAGCGCGCCGATCATGACGAGGTCGCAGTCCGTTCTCTCGATGTCGTCAACGATGCATTCCCAATTTTTGCCGTCGCGCATCCGCCGCTCGAAAGGGATGCCTTCCCTTTTGCATTCCCTTTCGAGCACATCCAGATAGGAATCCGAAATCAATTGCAGCCCCATGGTGATGAGCGAATCGTGTATCTTTCTTTGCCGCTCCAGTTCGGGTTCTTCCTGGTACTCCGCGGGAAGCGTGAACTCCATCTGCTTGAAGCGCACGTCGTGCATCTTGGCCGCGTAGATGTGGGAACCCGTGATCTTGGCGCCCCAGGCCTTGGCGAGCGCCACCGCCAACTCGGCGGCCCGGTTGGAGTGCTCGGAATTGTCGACGGGGATATAAATGTGTTTGTACATGGTTAGCTCCTCCGGCGGGCCCTCAGCCCAAGCAGGCCTGCTTGCAGGCCTGCGATTATGATGAACGTGACGAGTGGATACGCGTAAGCGGCCTTTGACTTCTGCTGTTCTAAAAGGAGGTAGTACCACGAAGAGACTGAACGCTTCGTTCCTTCTTCCCCGCGCGCCCCTTCCCAAAGAGAAAAGGCCGCCGGGACAAACTCCCCTGGCCGAAGGGCCAGGCCGTTGCCTTTCCCCGGATCGAGCGGGCGGCGGATGACCAGGCTCCACCGGCCGTCGGCAAATGAGGCGCTGGAAACCAGCACGACTCCGGAAACGGACTCCTTCGGAGAGGAGATTCCGGTGCTCTTCACATAGGCGATCTTATCGGTCTTGGCGTCCCACCGGGCGAGATGCACGGGGTGACCGGGGTCCCCTTCGAGAAAATACGGGCGCTCCCCTTCCTGGCTGTCCCGGTTGAGGGCGCCGGGGAGCTGGAGCTGGAAGGCGTCGGGCGGGGTCGTGGTCTCCGGGTTGGGATCGCGGAAGGGATCGTCCCACTCGGCGAGGAAGGCGACGGCTTTGTCATCGTAAAGGGCGCGGAGGGTCAGGTGATCCGCGCCGGGTTCGAACTGGCGTGGGTCCTCGACGATCTGGCCAAAGAGCGGAAATCCCGCCTTGGGCGCGGCCTCCCAGGCCGGGTCCGTGGGAGACTTGGGAAGTTCCCCCGCCGCGCGCTTGGCCCGCAGAACCTCGGAGACGGGGGCTTCGTCCGGGGAGAGGGAACGGATGTAGTTGGCCAGATCCCAGGCCTTGGCCGTTCCCTCGGCGTTGTCTCCGAGGGCGTCGAGGTAGCCCGGCATGGGGGTGCCGTTCAAGCCCGTCAGCAGGGTGCGGAAAATGTCTTCGGCCCGGTGGCCGCCGCGAAAGTTCCAGCCTTTATGGAAGTTCGCGGGCCTAATGGGATTGCCCGGGTCGTCGGTGAGCGCCGGGGCGGAGGGACCGTCGCCGCGACCGATCTCGCCGTGACAGGAGTTGCACTGCTGGTCGATGAAAATCTTGCGGCCGTTCTCGAGGGACTCCGTCGAGGCCTGGCGGGCGCCCTTGAGGGAGAATGTCCGGCTGGGTTTTTCTTCCGCGAACCTCGAGGAGAAGGTCTTGATGTAGGCGACCACGTCGGCGATTTCGGCAGGCTTGAGGGAGCCCTTCCAGGCCGGCATGGTCGTGCCCGGCATACCTTCGGACACGATGTGGACCAGATCCTCATCGCTGGGCACCTCGCCGTTGGGCGTGGTGCGGATCTTGTAGGCCCCGGACGTGAAATCTCGGGGCTTGGTGTAGAAGCGCTCGGCGGCGGGCCCCTTGCCGTCCCCGGCGTCGCCGTGACACTGGGAGCAACTCTTCAGGTAGACCGCTTTGCCCTTCGCCGCGTCGCCGGCGGCCGGCGCCAGGACCGGCACGAACGCCAGGCACAATGTCGCTGTGGGCAGAAATCGGTGGCGCATTCTCAATCAGTGCTCCAAGGGCGCGAAGGTGCGCGGCGTGTAGCCCGTGTATGTGTAGATCCAAAGGATCGCCTTCCACGCCTCGTCCTCGGTCAGCATCTTCTCCCACGGGGGCATGGCGGAGTTCCACGGAGCGCCGCTGCCGGGCATGCCCGGGCCTCCCTTGGCCACGCGCCAGAAAACGAAGGACTCCGGGAGCATGGCGATCGTGCCCGGGTCCTGGAAATTGGCGGGACGCGGGTTCAAGGCCGCGGCGGCGGGTCCGCGTCCGTCGAGATGGTCCCCGTGGCAGTAGAAGCAGTTCTGGTAGTACACCCGCTTGCCGTCGGCCACCGCCTCCTCGAATTTCCGCGGGTCTTCTTTCTCGAACTTCCGGTAGGGGTTGACGATCTCGGCCAATACATAGCCCTTGCCCTTGAAATCGCTTTGGTCGGGGGGGGCCGGGTGCACGGAGCGGGCGAACACCGGGGCGGGGGCGTCCGCGCCCGTCTTGGCCAGGACTACGGCCGCGGCCCACAAGGGAACGAGGGCCAGCAGCGCCCCGCGGTAGGGCTTGAGGTCCGCGTTGTCGAGCAGGCGCCGCGGGGTGTCGAGCAGTTCCGAAAGGCTGTCGCCGTCGACCGAGAGATAGAGCAGGGTCGCCGCGCAACCAAGGATCGTGAACATTCCCACCAGGGATTTGGGCAAGGGGGGCGGCACGAGCAGGAGGCCGTCATAGACCGCCACCGTGACGAGCCAGAGGGTCACGGCGGAACTCCGGCCGTCGGCGGCGAAGGCGGCGAGCGCGGCCAGGAGTACCCCGTAGAGCACGAGCAGCGCCGCGGCCTCCTGCCACTGGGGGCCTAGGCCCAGCTCCTTGAAGGCCCCCAAGGCCAGCAGGCAGGCGCCGGCGGCCACGGCAGGCCAGTTCTTCATGAGCCCCGCAAGGAAAGAAGGAAAACGACAAGATCATTGAGTTCCTGCGACGTGAGGTTGGCTCCAAAGTGCTTGGGCATGATGTCGCCCGGAGGATTGGTGACGATATCCTTGAGGCTCTGCACGCCGCGCACCTCGCCGACCCGCGAGAGGTCGGGCCCGAGCACGCCGCCGACGAGCTTGCCGTCCACCGTCGTTTTGTGGCAGGCGACACAGCGCATGCGGTCGTAGAAGATCCGCTTGCCGTTGCCGATGTCGCCGCTGATCAGTTCGCCGCCGGAAGATTTAGCGGAGGCGATCTCTCCGTGCCATTCGGGCCGCAGTTGGGTCTTGGCGTTGACGGTCACCTGGCCACCCAGGCTTTGAAGGAACGCGGCCGCCGCCTTGATGTCCTCTTCCGAGAGGCTCATCGGAGGCTTATAGACTTCGGGCATGATGGAGGGGGACGAGAAGCCCTTCACCACGTAGTTGTTGGGCTTGATCATCGCTTCAAGGATGTACTCTTCCGCCGTCATCTTCGCCCCGGCGGCGGCCCTCTCCTTGGCCCGGGAGTCGGCGCGCGCCCCGAGCCCGCCGACGTTGGGACCGCGGCCCGGCGCTCCCTCGATCTGGTGGCACTGGGAGCAGCGGATGCCGTTGGTGCCGAAGACCTCTTTGCCCTTGGCGACGAGCTGCTCGGAACTCATCGTGGCGAATTCCTCGGGAGTCAGGGCCTTGGCGGGGATGGAGCTCACTTGGGGGATGAGCTGAGCAACCGCGACAAAGAAAGCGAGTAGCGCGAAAAAGAACGTCAGGATTCGAATCGCAGTCTTTGTCGCTCCTCCGTTGCCGTTGTTCACGCCCCAGCCTCGGAGGCAGAGTTTTGGGCTCTTGTTCCCAGCCAGAAAATCACCACGACCAGAGCCCAAAACAGTATCACGCAAGCCGCCATGATCCACGCGACGAAGCCCAGTGGTGGAATGTAGGAGCCGCGGCTCGTGTCGGCAAGTATGCCGTAGACATGGTAGTGCTGCCGCAGGCCCGAGCGCAGGTAGCCCATGAGCGTCATGATCATGGTGATGGTGATGGCCAGCAGGAGCAGGGCGTATTGGGAGCGGTCCGGGATCTGGCCCCACCGGATTTCGCCAAGCGTACGCGCCTTACGTTCGGCCACGAGGCTCACGACAAGCACGATGAACATCGTGCCGATGGCCACCCCGACCTGGATGGGCGAGAGGATCTCGACGCGGACCTCCGAGGGCACGAAGTAGCCTTTCACGCCGATGTAGATGATGGTCCCGGCGGACAGCGCGTAAATCCCCCGGATCGCCCACGTGGCCCAGGCCGCGTTCTCCGGGGCGAGGTCGGCGTTGGCGCTGCGGTAGAGCATGAAGGAGATGAAGGTGAAGAGGATGATGATGTTGACCGCCGTCATCTTGGCCGACATCACGCCGAAAACCCCGACCAGGGGATGGAAGGCCCCGCCGATGCGCGCGAGCTCCGCCCCGGTCATGGGGGGGTTGTGCGGGGTGAGCCAGATCGCGAAGCACACCACGATGACCGCGACCAAGTATTTGATCACGCCGCGGTAGCGTTCCCCGCCGGGAATGCGCTGCATCGCCAGCCACAGGTAGTAATTGCCGCCCAGGAACAGCATTCCGATGAGGATGGCCTGAAGTATGAAGAGCCACGAGAATATGCCGCCCATCATCGAGATTCCCATGGTCTGGTTGAAGGCGTAGACCTCCTTGGCCAGCCAGTAGCCGGCGAAGGGAAGGGGGATCATGCCGCAGATGCCGATGAAGTTGCCGACGTAGCCCATCCAGTCGTAGTGGGCCTTCTCCTCGGGGGTCTTGGAGTTGAGAAACTTGACCGCGGCGTAGGCCCCGGCGACGAAGCCCCCGAAGGCCACGTTGGCGATGAGGCGGTGGATGTTGACCGGCATCCAGGTGATATTGTTCACCGCCTGCCACAGGGAGAGCAGGTCGCCGGTGGGGGTCGTCCCGCGCGGGCTCATCATGTAGGTGGCCCAGGCGTCGGCCACGAACATGATGCCGGTGCCGAAGACATTGAGCATGACGCCGCAGGCGACATGCACCCATTTGTCGAACGCTGTCGCCTGCAATGAGTCCCAGGAGTAGTAGTAGGCGTAACAATACACGACTTCTCCGAGGAGTAGGGTGAAGTAGAGGAAATATGTCGGCTTGAAAATGTTTGTCATAAAGGCGAAGAATGTGGGGTAGAGGAGGAGCAGGGCCAGGAGCAGCAAGGAGCCGAATATCGCCGTCACCGTGAAGGCGAGGGTGGAAAGTTTGGTGAACTCGTAGGCAAGCCGGTCGTAGCGAGCGTCCCGAGTCACAACCCCTATAATCTCCGTTATGACCGCGAACATCGGCACGCCCAGCACAAAGGCCGCGAAGAGCAGATGCAGCTGCGCCAGGACCCACACCAGTATCCGGCTCCCCACGACCGGGAATTCGTGGTAATCCCCGGGCCCCAGGAGGCCGCTGCCGGCCTTGTAGAGTATCCAAATGGCGGCGAACATGCCCGTGACTTTAACGACGCCCTTGGCCATTCCCTTGAGGGCGGCCTGCATCAGAATCCCTCGTCCCCGCCCGAATCCTTCGGGGCCATGCTCATCAAGAAAGCGACGACGGCGTCCAATTCTTCGTCGGTGATATGGCCCTTCCAGGCGGGCATATTTAAGGGAGGATGCGGACCGGCGGCATCGGCTTGGCCGATCTCTTTGACTCCGGCAAGGATTTTTGTCTTTAATTCGGGGGCGGTGAATCCCTCTCCCACCTTGGTCAGGCCGGGGATTTCGCCGCCCTGTGCGTTATTGTTCTTGACCCCGCCAGCTCCGTTGGCGCCGTGGCAGTAGACGCAGCCCTTGGCGTTAAAGACTTCCCAGCCCGGCTTGACCTTGGGGTCCTCGGAGGCGGGCGCCGCGCCGGTCGCGGGAGGCGGTACGGTAATGGCGGCCACGAGCTTGCGTTCCCCGCTCCACACCCAGGCGAAAGTCCCGGCCGTCAGCAAGATCGGCGCGAGGAGCCCCGCGTACAAAAGTCCTTTCACGCACCCAATATATAGAATAACCTGCCAGTTGATGTCAACGAACGGCAGGTCCTTGGACTCCCGAAGGCACGGCGAACACCCGTACGCGTCATAAGCTCGCTACTTCCCTAAAGATTGTCCTGCGGGTACGCTCTCTCCGGCAGGATTCCTCCGGCCGCCTACAAATATCCACCTCGACCCAACTTGTTGCTGATAATTTCAGCACTATGAGCCCCTAACTGTTTTTGAAAAACAGTCCGCCCCGGCGATCCGGTGATTTGAGAGGGTCATTGGCGCTAGGAAAAGATTTCGGGAACTTTTTAGGGGGGTCAATCGTATATAGGGGCAGGGGGTGACCTATGGAAGGATTCCACTGGCTGGATTTGTGCGCAAGCAAGACGGATGCGGAGCTATTCGCGGGACTTGCGGAACTCGATGGGAGGCATGCCGAGATGCTGGCGCGAATATTGGCCCATCTGGCGACTGTCGACGAACGCCGGGCCGCGGAGAGGCTCGCCTTCCCGTCGCTGTATGCCTACTGCACCCGCCAGCTTGGGTATTCGGAGGCCGAGGCGTACCTGCGCATCCGGGCGGCTCGCGCGGCGCGAGCCTACCCGCGAATCTTGACGATGATCGCCCGCGGCGAGATCCACATCACGGCCATTGCCCGGATCGCGCCTCACCTGACGCCGGAGAACCATCGGAGCCTATTGGCTAAGGCCGCGCGACGGACCCAGGAACAGTTGGACCGTCTTCTTGCGGAACTGGCGCCCCAGCCCGAGCGGCGACCCGTGATCAGGGCGCTATCCGCGGGTTCGAACTTTCGGCCGACAGGGCTCCCGCAAGGCACGCTATTCCTCCGGACGGAAACGGCCGGGGGAGTTCCCGGCGAGAACGAAGACGCAGCTCCAGCCCCAACAGGGAATAGTGCCGGCAGACTTTCGCGAGGTGAGCGCGCCCCGCAACCGCCGGTCGGTCGGGTCTTGTTCCACTTCGTGGCCAGCGAGATGTTCCGGGCGAAATACAAGCGGGCCCGGGAGCTGCTCTGGCATAAGCATCCCCAGGGGTTTCCCGAGAATATTTTCGACGATGCCTTGGAAGCGCTTCTGGACAAAAAGGACCCTGCGCGGCGGATGGCGCGGATGGAGTCGCGGAGAATGAGGACTGCCGAAAGGATTTGGTGCTGAAGCGAATTGACTGAAGCGAATTGACTGGCGGGCCGCCAATCTGCTAACTTTCCCATGTGGCGGCTGGCTTTTTCTAAATTCAGGGGCCCGGAGAGATAGCCTATGTCCTATCCGAACGTTGAAATCCTTCTGCGCTGGCTGCACGTGT
>CAYJXJ010000112.1:0-14819 GCA_964374095.1 uncultured Elusimicrobia bacterium
GCTTGGTCTGACGGAATTCCTCGAGGCCCTCCTCGCCGAGCTCGCGGGAGCCGCCGGTAGCCTTGTAGCCCCCGAAGGGGCCGGCGTCGTTGTCGGTCAAGGGATCGTTGATCCAGATGGTCCCGGCCTGGACCTCCTCGAAAAAAGTCTTCACCTTGCGCGAGTCGTGCGTGTAGAGATTGGCGCCCAACCCATAGATCGAGTCGTTAGCCAGCCGGATGGCCTCCTCGAACTTGCCGTAGGGCATGACCGGGCAGACCGGGCCGAAGGTCTCGTCGCGCATCACCGCCATGGAGTGATCCACATTGGCCAGCACCGTCGGCTGGAAGAAAAATCCCTTCTTCAGAGCCGGTGGGCGGCGGCCGCCGGCCACGAGCTTGGCCCCGCGCTTGAGCGCGTCGGCCACGTGCTCCTCGACCTTGTGCCGGTAGGACGCCCCGATCATGGGCCCCACGTCCGTGTCGGGCTGCATTCCGTCCCCGACGCGCAAATCCTCGGTGAAGGCCTTGAGCCTGTCGATAAACGGTTTGTAGACCGCCTTCTGGACATAGACGCGCTCAGCCGAGGTGCACACCTGGCCGCTATTAAGGAAAGAGGCCCAGGCCACGGCCTTGACCGCGATGTCGAGGTCGGAATCCTCGCAGACCACGAAGGCGTCCTTGCCCCCGAGCTCCAGATGGGCCTTCTTGACCATGTCGGCGCAGATGCGTCCCACGTGCTTGCCGACCTCGAGCGAACCCGTGAAAGCGACGAGCGCGACGTCGGGATGACGGACGATGGCGTCTCCCGCGGTTTCGCCCATGCCCGTAACGATCTCGACGACCCCCGTGGGCAGGCAATCGAAAATTTTCTGAAAGGCGAGCGTCGAAAGCGGAGTCTGCTCGGCGGGCTTCAGGACCACGGTGTTTCCGGCGGCCAAGGCGGGGGCGAGTTTCCATGACATGAGGAGGATGGGGTAATTCCAGGGCACGATGGCGCCCACGACCCCGTAGGGCTCCTTGACCACCAGGTTCAATTGGTTGGTTTCGGTCGAGGGAATGACCCGGCCCCGGAAATTGCGGGCGATCTCGGCATAATAGTCGAAGCAGGAGGCCGCCCAGCCCATCTCGTCGATGTTCTCCCTCAGGGGCTTGCCGCCCTCCTGCGTCAGGGTCTTGGCCAGGTCTTTATTCTGGGCCTTGATGCGGTGGGAGATCTCGTGCAGGAGTTCGGCCTTCTCATGGGCCGGGACCTTGCGCCAGCTCTCGAAGGCCTTCTTGGCGCGGCCGACCGCCGCTTCGACTTCCGATGGGGCCTGGTCGGGAACCTCGGCCAGGAACTTCTCGGTGGCGGGATTGAGAACCGGGATCATCTTCATCGAAGCCTCCTAACAAGCCGCCTATTCTATCTCTTTGCCGAGACGCCCGTCCCCTGCCTGAGGCGGACGGCCAGATCTTCCAGAAAGGACTGGGCCGCGCGCCGGTCCTCAGGAGACAGCCCGCAACCGCTATAGCGGTCGCGGTAGTGAATCTCGGCCAATTCATCGAGGGTGGCCAAATCCGCGCGGCGAACGAGCACCTCGCGGACAAATTCTCGCGGGGTTTGGTCCGGACGGCGCGAGAACCCGCGGCCGGCCAGCAGGTCCTCGACGCGCTCGAATAGGTTTCGCTGCCGTCGCCGACGTAGTCGGCGACATAACAACAGAAAGGCACACGCGGCCGCGGCCGCGGACAACGGATAGAAGACCGCCTGAGCCAGGCGCTTGAGCCTTGCCGCCAGGGCCTCGCGGGAAAGCGCCCGGCTCAGGCGGAAGAAGGTATTCCGCTGTACGAAGTGATCGTAGCCGATCACATGCCGGTACCAGTTCACCTGCAGGGCGTTCCAATAGCGCTCCAAGCGCTTGGTCAGGGCGTCGGCGGCTTGCCCCCACGCCGCGGGAGGCGTGGGCTCGAGGGTGATCCAGCGGCCGTCCGCGTAGGCCTCCGCCCAGGCATGGGCCTGGCCTTGGCGGACATCGTAGAAGCGGCCGAACTCGTTCCACTCATCCGCGAAGAACCCCGTCACCAGGCGCGCGGGGACGCCCGCGCGGCGAAGAAGCACGACCGCGGCGGTCGCGAAATACTCGCAGTTGCCGCGGCGGCCGACGAATAGAAACTGCTCCAGGGTGTTGCGCCCGGTATCGGAGTAGGTGGAGTATCGGTAGGACCGCCGCAAGTGCCGCTCGACGGCCCGCGCCTTGGCCTCGGCCCCGGCCGCGTCCCGGGTCAGGCGCTCGGCAAGCTCCCCAACGCGCGGGTCCAGGCTCGCGGGCAACTGCAGGAACTTCTCCCGGACCAGCCGGTCGTAGCCCGTCACCCTGCCGCCGAAGCCGAGCCCCTCCTCGCGCGAAAACAGCCGGTAGCGCGTCCCTCCGGTGTAGGGAGCGGCGAAATAGACCGAGTCCGTATGATCGAAATAGGCCGCCTCGGCCGGACCCTCCACGGCCCAGAGCCCCCCGACGGTGAACAAAACCGAGAGGGTCACCGGGTAGAGGTTGAACTCCAGGCCGACCGGCCGCTCGGGAGGCTCGGCGGGAAAAAAGAGCTGCTCCCCCCGCCGCCGGGACCAGGCGCGCCCGCCGGTCGTTGGATAGGTCTTGCCGTCGACCCGGACGGCGAAGTCCGCGCGCGACTTGCTCCAGACGCGGCCATCGAAGGTGTCGAAGGCCGCCCCGCGGATGTGCAGGGGCGGCGGCTTGGCGCCCGGGGCAAGGCTCCCCAACGGGCGCACGCGCATGAAGCGCGCGGTGGAGCGCTTCAATTCGCCGTAGAATCCCAGGCTGACCCGCTCCGTGAAGCCGACGACGGAGGAAGTCTTGGGCTGGAGCTTGTCGAGCCCCATCGCGATGAAGGGGTTCAAGCGGTGGAGGCGCTCGACGCGCGGGGTCATGGCGAAGGCCGCGGCCGTGAGCCCCAAGGACGCCAGCGTCAACACCGCGTAAACCGGGGCCCAGCGCCGCGCCGACGCGGGCCCCAGGCCCATAGCCAACGCCAGCCAGGCCGCGGCGAAGACGCCGTAGCCCAGGAAGGCCAGGAAGTACCAGGGGCTGATCGTGAGCCCCGACACCAGGAAAAAACCCAGGAACAGGATGATGAAGACCTGGGGCAGCTCCGAGGTCTTGATCTCGCACACCGCTCGATTGGCCAGGAGATACAGGATGAGATGGGTGTTGGCGATGACCACCCCCGCCGCGCGCCAGTCCACGCCCAGCACGAATGCCAGAAGCGCCGCGGAGAGCGCCTCGGAGACCCAGCGTGGAAGGCGCGGCCACCCGCGCTCATGCAGGATCCAGCCGAGCGGGACGATGGGCAGCAGGCGCGTGAGCAGGGCGGGCTTTATCTCCTCGATGAGATAGAGCGAGACCATCACCAGCCCGATGCCGACGAAAGTCAAGCGCCGCAAGGCCGGGGTGTCGGTGATGGGCGGCCGCCCGGCCCCCGGCCCTTGGGAAGGCCGCGGCCGGCCGCCTTCGCCCAGGCGCGCCAACAGGCGCATGGCTCGATCCAGGTGCAGGATGCCCTTGCCGTAATCGAGGGACTCCTCCCAGGTCACCAGGCGGACCTCGGCTCCCGTGTCGATGTGGAACTTGAAGGCGGAGGCGGCCTCGCTCACCAAGCGCTCGGCCGCCGGCCCCTCGCCCAGCGCCGCGAGCCGCACCGTGACCTTGGCCTCCCCGGGAGCGCAGGTCTCCACCACCAGGGGCCTGCCGAGGCGCGCGGAGAGCTTCCAGTTGATGCGCCGCGAATCGTCGGAGGGATCGTAGTCGCGGATGCCGTAGACCTCCTCGCCCGAGCCCTTGCGCCGCAGGGGAGTCCCGCTGAAGCTCGCCTGGGCCAGAGTCTCGGCCGCGGAGCGCATTTCCCGCAGGCGCGGGAGCGCCAGACCCACCAGGCCGCCGAGCGGCCGCCGGTGGATGATAAGACCGAAGGGATAGGAACTCTCAAGAAAGACCCCCGAAAGCTCGTTGAGACCCCGGTGCTCGAGCCGGCAGCGCGCCTCAACCCGGGCTTCGGCGCCGGCGTCCACGCACTCCACCCACTCGCCGGCCGCGCTCAGGGCCAGGACCGGCCAGGCACCTGAGTTGCGCAGGACGAGCGCCACCCGGCAGAGCTCCCCGGCAAACACTTGGTCGGGAAAGACGGCCGTCGCCGAAACCCTCTTCAGATTCAGCCGTCCCGCGACCGCCGAAAGGATCAGGGTCGAGAGCGAGGCTCCATAAAGCACATAAAGGAGATTGTTGCCGGTCGAGAAAGCGGCCATCATGGTGAGGACCAGCAACAGGACCGCGCCCCAGCCCAGGCGGGTGAGCCTCATGGTTCTCTTCCTGTATCCTTCGGTATCGAACCATTTCCCCTGGCGATAATAGGAACGCCAGGGACCTTGCGATCAGATGTTCTCCTTATCGCAAGGCCTTCGGTCATACGATCAGCTTAGCCCCGCCGGGACCGGATGTCAAGACGACTCTCCCTCCGTTCCCGCGGTTTTGAGGGCATCGAGGGAGGACGGGTGGATAACTGTTGCGGCCTCAGCGCTTTCACCTCCACCGGTGGAGGTGAAAGCGCTATCGCCCGTCGAGAAGAGGGGCCCCGGTCCCGACTGGGGCGGAGTCTCCTGAGGCCTCTGGAGAGAGTGGCCGAGATCGAGAACGCTCCAACGTTCGAGGTTTCCGGCAGCTCTGTCACCTCTTTATTGGACGGCCCCGAATTCGTATCATGCGCCGATGCCCACCGAGCTCCAGGAGGCCCACAGGCTCGTCCGCGAGACCGCGCGCGACTTCGCCTCGCGCCGGCTCAAGGCCATGGCCCAGGAGATCGAGGATTCCGAGCGCCTGCCCCCGGGCCTCTGGCCCGAGCTCGGACGCCTGGGACTGCTCGGGCTGGCCATCCCCGAGGACTACGGCGGCTCGCAGGCCGGTTTTCTCGCCTCGACGATCGCCATGGAGGAGCTTGCCAAGGCCTCGGCCGCGGCGACCCTCTCCGTCGGGGCCCATTCTTTTCTATGCGCGCACAACCTCTACGCCCACGCCGACGAGAGCCAGCGCCGCAAGTACCTTCCGAAGCTTTGCTCGGGAGAGTGGGTGGGGGCTTTCGGCTTGACCGAACCCGAGGCGGGCTCGGACGCCGCCTCGCTCAAGACCTCCGCCCGACTCGCGGGCGACCGCTATATCTTGAACGGCTCCAAGATCTTCATCACCAACGGCTCCATCGCCGACGTGGTCTTGGTCTTCGCGCGCACGGAGCGCCGCCGCGGCCGCGGCAACTTGAGCGCCTTCATCGTAGAGAAAAGCTTCAAGGGTTTTTCCGCCGGGCGGGACATGCCCAAGCTCGGCACCTGCGGCTCGCCCCTCTCCGAGCTCCATTTCAAGGACTGCGAGGTCCCGGCCGATAACCTCCTGGGAGAGGAGGGCAAAGGCCTCTCCTACATGCTTGAAGGCCTCGACATGGAGCGCTGCGTCTTCTCGGGCATGCCCGTGGGCATCGCCCAGGCGGCGCTCGACTATTGCCTGGATTACGCGACCAAGCGCCGCCAGTTCGGCCAGCCCGTGTCAAGCTTTCAACTGGTGCAGGAGATGCTGGCCCAGAGCGCGACCGAGATCGAGGCCGCGCGCCTGCTCACCTACCAGGCGGCCGAGAGGCTCGACTCGGGCCAAGAAGTCTCGAAGTTCGCTTCCTTCGCCAAGCTCTTCGGCGCGCAGATGGTGATGCGGGCGACCCAAGCCGCGGTCCAGATCATGGGCGGCATTGGATTTACCCGCGAGTGCCCGGTCGAGCGCTTCTACCGCGACGCGGCCCTCATCGGAATCGGGGGCGGGACCTCCCAGATCCAGCAGCTCATCATCGCCCGGGAACTCTTGAAGGAACATGCCCGGTCCAAAGCCTCCCGTGCCTGAGCCGCTGGTCCACGAAAGCCGGATCGCGGTCCCCTACGCCTGGTCCGCCGGCGAGGTCCTGAGCCGCTTCTTGAAAGCCCTGCGCGACGAGCGCCGCATACTCGCGACCCGCTGCCCCTCCTGCCGCACGGTCTATGTCCCCCCCCGCAAAACCTGCGGGGCCTGCTTCAAAGCCTGCGGCGAGTGGCTCGAGGTCGGCCCGCGCGGCCGGCTCGAGAGCTTCACCCAGGCCCGCTACGACAGCCCCGCCCACCCGCGTCCCCGGCCGATCTACGGCCTCATCCGGCTCGACGGGGCCGACACCGGCCTCTTTCACATCCTCGACGCGACGACTCTTGAAGCCTTGCGGCCCGGGATGACGGTGGAAGCTGTCTTTGCGCAGGACCGGAAGGGCTCCATACTCGATATCCTCTATTTCCGGCCGGTTCCCTAATGGACCGCGCCGCCATCATCGGAGTCGGACAGACGGCCTTCGCAGCCGAGAAGCGCGGCCAGACGCACGCCGACATGATCCATGAGGCCGTGACCGCCGCGCTTGCCGACGCTCGGTTGCGGATCGCCGACATCGAAAACATCGTCACGACATCCAACGACTTCTGGGACGGCCGCACCATCTCGAGCATGGCCGTGGGAGACGCCGCCGGCGCGGCCTACGGCGAGGGCAAGAACACCTCCACCGTGGAAGGCGACGGCACGGCCGGCGCCCTTTACGGCCTGAGCCGCACGCTCTCGGGGAACTACGAGACCACCTTGGTGGTCGCCCATTCCAAGGGCTCCGAGGGCGACCCGCGTCTCATCACCAACGCCTTCTTTGATCCCCTCACCGAACGGGCACTGGGGTTGGATTCGATCTCGGCCGCGGGGCTTCAGGCGCGCGCTTACCTGGCCCGTTCGGAACAGTCTCTCGAAGATTGCGCCGCCGTTGTAGTCAAGAATAGGGCTCACGGCGTCAAAAACCCCAAAGCCCAACTGCGCCAGGTCGTTACCGCAGGGGAGGTCCAATCCTCGCGCGAGATCGCCCCTCCCCTGCGGTGGCATGACATTGCCCCCGTCTCCGACGGCGCCGCCGCGATCATACTCGCGACCGAAGGCTTCGCGCGCAAGCGTTCGCCCAAACCGGTCTGGGTGGAGGGAGTCGGCGTCGCCGCGGAGGCTCCCCTAGGACAGAGAAACCTCTGGGAAGCTCCCGCCCTTCGGAAGGCGGCACAAACCGCCTACAAGATGGCCGGCATCACGGAACCCGGACGACAAATCGACGCGGCCGAGGTTTCGGAACAATTCTCGTTTCAGGAACGACTGTGGCTCGGAGAGCTGGGCGATATCCCGCCGGAGAGGACCAACCTCTCCGGCGGGTGCTTATGCGCCCACGCCGTCATCGCCGCGGGACTGGTCCGGATCATCGAGGCCGCGCTGCAGCTGCGCGGCGACGCCGCCAACCAGGCCGCGAGCGTCCGGCGCGCGCTCGCGCACGGTCAATACGGGCTCTGCGGCGCCTGGCACGGCGTTTGGGTCCTGGGACGAAATGGCTAAGCGCGTCGCGATCGTGGCCGCCGGCCAGACCGATCACTCGGGCAACCGGCGGGATGTGACCGGGCCCGAGCTCATTCAAGAAGCCGTGTCACGGGCCCTTGAGAACGGGGGGCTTACCCCGGCCGATATCGACGGCGTGGTGATCGGCAATATGGATCATTTCGAGGGCATTAACGGCGTGGAGCTCTGGTCCATCGAGGCGACCGGCGGCATCCATAAGCCCACGATCAAGCTCACCACGGGCGGCACCACGGGAAGCACGCTGGCCATCGGAGGCTATCACCTGGTAGCCTCGGGGCTCTTTGAGAGGCTTCTGGTCGTGGGCTGGGAGAAGAACTCCGAGTCCGACACGACCGGGGCCATCACCACGGCCTTTGACCCGGTCTGGGACCGGCTGGTATTCGCCGGCGCGATCTCGGGCCTGGCGGTGGAAGCCTCGGTCTACATGCACCGCTTCGGCGTCACGGAGAAAGACGCCGCCCGCGCCGCCGCCCGCGATCGCAAGCACGCGGTCAACAACCCCCACGCGCACCTTCGCAAGGAAGTCTCGGTCGACGATGTGCTTCGCTCGCCCATGCTCTCCGACCCGATCAAGGCCCTCGACATCTGCCCGCGCACCGATGGGGCCTGCGCCGTGGTCTATGCTTCGGAAGATGTTGCCGAGAAGATCTGTCCGAAGCCGGCCTGGATAAAGGCCACGGCAAACAGACATCTGTACTCGTACCTGGGAGATGCCGACTGGTATCCACTGCGATCCTTGGAAATCGCGGCTCGGGAGGCGTACCGGAGGGCCGGGATTTCCGAGCCGCTCAGGCAGATCGACGTCATGGAGCTCTACACCCCCTATTCCTTCGCCAACCTCTCTTGGATTGAGTCGCTCGGACTGGCCAAGCCGGGCGAGGGCGCGCGGCTAATCTGGGACGGCGCCACCGACATGGGCGGGGAACTCCCAATGAACCCTTCGGGAGGCGTGATATCGACCAACCCCATCGGCGCCACCGGGCTCATCCGCGCCGCGGAATGCGCCTTGCAAATCATGGGCCGCGCGGGGACCCGGCAGGTGCCCGGCGTGCGCACGGCGCTTTCCACCGGTTTCGGCGGTTGTTTCTGGTCGGACCTGTTGATCTATGGGGACACGAAGCCAAATTAGTTCTACCGTGCCACCTCGCGCTTGGGCTCCAAATGATGCAGGAAAAATACCTGCGCCTCCAATAATTGGAAGCGCCGGCGAACTCGCGCCGGCGCGAGTTCGCATCGTGGAACTTCCGGCACTTTTCCAACGCGGGATCAGCATGCGGCACAGTAGAATTAGCCCATGACCACCGACACATCCCCCGAGGGCCGCCCGGACCAACGCCCCCCGCGCGCCAGACGCGCAGACTACATCACCATCACCAGCGGAGGGGCGTTTCAGCCCTTCCGCTACAGCGTCGGGGAATTCGGCAGCCGGTTCTTGGCCGAACTGCGCGACAACAAGAAGTTCTGGGCCGTGCGCTGCCCGGCCTGCCGCAAGGCCTACGTGCCGCCGCGCCCGCTGTGCGGCCCGTGCTACCGCAGAATGGAGGAATGGATCGAAGTCGGGCCTCAGGGAACACTCATCGCTTTCACCATTCTGCGGTTCCCCTTCATCGATCCCGAAACCGGCGCCAAAAAGCCGGTCCCCTACGGCTACGGCTTCATCCGTTTGGACGGCGCCGACACGAATCTCCAGCATTTTATCTCCATTGACCCGGCCCGGCCCCCGCGCATCGGCATGCGCGTGCGCCCGGTTTTCGAGGAAAAGCGTTCCGGGACCCTACGCGATATCACGCACTTTGAGGAGCTCCCATGAGCCTCTACTTCGAAGAGTTCGCGATCGGCCAATCGTATAAGAGCCCGCGCCCGCGAACGGTCACGCAGGAGACCATCACCGCCTTCGCCGAACTCTCCGGAGACATGAACCCCCTCCACGTGGACGTCGACTTCGCCAAGACCACCCAATTCGGCGGGACCATCGCCCACGGCCTTTTCGGCCTGTCCCTGGCCGGAGGCTTTCTGCACGACATGGGCATCGTGGCCGAGAGCGTGATCGCCTTCGCCACGCTGGAGTGGAAGTTCAAGGGCCCGGTCCGGCCCGGGGACAGCCTCGACATGACCATGACCGTGTCGCGCACGCGCGGCTTGGGCGCCAAGGGCGGGCTCGTGGCTTTTGACGCCGCGCTGACCAATCAGAAGGGTGAAACCGTCCAGGAGGGGACATGGTCCCTGATGGTCCGCAAGAAGGGATAGACACCCTTCACGCGCTCCTGCGGGCGCGCGCGTCCAAGAACCCCGACGCGCCCTTTCTATTCTTCAAAGACGAGGTCTGGAGCCTGCGCCGGATTGACGAGGCTTCGGAGTGCGCGGCCGAAGAGCTGCGCCGGAAGGGACTTCGGCCTGGCGACCGAGTGGCCATGCGGCTCCCCAATGGGCCGGATTTCATCGTGAATTTCTTCGGCATCATGAAAGCGGGGATGGTTGCCGTCCCCATCAACACCGCTCTCAAGGGGCCGGAGATTGATTTCATCCTCAAGGACTCCGGGGCCGCGACATGGTTCCGGCCGGGACACGAGCTCGATCCCCTGACGCCCGGTTCCGACACAGCCCCGGCCGGAACGGCCTCCATCATCTACACCTCGGGAACCACGGGCTTTCCAAAGGGGGCCGCGCTGACGCACCGCAACTACCTTTGGGACGTGAGCACTCTGGTGAAAACCATCGGAATGACGGATCGGGACCGTTTTCTCTGCTTTCTCCCCCTCTTCCACGTCAACGGCCAGGTGGTGACCCTCCTGTCGCCGCTCTACGCCGGCGGGAGCATGGTGCTCATGGAGAGGTTCCAGCCCAAGGAGTTCTTCGAGCTGCTCTCCAAGCACCGCTGCACCGCCTTCAGCGGCGTGCCCTCGGTCTATTCCGTGCTCCTGAATCTGCCCGACGCCGAGCGCTACGACCTGAGCTCATTGCGCTTCTGCATCTGCGGGGCCGCCCCCATGCCCGTGGACGTTTTCGAGCGCTTCGAGGCCAAGTTCAAGGCCCATATCCTTGAAGGCTACGGGCTCTCGGAAGGCACCTGCGTTTCCTCGGTCAACCCCCCGCCGCCCGGGTCCCGCAAGGTCGGCTCGATCGGCCTCTCCATCCCGGGGCAGGAGATGCGCATCGTCGACGACGCCGACGGGGACTTGGGCCCGGACACGGTCGGGGAGATCGCGGTCCGGGGCCCCAACGTGATGGCCGGATATTGGAACAACCCGGCGGCGACCGCCGACGCGCTGCGGGGCGGCTGGCTCCACACGGGCGATCTGGGCAGCCGGGATTCGGACGGATTCTTTTATATTAGGGGCCGCAAGAAGGAGATGATCATCCGCGGCGGGGAGAACATCTACCCCAAGGAGATCGAGGAGGTCCTCTACCGCCACCCGGCCGTGGCGGAGGCCGCGGTGGTGGGACTGCCCGACAAGCGCTGGGGCGAGGAGGTGGCCGCCTTTCTGGTCCTACGCGAGGGGGCCAGCCTCCCCACGGCCGAGCTGAGGGCCTATCTTAAGGAAAGGCTCGCCGACTACAAGCTCCCCCGCCGCATCGAGTTCGTCGCCTCCCTCCCGAAAACCGCGACGGGAAAGATCCAGAAGCATGTCCTGCGGGAATGCTTCCTTAAGACCGCCTAGGCCGGCGCGGCCACGGTCGCGAGCATCGCCAGGACCGTCTCGTCGAGCTCCGCGATCTTGGCCATGCCGTAGAGGCTCGATTCGAGCAGGATGCGGTGGCTGATCACCGGCACCGCGACCCGCTTGATGTCGTCTGGCACCACGTAGTCGCGGCCGTGCACCATGGCCCAGGCCCGGGCCGCGCGCACCACGCTCAGCGCCCCCCGCGGGGAAAGCCCCAGGCGAACCGCCTTGTGGCGGCGCGTGGTCTCGGCCAGGCGCACCACGTAGTCGAGAATCGCGTCGTCGACATGGACCGCCTCGGCGCGGTCCTGCAGGGCGAGCACCTCGGGCGTGGTGAGAGCGGGCTTAAGCTCGCGCACGCGGAGGGCGAGGTCTTTCTCCCGGAGTATGCGCTTCTCGTTCTCAGGGGAGGGATAGCCGATCTGGATGCGCATGAGGAAGCGGTCGAGCTGGGCCTCGGGCAAGGGATAGGTGCCGTGGTATTCCACGGGATTTTGGGTCGCGATCACCATGAAGGGCGCGGGCAGGGCGTGCGTGCGGCCGTCGATCGAGACCTGCAGGTCGTTCATGGCCTCGAGCAGGGCCGACTGGGTCTTGGGCGTCGAGCGGTTGATCTCGTCGGCGAGCACGATGTTGCTGAAGATGGGCCCGGGCTTGAAGTCAAAATGCCCCTCCCGCTGGTTGAACATCGAGAGCCCGAGTATGTCCGAGGGGAGCAGGTCGTTGGTGAACTGCACGCGCCGAAAGGAGGCCTCGATCGAGTGCGCCAAGACCACGCCGAGCAGGGTCTTGCCGATGCCCGGCACATCCTCGATCAGCAGGTGCCCGCGGGCCAACAGCGTGGCCACCGTCTGCAGAACGACTTCCGGAGGGCCCACGAAGATCTCCCCGATGTTGTCGATCAGCCGGCGAATCTTCTCCCCGGCGGCCGCGGCCACGGGCTGGGACATGGTCCTATAAGTATGGTCCGCGGCCGTGGATTTGTCAACCGCCGGAGGATTATCCCCGCCCCGTTGGCTCATCCGTGGAGAACCAACGATGGCGACCGTTGCCTCCATCGGTGGAGGCAACCGCTCTCATTCAATTGGAAAGCCCATCGCCTTTCATTTCCATCGCCGCCATTCCCCGCGCCGCGGCGCGGCCCGCGAAAGTCGGACCATTCACGAAGAACTCAGCTTGGTAGAATGCTGGGGGTGAGATTCACGGGAGCCGGGGGCGCGGGAGGAAAGGAAAGGGCGCGAGTCACGCCGCCCGGGTCCCTGGCGCTATGGCCCGCGGCGGCGGCGGCGGCCCTGTTCCTCGCGTCCGGCTCGCGATTGGCCGCCGTCGGAGCCTTGGATCACCACGAGGCCGGCCACGCGTCGGCGACCCTCTGCATGATCGACTCGAACGCCTCTCCCGGCCTGTCGGCCTGGCCGACCTTGCCGTGGATGCTGACATCCTACAACGGCGCTCTCAAATCCTACCTGCTCTATGTGCCCTTCCGCCTCTGGGGCGTCGAGGTGCGCACCCTCCGGGCGGTCACGATCGGCATCGGGGCCCTGGCTGTGTTCTTTCTGGCGCTGATCGTCGGGGAACGCCTGGGCGCCGGGCCGGCGGCCGCCGCGAGCCTCTTTTTCGCCACGGACCCGGCCCCCATCCTGTGGGCCTGCCGGGATACCGGCCCGCAAATTCTGATCCTCTTATTCCAGTCCGGCGGTCTCCTGTGTTGGCTGCGCTCGCTCGAGCGGGAGCGGCGAGACCGCCTGGCGTTTCTCGCCGGCCTGTTCTGGGGCCTCGCCCTTTGGGACAAAGCGCATTTTGCGTGGTTTCTGGCGGCCTTCGCCGCGACGTCGTGGATCTTTCCGGGCCGCAGGCGTTGGGGAGTCCGGGAATTCGCGGCGGCGGCGGCGGGTCTGGCGGCCGGAGCCTTGCCCCTATTGATCCACAACGCGGCCGCTCAATTCGGCACACTCTTCGAGTTCGGGCGCGTCGCCGGACTCCACGACAATCTCCCCCACGCCGGGTCGGACTTTTATTCCCGGCTCAACGCCGCCCAAACCGCCCTCACCGGGGCGCGTCACATGACGGCCCAGGGCGTGGCGGTCGGGAGCGACTGGCGCCTGCCGGGGCTTGGGATTCTCGTCATGGCCGGCGCCGCCGCGCGGCGCCGGGATTGGAACTGCCTGCGGGAGGCCGCGTTCTGGCTGGCGCTGGCGTCGGGGATTCTTCTTCTAGCGATCACTAGCCCGCTTCCCGTCAAGCCCCACCACATGCTCCTGCTCTATCCGCTGCCTCACCTGGCCCTGATCGGCCTCCTCGCGCCCGCCGCCCGGCGGTGGCGGCCCCTGCGCGGCGCGGTGCTCCTGGTGGTCGCCCTGGCGGCGGGGAGCAACGCCTTGACGGTGCTGGTCCGCATCCCCGAGGCCATCTCCATGTCCGGAGGATATGAGCAGGCGCATGCGACGATCGTGGACGCGGCGACATGGATCGAGAACCATCGACGCCGGGCCCCCGGCGATGATTTCCTGGTCGATTCCCGCTTGGACATGCGGCTGCGGTTCTACACGAAGGGACGCATACCGTGGCTGATGATCACCCCCGAACAAGAGATCGGCCGGATCACGGCGGTGGTCATGGAGCGCGTCGCCTCCGCCCCGCGCCACGTCGCCGTCATCCGCCTATCCCCGGACGGCTCGCTGCCGGCTTCTTTCCAGGCGGCCCTGCGGCGTCTGGCCATCGAGCCTCAGCCTCTGGGCCGCGTCAATCGGCAGGACGGCGGCGCGTGGATCGGGTTCTTCAGCCTCGGCCCGCCGGGCCTGGACGAGGCGATCCCCGATCCGGAGTGGCGGCGCGTCATCGCCGGGATCGCCGGGCACTCGCCCCGCCAGGCCGGCCAACTGCTCGCATACTTGCTCTTTCACCCCGAATCCGCCTTGACCTGGCTCGAGATGAGTTCGACGGCGCGATCCCTGAATCAAACGGCCGCGGCGCGACGGGCCCTGGCGCGCGCCGAAGGCCTTCCGCTCGATCCAAAAGAGCGGCATCGCGTCGCCCTCATGCGTCATGCCCTTGGCCAGACCGAGGCCGCCGTCGGCATCCTGACGCGCCTGATCAGCCGCGGCCCCGCCGGCGCCGAGCTTTACGCCGACCGCGGCGTGTTCCGGGAACTGCTCGGGGAGCGCGGCCGGGCCATCGAGGACTTTCGCCGGGCGCTGGCCCTGGACCCGCGCTGCCTCCCGGCCGCGCTGTCCTTGGGAGCCATCCTGTCGGGCAGCCAACGCAAGGATGAGGCGCGACGCGTCTATGACGAGGCTCTCGAGGCCGTGGAGGGAACAAGCCCTCCCTTGCTTTCGGAGCTTAAGCGCGTCCGGGCGCGGATGTCCCGCGAGTGATCAGCGCCGCCAGAGCCGGGGCCGCGTGTCCTCCCATCAACCCGAAGGCCCGGACCGTGCGGTAGCGGCTGTCATCATGATCATCGTCGCTCAGCAGCGCGGCGAGGCTATCTTCTATGCGGGCACCCAGCCCCAATCCTTCTTCGTGGTCTGTACGGGCCGGGTCAAGGTCACCATTCTCATGAATGTAGTCGGCGCCTGGCGGGTCCGCAAGTGCGGCCCCCTCAATCTCACCCATTACGGCCCACGCAAAGACTTTTCAGAATTTACGGCTCATGCCGGGATAGTGTGGGCTACCGTCCATGGACGAAACTGAGCCATCCA
>CAYJXJ010000113.1:0-14757 GCA_964374095.1 uncultured Elusimicrobia bacterium
GCACCCGGGGAGTCAGGACCGGTGAAAACTGGGGAGCTTCGGAGCGGCGCGCTCACACACCAAGCAGCGGAGTGCGCAGGTTGGGCATGAAATCGATCAGCACATCCTGGGTGGAAAACCCATTGATTTCGATTCGAACCGTGTGGGCATAGGCCACGGTGATGCCGTTGCCGGTGCTGATTTGTCGGACTTCTCCCGAGAGCAGGCTGTGCCCCAAAATGGGCGCGAAGGAAGCCGGAAGCGCGCAATCGTCGGCTCCCGTGTCGGAGCGCCATGACCTTCATGCGGCTCTGCGCAGCCGGATTGAGGAGGGTTACAGGCAGATAGGGCCTTGCGACGTCTCCCGGCCGGGTCTTCGAAAAGGGATAGTCGCGGACCGGCATCAATAGATGTTGATCATCCCTTTTTCGGGAATGAAGACTAAAACGGAATCCTTGAAACCCTTCGCGGCGGCCTGCTTCAGGGCCGCAGCCGGTTTCCTCAAGGCTTCGCAATCTATCTCCCGAAAAGGCTCCTGATTCGGCCGAACAGCCCGATCCAGCCTTTCCTAAGCGGCCAAGTGGATCACCGGACCTCCATGTACCCGCCGCCCCAGGCGAGCCCCGCCCCCAGCACCGCGTAGACGATCTGGTCCCCTTTGGAGAGCGCGTCGAGCTTCTGGGCCAGCACGGAGGGGCAGCCGGCGGCCGCGATGTTGCCCTGCTCGCGGACGTTGGTCAAGTGGCGCGAGCGGGGCAGATTCAGATGGCCGACGATCGAGTTCTGCATCACGAGGTTCGCCTGATGGGACACGGTGTAGACGGTTTCCGCGTAGAGCCCCTTGGCCTCGGCGATGCGCTCGTACATCTCGCAGGATTTGCGGATGGAGAAGGCGCGCACGGCTGAGCCGTTCTGATTGAAGTGGCCGCTCATGTCCAGGACGATTTCGCCGGCCAGGGAGGGCTGGGTCTCGAAAATCAGGGGCTCGACAAGAAGGCGTCCCTCGTGCCGCGTCGAGAAGACCTGCGCGGCCGCGCCGTCGCCGAGGATGTAGCCGTCGGTGCTCGCGGCGGAGTAGTCGGTGCGCGTGGTATAGGCGCCGGTCTGAACGCAAAGAACGAAATCGCAGACCCGGTCTTCCCGCATGTCGGAGAGAAACTGGGCGTGAAGGGCGAAGCTCGAGCAGGCGGAGTTCATGTCGCAGTGGGGCCCGGAACCTATGCCGAGCTCCTTGGCGATGCGGGTGGCGGTGTTGGGCACGTTGTCAAAAGGCGTGTCGTTGCTCGCGATCACCCAGCCGATCCGCTCCGGACCCACGCCCGCCCGCGCCAGGGCCATGCGGGCGGCCTGGGCCCCGAGGCTCACCGGCGTCTCTCCCTTGGCCCGCGCCAGCGCCATGGCGCGGGCGGGGTCGGCGTTCTTGGTTTCCCGAAGGTACTCGCGCGAGAGCACGGTGAAGCGGCGGTCGATGCCGAGCCGGGACTCCACCCAGTCGGGGCCGCGCTCAAGGCCGACCTCTTTGTGAAGGAAATCATTGTCGATCTCCGTCGTGGGCAAATGGTAGCCCAGGCCCAGGATCCGGAGGCTCACGGGGCCTCCATGGCGCCGCCGCCCCAAGCCGGGCCGGAGCCAAGGACAATCCGTACGGGAAGAGCCGCCCTCATTGCATGCACCAGCCGCCGGAGATGTTGATCGCCTGGCCGGTGATGCCTCGCGCCTCGTCGCCGGCCAGGTAGAGGGCCAGCCGGGCCACCTCCTCAGGCTCCAAAAGCCTTTTCTGAGGAACGTCCTTCAGGATCACCTTGCTTAGGACCTCTTCATGGGTCATCCCATGCTCTTCGGCCAGTCGCGGAATCTGGTTTTCCACCAAAGGCGTCCTCACATAGCCGGGGCAGATGGCGTTTGAGGTGATGCCGTGCTCCGCCGTCTCCAGGGCGAGGACCCGGCTAAAGCCGATCAGGCCGTGCTTGGCCGCGACGTAGGGCGCCTTGAATTTGGAGGCGAGCTTCCCGTGGACGGAGGAGATGTGGATGAAGCGCCCGTAGCCCTTGGCCAGGAGCGTCGGGAGCACCGCCTGGGCGCAGAGAAAGGCTCCCGTCAGGTGGACCCCGATGAGAAGATTCCACTTCTCCTCTTCCAATTCCGCGATGGGGGCCACATGCTGGATGCCGGCGTTGTTGACCAGGATGTCGATGGTCCCAAACCGGTCCAAGGCGGTCCGGACCATGGCTTGGATCTGGGGGAAATTCGTGATGTCCGCTGCTACGCCCACGGCCCGGCCCCCCGCGTCTTCGATCTCGCGGGCGGCCCTTTGCGCTCCTTCTTCGTTGACGTCCGCGATGAGTACGGCGGCTCCCTCCCCCGCGAACGCGGCCGCGATCGCCTTGCCGATGCCGCTCGCCGCCCCCGAGACGATGGCCACCCGGTCCTTTAGTTTCACCGCTACCCCCGCTCCACCCGGGCGACGAGCTCCTCAAAGGCCTTGTGCGCCTCGGGCATCAAGGGTGCGATGAATGGGAAGGCTTCCCGGTTCGTGTCGATGTGGGAGGCGTTGTCCACGAAGATCATCCGGTGGAGCCCGGCTTTCCCGCGGGACAAGACAAGGTCGCGGTAGGCCTCGGCGTGGCCGGCGCAGGAGATCAAGAAGTCCCGCCGGCCGGCGACGGAGATCAGGGGCACGCGGAGCTCTCCCGTGTTTTCGACGGCCCGGACGCGCGCGGAGACCGCGGCGGGGCGGGAGTCCAGGTCGTAGCGTTCGGGCGGCCCGTCGTAGTCCCAATCAAAATCTCCCAGCAAGAAGCTCAACGTGGACTCCCAATAGACCTGCCGGTAGGAGGCGATGACGGGATCCCAGCGCGCGTCTCCGGAGGGGAAGCCGGCGCGCTCCAGGGCGGCCCGGTCCCAGGGCTCTTGAGCGGTGGCGCGCAAGGCGGCCGGCAGCTGGCGCAACAGGTTGCCTTGACCCGCGCGCCACAGCACGCCCGATATCTCGACCGCCCCGTCGCAGAGGCCTTCGCTGGACTCGGCGGCGCGGCGGGCGAGGTAGCCGCCGTTGGACAGGCCGACGCAGTAGGTCCGTTGCGGCGCGCGTCCGTAGCGCCGGGCCGCGAGCTCCTTGGAGATGCCGGCCAGCGCCTCAAGCCGCTCGGTCCATCTCAAGATGCTGTTTTCGGGGACCCGGGGGATCAAGACCGTGTCGCCGTCCAGCACGGCGCGGCGCATGCCCTTGTCGGTGCTCGCGAAGGCGTAGCCGCGGCTTAAGAGAAAATCGGAGAAATAGAGGTCGTAGGTGCGCTCGTCGGTGATCCCGGAAGAGGCGGCCACGACCAGCCGGCCGTTCCAATCCCGCGGCAGGCGCAGCAAAAAGCGCGCGAAGTGGTCGTCGGGCAGCGTGCCCTCGATAAGACGCCCGGGCACCGGCTTGTGAAGCGGCGTCCAGAACTCCTTCGGGGGCGCTATGTGCAAGGCGTCCGGAGCCAGGTCCCCGGAGTCGCGCTGGGACAGGGTCGTGAGGTCAGGCAGGTCCTTCTCGGCGCGGACCGCGGGCCGGGGGGACTCCAGGCGCATCCCGAAGGCGCGGATGACTTTCACCCGACGAGGACCTCCCTCTCGATGAGGCGGGCTCCCCGCCACAAGACCAACCCCGCCGCGGCGCAGGCCAAGGGGCAGAGAAGCAGGGAATAGCGCAGGCGCGAGGGATCCCCCAAATGGTCCGTGATGGCGCCGATCAAGGGGGGGCCAAGGCCCAGGCCCACGGCGTTTACGATGAAGAAGTAGACCGCCACCCCCAGTCCCCGGAGTTCCGGCCCCACGAGGTCATGCACCACCGCGGCCGCGGGCCCCAGCCACATGAGGCCAAACCCGGTCAGGAAGAAGTAGCACCCCAGGGCCGGGCGGAGGTCCGAAGCCAGCAGAAACCCCAGCCAGAAAGGCACCGCGCCGACGGCCCCCAGGGCGGTGAATAGCATCCGCCCCCCCTTCCTTTTGGCGGCCCAGCGGTCGGCCCCGTAGCCGCCGAGTAAAGTCCCCAGGAGCCCGCCCACAAGCATGGAGAGCCCCGCGGTTTTTCCCACCGAGCCCAGGCTCATCCCATGCACGCGCGTCAGCAGGGAAGGCGCCCAGATGGTCATGCCGTAGCCGGAAAAGGCCAGGAGGCCATACCCCAGGTAGTGGCAGCGCAGGGAGGGGAGGCGAAAGAGGATCCGCCAATCCGAGCCGGTCCAGGGCGCGGCGCTTATCTCCGTTATCCCCCGCTCAGGCTCGCGCAGGCGCCAGACCAAGGCGGCGGCCAGGATGCCGGGGAAGCCCAGGACATAGAACGCCCATCTCCAGCCCAGGCGCTCCCCGATGAGGCCGCCCAGGAAAAGCCCTATTCCCGCGCCCAGGGGGATGCCGGCCGAGTAGACAGCCGAGACCGCGGCCCGCAGGCGGGCCGGGAAATAGTCGCTCAGAAGCGAGAGCCCGGCCGGCCCGGAGGTGGCCTCGCCTACCCCCACCAGGACCCGGCAGAGAAATACCGCCCAGAACCCCGCCGCAAACCCCGTCATGCCGGTGAACAAGCTCCAGAAGGCGAGGCCAGCCGCGATCAAGTCTTTGCGTACGCAGCGGTCCGCCAGGCGTCCGAAAGGAATGCCGAGCAAGGTGTAGAAGATCACGAACGAGGTGGCGCCGAGCAAGGCCAGCTGCGTGTCGCTTAGGACCATCTCCTCTTTGATGAGCGGGAACAGGATATAGATGAGCTGGCGGTCCAGAAAATTGAGGAGATAGACCAGGACCAGGACCCCCAGGGCGTACCAGGAGTCGCCCGGCACCGCCTCATCCTTGGTTCTCATGAATTAAAACCCGGCAAGCGCCCGGGTCAAGCTCCCGGGGTCCACGAGCGGCTCGAAGTGTCCTCCGGGCAGGGCGGCGAAACGAAAGCGCAAGCCCCGCTCCCGCGCGGAGGCCTCCAGGCCGCGGGCCAGGGCTTCGACCTCCGCGAAGGGCACCGTGGCGTCATCCGAGAAGCCCACGACCAAAGCGTTGCCCCAAAGCCCCTGATCCGGCAGGTCCTCGTAGGCCGAGAGGGTCTCGAGGATCAGCAACTCTTCGCGCTCCGGGTTGCCCAGGAAGGCGAGGAAGTCGCGGGCGGCCTTCTCCTTGAGCTCGGCGGGCGCGAAGCGTTCGAGCCGGTCGAGGTAATAGCGGACCGCGGACAGGGCTAGATTGTGGATGTAGGCGTTGCGAGCGGGCCCATCTCGGGTCCCGGCCATGCGGTAATGTAACCTTAACCAGTTCACCCGCTGCTGCTCCGACGCGGAAAGCTTGCTCTGCCAGCCGTCCGGCGGAGGGCTGACCAGGTAGAAATTCCTGATGAGCGCGAGGGGGGTGCGAGCCGAGCGCGCCAAGGCCAGGACGTGCTTGGCGCCCAGGGAATGGCCGAGAACATCGACCGGGCCGCCCGAGAGGCGCGCTGCCTCTCGGGCGGCGGCCGAGACGTCTCGCGCTTGATTTTCCAGGTGCCGGCGGGGACTCTCGGGGACGCGCCGGGGCGAAGAGGCGCCATACCCCTCCCGGTCGAGAACCATCAAGGCCCTTCCGGGCAAAAGCTCGCTTCTCAGGCGCTCGAGCGAAGCCTCATGCAGTCCCAGCCCGTGGATCAAGAGGACCATCGGCCCCTCCCCCGGCCTGATCCGGTAATGGAGCCTGGTCCCGTCGAAGGACTCAAAGAAGCCCGAGCTCCATTGCGTTCTCTCACCCGGCTCAACTAGGGCAGGACCCGCTATTTCGGGGGCATGGCCTGAGACCGGCGCCAATTCCCCGCCTAGGCGCCTCATGAAATCCCTTTCCGCGTTATCGGCCATCCCGCTTGCAGTTCCCTGCTCGAGGCTCCGGCTGAGCTCCTCCATGGGGAGGGCAAGCCTCTCCATGAGAGGGCCGGCTTTCGGGAGGCGTGCTGAAGTGAAATCAGAGCGGGCGCCTCCGCCGGCCAGTAAAGTCAGGCGCAAGACAGCGGGCCCGCCCCCGGCCAGAGGAGACAGATTGCGCAGCTCAGCGGCGAACTCTTCCCAGGTCATTGCATCCCAGCGTGAGGTTTCCTCCCGCAGGGCTGGCTCGGCCTGCGGCCTTGCCGGGAGGCCTCTTTCTCTATGGTAGATAAGTCTCAAGATGCCTCTTTCCTTAGTATAGGCTTCCGTGTCCACTATCCAAATCCCCGGGGCCTCGCCGCTCCGGGAGGGGCGCAGGGCCACCAGAAGCAGGAGGCCCTCCTCGCGGTTTCCGATCTCTTTGAGCCGGCCGATCTGGTCTGGAACCGAGCTTTGGGGCTCCACCCACGCCTGATCGGCCACGACCCTGCCGCGCCGGTAGCGGTCAATGAACTCCCTTTCCTTTCTGAAAATACCCTCCCGAAAGGCCTCATCCACGGCAGGCACCGGCCTGCCCGCGATGACCTCTCGGCGAGAAGTCTCGGGCTGGTCTTTGGTTGCGAGCGGGGCCGCGGCTACGGCCTCGGGCGTTGCCGTGATCGCCCGGGGCGCAGGCAGGAGGAACAGTTCAAAGCTCAAGGTCTTAAGGGAAATATCCTGCAAGGGATTAAGCCTTGCCGCGGCCGCGCCGATGACCGGGCGCGGCGCCGCCGCCGCGCCGCCGCGCCGGTGAATTCTCGCCGCGCCGGCGCTCTGAGCCGCGGGGGGGGCCAAAAGCAGGCCCGTCCCCAGCGCCCAAAGGACCGGGCCCGGCCGCGGCAGGAAAGTCACAGGCAACCCGTTGGCGCGATCCGGAAAACCTCCGGCATGAGCAGGAAGTCGTTGAGCAACGCATCGCTCCCGGTTCCCCGGATGTCGTCGGACCCGGCCCATCGGCCGATCTCCTTACGGCCGGCCATCGAGGACGACCCGCAGGATGACCGGCATGAGAATGGGGTTGCCTTGCAGGGCTGAGGCGTTTCCCCGGATGTAGGTGTTGGGGAAAGGGCCCGGCGTTGCGCCGATCTCAAGCTCGATGCCGGGTCCCCACACCCGGTAGGACCCCGCGGGCGATTTTTCCACGGCGAAAAAAACGTTGCCGGAGCGAATCCGCCAGCGCGCAAAGGGACCGTCGCTTTCGCGCTCCACGACTATGTCGATCCCGGGCTGCGCCAGAGACGGGCCTGAGGCGGCCTCGGCCGGGCGGGGACGGCCCAGCAACCCCCTGAGGAATTGATCCTTGCGGGATTCCTGGGGCCCCGGCTTAGCCGCGCGGCCGTCGAAGTCCACGGCGTTCTGGGCCAAACCGACGCTTCCCAAGAAGGCTATCGTCAAGACGCTTATGATCCACCTTTTCATTTTCCCCCCTTATTTTCGATTCATCGGCCTGACTCAGGCTGGCGCCACACGAAATTGGAAGTGAAAATCGGTACGGCTGCGGAAGCCATCCCGTGGGAGGCGATGCCGGAGACCGGCACATCGGCCCTGATCGGCACGGCGCCGAGAGGCCATCTTCCCCGCGGAGCGTGAGGGTACCCGCAAGAAAGACGTCTCCCGATAGAAGATCTCCTTGTCCCACGAACCCGCTCCCGTAAATCGTCCCTTCTCCCCTGACGAGGAAGGAGCCCGGGGCAATGCTCACCTGGCGGCTCTCAGGCCCCCGGCACTGGGGCAGGCGGCGGTCCGAGTGGCAGGGCTGTATGACGATGAGACTCTTGATGAAAGCCGGGATCAAGCGCGGGTCATCGATATGGTTGCGCTCGGCGATCTCCCGGACGATCGCTTCGACGGCGGCTCGGTGGGCGGGATCGGTCAGCGAAAGGACTACGCTGGGGTCGTCCTTCTTCTCGATGCCGCGGGGGGTCAAGACGTAGCCCGACCTTTCCAGCTCCGCCTGCTCCCAGACCTTGTGGCCCTCTTCGTGGACCGCAGGCCGCGCGGGCAGCACACCTAGGCCCGGCGCCTTTTTGGCCTCCGAGGCCCCCGCCAGGGAATCGGGCGGCCTCGGCTCCCCCTGGCCCGAGGAGGCCCGTATCGATGCCTCCCGGGCTTCTCCGATGATAGCCTGGGCCCGCGCCAACGCTGCCGGCAGATCCGCCTCGGCGGACACGGCCCAGACGGGGAGGGGGCCCAGCGCTATGGCCAGCGTCACGGCGGGCGCATGCATGGTCGCAGTGTAGCACGCGCCTTGAAACCGGGCGCGGGCCGGGAGGGCACGGCGCGAGCGCCATTGGGTCTATGCCGCCCATGTCATCGCAGGGCTCCGACTAGTAACATTATTGTTTACTAGGCGCGAGGCAAGTTTTACAATTGCGGTGCCATGACCCAAAACTTCGGGGAGCGCCTCTCCCGGCTGCGCGCGGAGGCGGGATTCGCGACGGCCTATCAGTTCTACCATCGCAACGGCGGCCGGCGGACGTTTCCCTTCACCTACGTCCACTACCTGAGGATCGAGAAAGGCGCCGCCCTCCCCAGACCCCCCTGGCTGGCGGTCTTGCTGACGGCCCTGCGTCTGGCCCCCGGCGTGGCCGGCTGCCGGGAGATGTTCCTGGCCTACCTGAGGGACATGCTTGGGACCCAGGAAGTCTATGAGTTGGTGTTGGCGCCTCTCCTCTGCCGGCACGACGCGGCGGCCTCAGCCGGCGGGGAGGCCCTCCGTTGGATGAAGTCGGAGCATGCGGTGCACCTCACGGAGGAGCAGTTCAAGGCGCTGGCCTGCGATGAAACCGTCTACTGGTGCTCCGAGATCCTGCTCAACGACCGGGGGGCTTGGACCGCCGAGGCGGCCGCGACCGCGCTGGGCATGGACGTCTCGCCGGTCCGCGCGGCCTTGGCGAAGCTGCAGTCGGCAGGCCTCGCTCGCCGGACCCCGGGAGGCCGGTTCAAGTCCCGACTCGGCGGGAAATTCTACACCTTCCCCGGCCGCCTTCCCGGCATGGGAGCTTCGCTGGAGAAGGTCGGGCGTTACTGGGAAAGGATGTACAAGCGGCGGGGCCGGGAGACGTTGTCCCGAGTCGAGTTGATCCGGGCCGGGGAGCCTTCGGCGCAAAAGTACGCCCGCCTGCTGGCCGAGACGCTGGACGCCGCCAACCTGCATGCGACGCACGCCAAGGGAGAGGATACCGGGCTCTTCCTCATCGAGGCCCGCGTGCGCAAGCTCATGCCGTTCTGACGGCGCGCCCACGATCCTTCAAAGCCTATAGCCGCCCTGAGCGCTACGTCAACGCGGCCGGGATGCGCTGAGGCGCCAGACCCCGGCGACGGCCGTTATCCAGCCCGAGAGAAAGAGACCCCAGCCGAACCGCCGGGGATAGACCACGGGCCGCGAGAAATCCGCGCTCCCCCAGTTCGGGCCGATGAAACTCGCCAGCACGAGCGCGGCGCCGCCGAGAAGCAGGCCCCATTCCAGCCGACTGGGCGCCCGCACCCGGCCGGCCTCAGGCCTGTGATAAAGGAGGCCGAGCCGGATCAGAAGGACCGACACGCCGACCGGGGCGATGACCGGTCCCACCCAGGGCGACGGGATGAGGAACAGGATATCCGGGTCGAGGAGGCTCTCGGGCCAGCCGATGAGGACCTTAAGCGAAGCGTAATAGAGGATATCCCAGACCCCGAACACCAAGCAAAAAGCTCCCCAGCGCTGTGGCTTCGAGGAACCGCCGAGCCATGCCACGGAGGCGATCATGGCGAGGGTGGCGGCCTCGCGCCCGATCTCCGTCAGGGCCAGCTCGTGGGGAATCGGCTGGAGGGGAAACCGGAAGCCCTCGGGATGAAAGAGGCGGCGCAGGTATACCACGACCGCGGCCTCGACATAGGCCATGGCCGCGGCGTAGAGCGCCAGGGCCCAGTGAGCCGCGTTCATATACCTAAATACAATCGGCGGATTGCCTTGTCAATCAGCCGCCCGAGACAATCGCACACCGCAGCCGCGGTCCCTAGATGCCATCCACGGCCACCAGGCCGCTGGTGACCGAGACATCCACGCCGAGCGAGAAGACCTCGAAGCCCCCCACGTCGATCCGGGCGTCGCTGACCTCGGGAAGCCGCAGGTTGGCCACGGAGTATCCCACCCCGACCGCGACGCCTCCCTGCGACAGGAGCCAAAGGGTCTTGTGGAATTCGTAGAAGGAGACGGCCTTTCGGGTCGAGAAGTCGGTCCAGGAGGCGACCCAGTTGGCGCCGGATACTTTAGCCCCGCCCCCCAGCCCGGCCCCGAAAAGGCCGAAACGAAGGACTTTCCCAGTGGTGCGGTTCTTGAGCTCGCCGGCTGCGACCGCCACCTGGGCTTTGGCCCCCGCGGAGCCGCTCGCGACGATCTTGATCGACCAGTCCTTAGTCGGGTCCGCCAAGTCCCCGTGCAGGCGGAGCCAGGATTCGCGGGCCGCCTTGCGCTCCGCCTCCCTCCGGCGGGCTTCGCGGTCCGCGACCTGCAGCAGCACAAGATCGTCGCCCTTGACCTCGTCCTGCCACTTGTAGGCGACATCGTCAGCGGCCAGGTGCTTGAGAAGCTCCTGATACCGCCACATTCGCTCGCCTTCGAGCGTGTTCATCATCCTGGCTCGCGTGTGGTAATCATCCGTCCAGATGGCCGTGATGAACTCCCAGAGATCGCTCTCCAACAGCTTCTGCTCCGGCTTTCCTCCCACCATCCTCGGAATGTTGAAATATTCTACGGCCAGCGCCCGCTTCTCCTCCGCGGGAGTCGTTTCCGCGAGCAGCGCCAGCACATCGCGGTAGGCCTTCAGGCGCGGGTCGTTCCATATCGAGGGGTTTCCGGGTGGAGCGGCTTCCAGAACGCTCTCGATGAGATCATGAAGACGCTTCGCCCGGATCTTCGCCGGAGAGTCGAAGTCCGACAGGCGCTTGCGGACATGCTTGTCTCTTTCCTTGGGATCGACGGGATCGTCCTTCCTCTCGTAATCCAGCCGGCCTCTTCGCCGGCCCAGAATGGCGAATTCCTCCTCGGCAAGCCCCTTAAGCACGGCCTCGAGGTCCCGCCCGGTCCGGGCCTTGTAGGCCCGGGCCAGGGCGGCTCGCTCCCGCGTTGTAACGGCGTGGTCCTGAGGTTTTTCGCGGTCAAAGCGCCGCTCCGATTCCCCGGGGCGCCGCCAGGGCATGAGCCGGGCTAGCCGTTTGAGCTTGTCCTCCGCGTCGAGGTGCTTCTCATCAATGATCTTCGCGACTTCTTCCGCGAGCTTCCCGTAGGAATCAGCAAGCTCCTGGTCCGACATCCTGTTGCGAGTCTGCAGGTGCTCGATGACCCAGTCGATCTTGATCCCGAAGTCGGTGTAGAACACCGACGCCGTGAGCCTCGCCAGCTCCGCGTCCCCCGCGCGCAAACCCGCTAGGGCCTCGGCAAGCTGGGCAAGCAAAGCCTCGGCTTCAGGATCCCGCCTCTTGCCCGGGCCCTCGCGCTTGGAGAAGACCATGTCCTCGCACTCCCGCGCCGGCTTTTCGCCGCAGACAAGCCGGTAGAGCTCCGCGGCCCTGCGCCGGGCGAGCAGCAAGCGGTCGCCGCGGCCCTTGAACTCCGCGGCCTTGGGGCAGCCATCGCATTTCCCGGCCTTGACGAGCTCCAGCCACCTCGCCTCCGCCGCATGGGAGTGTAGAAGCATGAAAATCCAGACGGCGCGAACCTCCCGGAAGCCCTTGACCACGGCGGCCAGGGCCTTGGCGTTTTGAGGCTGGAGGGTGGAGACCCGTTTCGGATTCAGGACCGCCATGGCGATCCCTTCGGCCTCGTCCGAGATGGCCCGGCGCTGGCCCTCAAAGAAGGCCAGGTAGCCGCTCACCCTGCGTTCGTGGAGCTCGCCCAGGACCCGCTCCACCTCGGGGCTCGCCGCCTTCGCGATGAGCGTGAAGAGGCCGCGCATGAGCGCGGATTCGTCGCTGCCCCACGCCCACCCCAGTTCCTTGGAGACCGCCTCGGCGGCGTCCTCGAAACCCTTCTCCAAGCTCTCCCGCGCCGCGGTCGTGAGGACTTGCCTTTCAACGGGGGGAACGCGCGCATCGAGCACCGCCTGACTCTTGGCGGCCCAGCCCAGGCCCTCGGCGCGCAGCCGCAGCAGTTCCGCCACCAGGGATTCCAGGGACTTGACCTGCTCGTCCCAATCCTCAACCTTGCCGTCCGGCGGGGGCTCCGGCGCCGCGAAGGCGGCGACTCCCACGGGGGTGATGAGGGCGGAGGCTCCCAAGGATCCGGTGAGACTCCAGCCGTCCGGTCCCTGGCACCGCACGTTCCCGTATTCGAAAGCCGAGCACCGGCCCCACGATTTTCCTGAGGGGCCGAGCATCGTAGTCGCGGCCACGATCTTGGCGCCGGCCCCGCGAGCCACAGGGCCTGCCCGAAGCGAGGCCAAGCTCCCCGGGGGGGAGGCGGCGGACCGAGCCCCGCCTCGCGCTGCGTGCAACCCCGCTGGGGCGGGCGGCGAAGGCTCAAGACCGGGACCCTCGGGCTGGTGTTGGACCGGCTTGGCCCACTCCTTGAGCGCGCGCCGCGCCAGGTCCGCGGCCTCGGCCGGCTTCAGGGACTTGGGGCCCTGATTCTGGATGCGAGCGGGAAGGCCGGCCGCCTTCATGAGTCCCCTGATGACCAGCGCCCCGGCTTCGCTGGAGAGGAAATCCCGCGCGGGCGAGACTTGCGTCGCGCCCGGGAGGCGCGCTCGTCCATCGCCGCGCTGCAGGTGGCGGATCTGGGCCGGGATCACGAGAAGCAGAGCGTCGAGCCGCTCGCGGGGCCCGGTGTCAGGACTGGATGCGTCCCTTCCGGCCGAAACCACGGCCATGTCAATGAGAAGTTCCAAGTGTTCCAGTTCTCCGGCGGGGGCGGCCGCAAGATCTCCGCGGCACAAACGCCGGAGGTTGCGGAGCGCGGCCTGGAGCGGCTCGGCCGAGCCCGGGGGCAAGGCCGTCACGGAGAGCAGGCGGATTCTTGCGGCTTCAATCTTCCCGAGGAGCGCCGGAAGGGTGTCGACCTCCGCGGCCGGGGGGAGGGCTTTGGAAGCGGGAGGCGCCTCGATGAGATCCGGAGCATACTCGTCGGCCCGGGCCACCCGCGATAACACCAGGCCCGCGAGCGCGACCACAGCCGCCATGCCAAAGCGAGCCGGCCCGACCCTGATCCTCATCTTGACCTCCTAGAACGGCGCTTGGCGCCTGCGCCGGTAATAGCCTAGCCGATCCCGGCGCCCCGGCCGAGGGACTCCCGGTCCCGCGGTCGAGACCAACGGTCCCATCCATCACGGTTTCAAGAGCGACCGCCACATATTAACCAAAGGCAGCCCTATGGGTCCATGCCTCGACGCTGAAATCCGCCTTCGTGAAGACGCAGCCGCACCGGTTGAAACCGGCCCGTGGCGCACCCATTGAATTTCCGCAATTCCGGGCCTATACTCCAAGGGTGGGAACCCCTCCGGCCGCGCTCCCCTTGATCCTCCTCCTCGCACACTATGGAGCGCCGGCATTCGCCGGCGACGGTTGTTCGTTGTCGGTCCACCAGAAAATCGCGCAATGTCCCAAGACCACCGGGACCGGCCTGTGCACCCAGGAATCCTTAGACAGCTTGGTTTACGACTGCCAAGCCGAATATGACGAGGCGCGCGCAGCCTTCGTGATGGCGGAAACAGCGGGGGATGTGGAGAAGGCGGGAGCGCGGATGAAGGAGGTCACGTCCAAGATCGAACAGATGCGGGGGCTGTCCTTCCCTGAGGGTTCCGCGGTACCGATTATTGATGAGGAGTCCACGATCGTGCCGGTCAGGTACTCCGTCGCGGAACTCCCCGCGGAGATTGCGCGAAGGATAAAATACGTCCAGACCCCGATGGCACAGGTGGTCGTGGGGGAAATGCGCTTCCCTTCTCCGGGCCCGAACCAAGGCCCCAAGCCGGTGGACAATCCGCAAAAGACCTCGGCGCCTCCGGGCAAGACGACAGGCCCCGAGGAGACGGCCCCACCGAAACAGCGCGGCGGTCCCGAATCCGACGCGGATAGGGGCCGGCCGGATGCGGACTCTTCATCCCCCCGTGAAAGGTCCGGCTCGGGGCCCGCTCAAATGCCGGGAGGCTCGCGGGTGGGCGAGGAGTCGCGCGAGAAGCTTGACAAGTCCCTGGACCGGGCCCGCTCCGGCGCCGGGTCCTGGGAGGTCGCGAAGCCCGAAGCCGGAGGAGACGGGCGCAACGTGCCGGGAAAGGCCGGGGAGCAGGCCAAGCAGGCCCTGGCCGGCTCCGAGAAACCCGCGGCCATGGACCTGGCCAACCCCAAGAGCCGGCCCGAACTCATCCTCGCGGCCGTCGGTCCCTTCAAGGGCGCGGCCCAGGCCCTGGGGCTCAAGATCGGCGCCGGCCCGGGGGGCCCGACGCTCTTCGGCCCCGACGGCAAAGCCGCCACGGCCCAGGCCTATCAGGCCTTGGCCGACCGCATCCAGGGGGAGCCCCAAGCCCTGCTGCGCCGCCCGGATTTCTTCGATGTGCTCCCGCGGGAGTCCTTCGATGCGATCAAGGACCGCTACAACGACGGGGGCCAAGCCCGCGACACCTTCTTGCGCCATATAGCGGTCACCCCTCCCGCGGACCGCGACATGCTGTGGAGCCAGTCCTGCGACTACATCTCCGGCGACTGCAACCGCTACGTGGACGCCCGCTCCTACCGGCGGGGGGACTTCGTTTCGCCGGAGGACCTGCGCCGCATCGCCGAGTCGATGCGGGACGGCTCTCGGGATGAAAAGGATTGCGAGCCGGGCGAGGGCTCCGACAAGCTCGCCGGCCGCATCCCCAAGGGAATGCGCTCCAAGGTGCTCGGGGTGCTCTCCGCGACCTTTAAGTTCCTCCGAGGAATC
>CAYJXJ010000114.1:0-14757 GCA_964374095.1 uncultured Elusimicrobia bacterium
CTCCGACGAGGTCGTCATTAATTTTGGCGAAATAGCGCATCATTGAGGATAAAATATGGCCGTGACGAAATCGCTTCGCTCTTCGGGAAGGACTATGATGAGGCCGTCGAAAAGCTACGTGCGGTAGGGATTCTGAGGCACGATGGAAAGAAGGCCATCTATTCGGTCGCAAAGCTATTCGCGCCGGGGTTGAGTGTCTACGCTACGATAGCGCGCAAGGCTAAAGAATCGGCCACAATTGAACGCCATGCCGCCGTTCCGCCTGACGACGCCTCGGTGTGACTGGAATCTCGGCAGTATGTCCGACCGATTGGGTGAGAAAAGCCAAGCCGAGGATGGGATTCGAACCCACAACCTAACGCTTACGAAGCGTTTGCTCTGCCGTTGAGCTACCTCGGCGTGAAGCGATGATTTGGTCGATTCCCTCGACCAACTCCGAGTCTAGCAAATTCCCGCCAGCCGGTGCCTTGGGCGGAAGTGTCCCAAAAGTGTCCACTCCCGGGCCGTCGGCCACGTAGCCGCACAGCTTGTCCATCGCCGCGCCGTACACCCGCGTCGCCGTCCTCTTGTTGGCGGGCGAGAGGTGGCCGTAGCGCTTGTCCACCATCTCGGCCGTACTGTTCTCTACCAAAGGACGGAGGGGAGGACTCAACTCGATGCCCCCTGCCGTAAGCCTCCCCGGGGGGCGGTGAGTTGCCCGCGTTGTCTAGTCGGGTTGCCCCTTGCGGCCATCGCCCGCGGTTCTCGCAAACCACCTCCATCGGTGGAGGTGAGCACCGGTGAAATACCGCCGGCGCTTGGCGTCGCCGATCAGCCGCCCCGGGTCAAAGCCCCAGGTAGGCCTTGTGGACGGCGGGGTTGCCCAGGAGGGAGGCGCTCGAATCCTCCAGAGTGATCTCGCCGGTCTCGAGCACGTAGCCCCGGGACGCCGTCTCCAGGGCCATCTTGGCGTTCTGCTCGACCAGAAAGACCGTGACGCCCTCGGCGTTCACCCGGCGGATCACCTCGAAGATCTTCTCGACGATGACCGGGGCCAATCCCATGGAGGGCTCATCGAGCATGAGCAGGCGCGGCCGCATCATCAGCGCCCGGGCCATGGCCACCATCTGCTGCTCGCCACCGGAAAGGGTGCCGGCGAGCTGCTTGCGGCGCTTGCCGATGATCGGGAAGAGCTCCAAGATGCGGGCGAAGTCCCCCGCGAGGGAATCCTCCCGGGAGTAGGCGCCCATCTCGAGGTTCTCCCAGACGCTCAGCCGCGGGAAGAGGCGGCGGCCCTCGGGAACCAGCGCGATGCCCAGCCTCGCGACCGCATGGGCGGGCCGGCCGCCGAGCGAGCTCCCCTCGAAAATGATTCGCCCCTGGTCCGGGGGCATGAGCCCGGCGATAGTCTTCAACAGGGTGGTCTTGCCGGCCCCGTTGCTGCCGATCAGGGTCACGATCTCCCCGGCCCGCACCTCGAGAGTGACGCCCTTGATGGCCCGGATCTTGCGGCCGTAAACCGCGTGCACGTCGTGGACCTCGAGCAGTTTCGGCGCGCTCACTTTTTCTTTCCCAGATAGGCCTCGATCACCCGCGGGTTGGCCACGACCGCCGCCGGGGAGCCCTCCGCGATCTTGACCCCGTAGTCGAGCACGACGACGCGGTCCGAGATATCCATGACCACGCGCATGTGATGCTCGATGAGCAGGACGGTGATCCCGCGGGCGCGGATCTGCCGCACCAGCTCGACGAGCGACTGGCTCTCGGTGGGGTTCATGCCGGCGGTCGGCTCGTCGAGGATGAGCAGCCGCGGCTCGGTCGCCAGGGCGCGCGCGATCTCCAGGCGGCGCTGGTTGCCGTAGGGGAGGTTGCGGGCGAGGTCGTTTCCGGAGGCGAGAATGCCCACGAAGCCGAGCCACTCCTTGGCCGCCGCCTCGATGGCCGCCTCCTCGCGGCGGAAGGCGCGCGTGCGCAGGATCGGGCCCACGAGCCGCTGCTCGGAACGGCAGTGGCGTCCGACCATGACGTTTTCCAGGGCCGTCATGTTGCCGAAGAGGCGGATATTCTGGAAGGTGCGGGCGATGCCCCGGGAGGTGACCTCGTAGCTGGGGAGCCCGAGGATGGAGGCGCCCAAAAAGTCGATCGAACCCCTAGTCCCGGGATAGACCCCGGTGATCACGTTGAAGAGGGTGGTCTTGCCGGCGCCGTTGGGGCCGATGATGCTGACGATCTCCCCCGTGGCGAGTCGGAGGCTCACGCCGTCGATGGCCTTGAGGCCCCCGAAGTGCTGGGAGAGTTCGGCGACGGTCAAGAGCGGCTCGGGGTTCATCCCTTCAGTTCCGCCTGCCGGCGTTTGGAGGGGAGCAGGCCCTCGGGCCGGAAAATCACGACCAGCACCAGGATGAGGCCGAAGAGGAGATAGCGGTAGTTGATGAGCTCCTTGGACAGGAGGGCCTGCATCATGGGAGGGCTGCCGCTGAGGATCAACGCCCCGAGGAGTATGCCCCACACCGAACCCATCCCGCCGAGAACCACGATCGAGACGATGAGCACCGATTCCCAGAACACGAAGGACTCGGGGGTGACGAAACCCTCCCAATAGGCGAAGACCGCGCCGGCCGCGCCGGCGAAAGCCGCGCTGATGGTGAAGGCCAGGAGCTTGAGCTTGGCGACGTCGAGCCCGACGAGACGGGCCGCCGTCTCGTCCTCGCGGATGGCGACCCAGGCCCGGCCGAGGCGGGAGTCCTCCAGGCGCCGCGAGACGTAGATCGAGATGACGATCAGAGCGAGTATGAGATAATAGAAGGGGATGTTGCCGACCATCGGCGCGCCGAAGAAGCGCGCGGGAGAAACCTGGATGCCTTTGGGACCGTTGGTCCAGGCGTCGAGGTTGTTGATGCTCAAGCGGGCGATCTCGCCGAAACCCATGGTGACGACGGCCAGGTAGTCGCCGCGCAGGCGCAGGATCGTTATCCCGAGGACCGCCCGTACCGCGACGGCGGCGGCCACAGCTATCAGGGCGGCCGCGGGGGCGGACGTTCCATGGGCCGCGGCGATCGCGGCGGCGTAGGCCCCGACCGCGAAGAAGGCGATGTAGCCCAGATCGAAGAGGCCCACGTAGCCGAGCGTGAAGTTAAGCCCCAAGCCCAGGAGCATGTAGAGGCCCACCAGCCCCCCCACGCGGATGGGATACTCCTGGCCGGCGGCGCGCAGGATCAGCGGCAGCGCGGCCGCGGCGGCCAGGAGAATCCACGGAATCCTCGATTTAAGGCGGCGCGTCATGGCCTCAGACCTTCTCCGCGATCTTCTCGCCGAGCAGGCCCGACGGGCGGACCAGGAGAACCGCGATGAGGACCGAGAAGGCGATGACGTCCTTCCACTGGTTGCCGTCGGGGAGGTAGCCGGAGGCCATGGTCTCGATGAAGCCGAGGATGATCCCCCCGAGCACGGCTCCCCGGATGTTTCCGATGCCGCCGAGCACGGCCGCCGTGAAGGCCTTGGCCCCGGGGAGGAACCCCAGATTGTATTTGATGGAGGCGTACTTCATGCCGTAGAGCACTCCGGCGGCGCCGCCCAGCGCCCCGCCCACGAGGAAGGTCAAGGCGATCACACGGCCGGAGTCGATGCCCATGAGTCCCGCCGCCTCCAAGTCGTCGGAACAGGCGCGCATGGCCTTGCCCGGCCGGGTTCGCTCCACGAAAAAATGCAGGGCCATCATGAGGCCGACCGCCGCGGCCAGGATCAGCAGATCGAGCGAGCGCACCGTGGCCCCGCCCACGTCGAATTGGGGAAGGCGCATGATTTCGGGGAAAGGCTGGGACTGCGTGCTGACCCACAGAAAGACCGCGTTCTGCAAAATGATCGAAACCCCGATGGCCGAGATGAGCGGGGCCAGGCGGGAGATATGCCGCAGCGGCCGGTAGGCCAGCCTCTCGACGACCGCGTTGAGGACGCCCGCCCCGGCCATGCTCGCCAGGAACAAGACGCAGAGCCCCAGCGGGCCGCTCCCGAGGCCGGCGGGAAGCACCGCGGCCAGGGCCAGGGCGATGAAGGCCCCGATCATCAGCACCTCGGAATGAGCGAAGTTGATCATCGACAGGATGCCGTAGACCAACGTGTAGCCCAGCGCGATAAGGGAATAGATCGCCCCCAGGGTGAGGGCGTTGACGAGCTGCTGCGCGAGCACCGGGGGGTCAGCCTTTCGGCTTGGGCGCCCCGTCCCCGCCGACCGCGGGGAAACTCCGGTCCTTGAAGTTCGCCTTCGTCATGGTGATGATCTTGTTGAGGGTGTCGCCCTTCTCATCGAATGAGGTCGTTCCCAGCAGCCCGGTGTAGCGGCTGCGGCGGATTTCCTCGATGAGCTTGGCGCGGTCGGGGCCCGTCTTTTCCAACGCCGTCAGGATGAGCTGGGCGGCCTCGTAGCCGAAGTGGTCGAAGGGCTTGAGCTCCTCGGAAGGCTTGGTGTAGCGCTGCTTGTACTTGGCGACGAACTCCTGCGCGGAAGGCAGCAGCTCGACGGGGATGCCGACGATGGAGAGATACGCCCCGTCGGCCGACTCTCCCGCGACATCGAAGAGGTTGTTGGTCTTGGCCCCGTCGCCGGAGATGAACAGAGCCTTCATCCCCAATTCGCGCATCTGCTTGACGATGAGCCCCGCCTCGGTGTAGAGCCCCCCGAAGTACACCCCCTCGGGATTGGCGGCCTTGATGCGGGTGAGCAGGGCCTTAAAGTCCTTGTCGCCCACGGACACTCCGTCCTCCGTGACGATCTTGCCCCCGAGCCCGACGAAGACCTTCTTGAATTCCTCGGCCAGCCCCTGGCCGTAAGGGGTCTTGTCATGGAGGATGGACACGGCGCGCTTGCCGAGGTCCTTATAGATGAAGCCCGCCGCGTAGGAGCCCTGCACGTCGTCGGTCGGCACGACGCGAAACACCATCTTGGGGCCCGTCCAATCCGCCCGCGTCTGCTGCAGGGTGACCTCGGGGTTGGTGGCGGCCGGGGTGATCATGGGGATGCCCGCGCGGGCGTAGACCTTGGCCGCGGGGATGCTGCAGCCGGAGTTGTAGTGCCCGACCACCGCGACCACGCGCGGGTCGGAGACGATGAGATTGGCGACGTTGACGGCTTCCTTGGGATCGGCCCGGTCGTCAAAGGGGACGGCCTCGAGCTTGAACTCGAACTTCTTGCCGGCGTTGATCTCGGCCACCGCCATCTCCACGGCCCGGCGCACGCCCTGCCCCTCGGTCCCGACATCCCCCGTCAGCGGCACGGCCACCGCGATGCGCACGACCCTTTCCTTGGGGGCGCAGGCCGCGAGAATGTTGATGCCAAGCAGCATCCCGGCAAAATACGGTCGGCGGTTTCGACGCATGGTACGACCTCCTTAAGATGGCGTCAAGCGGTCGAGTCTACCAAAAAGCTAGGATAGAATCATAGCCGTCGCGATGAACTGGATCACGCGCGAAGGCGCCAAGACGGATCGAATCGCGTTGACTTTGCATCGGTCCGCCCCCATGATGTATAATAGCAGCCTGGTTTTTCCGACACCGACCCAAGAACCGGCGCTGGCGCGCCTCCGGCGCGACACCGGCCGGCCCCAGGAGCCCCGATGATAAAGAGCCTCGTTACGGACTGGCTATCGCCGACGGACCGCCTCTACCCCAAACCGAAGGACTGGGCCGAGAACCTCCGTCCCAAGCTGTCGGTTCCCACCCCCCACGCGGACGTTCCGGCCAGCCTCCTCAACGCGGTCCGCATGGCCCAGAACTCCCTTTTGGCGGCGCAGAACCGGGAAGACGGCTTCTGGTGCGGGCCGCTCAAGGCCGATACCACCCTGGAATCCGACACCATCATGCTCCTCAATTTCCTGGGTCGGGGCAGTTCCGTGAAGGTGCGCCGCCTGGCCAACCACATCCTCCAACAGCAATTGCCGGACGGCGGCTGGCCGATCTACAGGAATGGACCCGCGGATATCTCCGCGACGGTCAAGGCGTATTGGGCCCTGAAATTCGCCGGCCACGCCCCCAACGAGCCCACCTTGGCCAAGGCTCGCAAGCGCATACGGGAACTGGGGGGCGTGCACAAGGTCAACACCTACACCAAGCTTTACATGGCCGTCTTCGGCCAGTACGACTGGCGCGGCGTTCCGACCATACCCCCGGAGCTGATGGTATTTCCGAACTGGTTCTACTTCAACATCTACCAGATGTCGGCCTGGACCCGCTCCATCGTGGTCCCGCTCTCCGTGGTCTGGGCCTTCCAACCCGCGATCCCCTGCCCCCCGCATGCCGTTCTCGACGAGCTCTTCCCGGATTCGCGGCGCCACGTTTCCCTGGGAGAAGCCGTCGGTCCCCACGGAACGTTTTCGTGGACGAAGTTCTTCCTTTTCTGCGACTCGGCCCTCAAAGGCCTCGAGGGGCGCGGCCCGCACTGGATCCGCGTGTGGAGCCTGCGGCTGGCCGAGGACTGGATTCTCGAGCGCCTCCAGGATTCCGACGGCTGCGGCGCGATCTATCCCGGGATCATCAACACCATCATGGCCATGAAGTGCCTGGGCTATCCCGACACCGACCCCCGCCTGGTCGAACAGCTTCAGATGCTCGACAAGCTCGAACTGCCGGGGGACGAACTCGAGTACCAGCCGTCTTGGTCGCCGGTATGGGACACGGCGATCTCCGCCATCGCCCTCGCGGAATCGGGAGTCGAGCGCAATCACCCGGCCCTGGTCCGCGCGGCGCAATGGCTCATCTCCAAGGAGATCAAGATCCCGGGCGACTGGGTCGTCAATAACCCGCGGGGTCCCATCGGGGGATGGCCCTTCCAGTTCGCCAACTCCTACTACCCCGACGTGGACGACTCCGCGATGGTGATGCTCGCCCTGCGCCATGTCTACCTGGACGAGCCCTTGAGCCTGGCCCGCGAAAAATCCTGCCTGCGCGGCCTCAATTGGGTGCTCTCCATGCAGTGCCAGAGCGGCGGTTGGGCGGCATTCGACAAGGACAACACCAAGTCCATCCTGACCAAGATCCCGTTCGCCGACCACAACGCCATGATCGACCCCCCCTACGCCGACATCACGGGCCGGGTCCTCGAGTTCTTGGGCTACGTTGGATTCGACCGCAGCTACCCGGCGGTGGCCCGGGCCGTGCGCTTCTTGAGGAAGGAGCAGGAATCCGACGGGTCCTGGTACGGACGCTGGAGCGTCAATTACCTCTACGGCACCTGGCAGGTCCTCCGCGGCTTGGCGGCGATTGATGAAGACATGACCGCCCCCTATATCAGGCAGGCCGTTGCCTGGCTGAGGTCCGTCCAGCGCAAGGACGGCGGCTGGGGCGAGACCTGCGCCACCTACCACGATCCCAGGCTCAAGGGCCGCGGGCCCTCGACTCCCACCCAGACGGCGTGGGCGCTCATGGCCTTGATGGCCGCGGGAGACTTCGATGAATCGGTCGAGCGCGGCGTGCGCTGCCTCATCGACACCCAGCGCGCCGACGGGACGTGGGATGAGGGCGAGTGGACCGGCACGGGCTTCCCCAAGGTCTTCTACCTCGAGTACACGATGTACCGGAACTACTTCCCGCTCCAGGCCCTGGGCACCTACCAGCGCGCTCTTAAGGAGTCGCGGCCGGCCGACATGGCCGAGGTGAGAGGTTAGGATGCCCGGCCCGATCTCGATGCAGTTGGCGGTGTTCAAGTACATCCTGGCCCAGAAGCTGACGCGACGGGAACGCTACCCCCTGGTCATGATGCTCGAGCCGCTCTTCGCCTGCAACCTCGAGTGCGCCGGCTGCGGAAAAATCCAGTATCCGACCGACATCCTGCGAAAGCGGCTCTCCCCCGAGGACTGCTGGGCCGCGGCGGAGGAATGCGGCGCCCCGATCGTTTCCATCGCGGGCGGCGAGCCCCTGATCCATCCGGAAATCGGCCGCATCGTTTCGGGCTTGGTCGAGCGCGGCAAGTACCTCTACCTCTGCACCAACGCCATCCTGCTCGAGAAGCATCTGCACAAATTCACGCCCTCCGCCCGGCTCATCTTCAGCATCCATCTCGACGGCGCCGAGAAGACCCACGACCGCATGGTCTGCAAGGAGGGCGTTTACAAGGCGGCCGTCGACGCCATCAAGCTCGCCAAATCACGCGGCTTCAACGTCATGACCAACACCACGGTCTTCCAAGGCGAGGACGCGGACGAATTCCGCGGCTTCTTCGACGACTGCATGGAGATGGGCGTCGACGGGATGATGATCTCCCCGGGCTACGCCTACGAAAAAGCCCCCCAGCAGGAGCTCTTCCTAAAGAACGAGCAGACCCGCCGCTGGTTTCGCGCCGCGCTCAAGGACTGGCGCACCCAGGGCTGGGCCTTCAACCACAGCCCCTTCTACCTGGATTTCCTTGAAGGCAAGCGGGACTACGAATGCACGCCGTGGGGCAACCCCCTGCGCAACGTCTTCGGCTGGCAGCGGCCGTGCTACCTGATGTCCGACGGCGAGTATGCCGCCAGTTACGGGGAGCTCTTGGAGACGACCGACTGGTCGCGCTACGGCCGGGCTTCGGGCCACCCCCAGTGCGCGCAGTGCATGGCCCACGTGGGCTATGAGCCCTCCGCCGTGGTCGACGCGTTCTCGAGCCTACCCAAGTTCTGGGAGATGGTCGTCGACATCGCCACCACCAAGGGCCCGCGCAAGGCGCAGGGCGCCTACCCTCGCCAAGCCGGCCGTCCCTACGAAGAGGCCGTTACCGCGGCATCCGGCAGGGACGCGTAGCCCGGGGATGGACACAGCCTTCCTGACGGGAGCGACGGGCTTTGTGGGGGCCAGCCTGGCCCGGACGCTGATTTCCCGCGGGTTCAAGGTGCGGACCCTCGTCCGGAAGGCCAGCCGCCGGGACAACCTCGCGGGCCTGGATGTCGAGCTCATCGAAGGCGATCTCGGGGACGTTTCGGCGCTGCGCGCCGGGTGCCGCGGCGCGCGCTACGCCTTCCATGTCGCCGCGGACTACCGGATTTGGGCGCCGGAGCCCGCAAGCCTATACGCTTCAAACGTCGATGGCACCGTGAACCTCATCCGCGCGGCACGGCAGGAGGGATGCGAGCGAATCGTTCACTGCTCGAGCGTGGCGGCGATCCGACCTCCGGACGGGCGCAGCCCCGTCACCGAAGACTCCCACTACGCCCGTCCCGAGGAGCTGGTTAGCGACTACAAGAAGTCGAAGTACCTGGGCGAGCTGGAGGCCATGCGCTTGGCCAAGGAGGGCGCTCCGGTCGTGGTGGTCAATCCCTCGACACCCGTCGGCCCGGGAGACATCAAGCCCACCCCCACGGGCCGGATCATCGTCGATTTCCTGAACGGCCGCATGCCCTCTTACGTGGATACCGGCCTGAACCTCGTGGATGTTCGCGACGTGGCCGAGGGACACCTGCTCGCCGCGCAAAAGGGCCGGGTGGGCGAGCGCTACATTCTCGGGGGCGAGAACGTCACTCTCAAGGGACTGCTGGACACTCTGGCGGAGCTGACGGGCCTGCCGGGGCCCGCGTTCAAGACGCCCTACGCCGTGGCCTACGCCTACGGCGTACTCGACACCGCCTTCGCGCGCGCCTTCGGCGGGGAGCCGCGGGCCCCGCTGGACGCGGTGCGCATGGCCCGTCATTACATGTGGTTCGATTCCGGCAAGGCCCGGCGGGAACTGGGGTACTCCCCCGCGCCCGCGCGCCCGGCTCTGAAGGCCGCGGTCGATTGGTTCCACGAGCACGGCCACGCCCGGCGGCCGGTCGCCGCATGAGCCCCGCCATGGCGGAACGGATCGGCGCCCGCGGCATCCTCCTGTGCGCCGCGACGCGATGGGAGGCCGCCGCCCTGGGAAGGCGGTCGAGGCTCGCCGCGTCTCAAAACGTTACTTTGGTCCGTACCGGGATAGGGCCGGAAAAAACAAAGGTCTTTCTCGCCGGCATTCCGGACCCGACCCCGTGGGACACGCTGATCAGCGTGGGTTTGGCCGGCGGCCTGCAGCCCGGCATACTCCGGGGCGACATCGTCGTCGACCTCAGCAGCCAGGACGAGGGTCTCATCGACAAGGCCCGGCAGGCCGCGGCGGTCCGGGGACTGCGGCTTCATTTCGGCAGGATCGCAGATTCCGAGTCCGTCGTGCACGCGCCGGCCGCCAAGGCCGACCTGGGGCGACGGACCAGGTGCGCGGCCGTGGATATGGAGTCGGCCGCGCTTCGGGAATGGGCCGTTGGGAAGGGGGTGGCGTTTCTCGCCGCCCGGGTGGTGCTCGACCCGGTGTCGGAGTCTCTCCCCCGGGAGCTTCCGGACCCCGAGACTCCCGGCTCCGTGCCGCGGTTGCTGCGCGCGCACCCGCTCGCCCTACCTAGGCTCGCCCTCCTCGGCTGGCGCTCTTCCCGCGCCATGCTCAACTTGGGCCGGTTTCTGGAGGACTTTCTGCCATGCCTCTGACCAAAAGTGATCGCGTGAACGGCCTCGCCGGATTCATGAAGTCCCGCAGCCGCCTCGTCAACGCCGAGCTGCGCCGGCTGCTCTCCCGGCGGTCCGGCGAGCCCGAAACGCTCCGCAAAGCCATGAGCTATTCCATTTTCGCGGGGGGCAAGCGCCTGCGGCCCGTACTCGTACTGGCCGCCGCCGAGAGCTGCGGCCTTAAGTCCCCCCGGGCGCTCGGCGCCGCCGCGGCCATGGAGATGATTCATACCTATTCCCTAATCCACGACGACCTCCCCGCGATGGATGATGATGACTTGCGGCGGGGCCGCAAGACCAACCACAAGGTTTTCGGCGAGGCCATGGCGATCCTCGCCGGCGACGGACTCCTAACCTACGCCTTTGAAGCCGCGGCCTCCAACGCCGCCGCGGCCCGGCTCGATTCCCGCGCCAGCTCGCGTCTGATCCAAGCGATCGCGCGGGGGGCCGGGACTCAGGGGATGGTGGGCGGGCAGGTGGAGGATATGGAAGCGGAAAGGCTAATTGACAAAAACGGCAACGGCGGCACACGGGGCCTACGAGCGCGCCTCCGACGCATTCATATTGGAAAAACGGCGGCTTTGATAACGGCAAGCCTCGAGGCTGGAGGCATTCTGGCGAAGGCCCGGCCGAAGGAGCTCGCGGCTTTGCGCTCCTTCGGCCGGTGCTTGGGCCTCGCGTTTCAAATAGCCGACGACATACTCGACGTTGTCGGCGACAAGAGCAAGCTGGGAAAGCGCGGGTCGGATCGCGAGAACAACAAACTGACCTATGCTTCTCTTTACGGCCTCGAAAACGCCCGGCGCCAGGCCAAGGCCCTGGTCGCGGCGGCCCACCGAGCCCTCGCTCCCCTCGGAGCCCGCGCCGGGGTGCTGCATGCCTTGGCCGATTTTGTCATCGAGAGGGATCGCTGACCATGGAAGCCCAACCCAACGGCCATTCTCAATCTCACGAGACAACGCCCAGCCTTCTGTCCGGGATTTCCTCGCCCGCCGACCTGCGTAAGCTCGCCCCCGGCCAGCTTCCCCACGTGTGCGACGAGGTGCGACGGCACATACTCGATTGCGTCTCTAAATCGGGGGGTCACCTAGGCTCGAGCCTGGGCGCGACCGAGATCACCGTGGCCCTGCACTACGTCTATGATACTCCCCAGGACCGGCTGGTTTGGGACACGGGCCACCAAACCTACGGGCACAAGATTCTCACCGGACGGCGGGACGCCCTGCGCCAGATCCGCCAGTTCGGAGGGATATCGGGTTTTCTCAAGCGCGCGGAGTCCGAGTATGACGCCTTCGGCGCCGGGCACGCCTCCACGGCGATCTCCGCCGCCCTGGGCATGGCGGTGGCGCGCGACCTCAAGACCGAGAAGAACAAGGTCGTGGCCATCGTTTCCGACGGCTGCATGACCGGGGGCGAGTCCTACGAAGGACTCCAAAACGCCGGCATGGTGCAGAGCGACCTGCTCGTCATACTCAACGACAACCAGATGTTCATCTCCAACCGGGTCGGGGCCTTGGGCACTTACCTCGCCCGCCTGATGACGCTGGGGGCGGTGCGCAACGCCGAGCAGTCCGTCGCGCGCTTGCTCGCCCTCTCCAAGCACTGGGGCGCCGGCCTGCTGCGCGTCGCCAAACGGGCCAAGGTCCTCCTGTTCCCGGGCATGCTCTTCGAGGAAATGGGTTTCGCCTACTTCGGGCCCGTCGATGGACACGACGTCGTTCAGCTCGCCAAGGTGCTCTCCCATATCAGAACCATGAAGGGCCCGGTCCTCTTGCACTGCATCACCAAGAAGGGCAAGGGCTACGCCCCGGCGGAAGCCGACCAATACACCTGGCACGGTCCCCAAAAATTCGACATCCCGACGGGCAAATTCCTCAAGGCTCCCGTTCCCAAGCCCGCGCCGCCGAGCTACACCGCGGTCTTCTCCAAGGCGCTCCTGCGCGAAGCCGAACGCGATCCCCGGATCGTGGGCATCACCGCGGCCATGCCCGAGGGGACGGGGCTCGACGTTTTCCGGGACCGCTTTCCGCGGCGCTATTTCGACGTGGGGCTCGCCGAACAGCACGCGGTCACCTTCGCGGGCGGCCTGGCCTGCGAGGGCTACCGGCCCGTGGTGGCCATCTACTCGACCTTCCTCCAGCGCTCCTACGACCAGATCGAGCACGACGTCTGCATTCAGCGTCTGCCGGTGGTGTTCTGCCTCGACCGCGCCGGGCTCGTCGGCGAGGACGGACCCACCCACCACGGGGTCTTCGACCTGAGCTACCTGCGCATGCTCCCCCACATCACGGTGATGGCCCCCGCCGATGAGAACGAGCTCCAGCACATGCTCCACACCGCTTTGAGCCTCGAAGGACCCGCCGCGATACGTTATCCCCGCGGCCAGGGCGTGGGGGTTTCCATGGACCCCGAGCCGCGCGTTCTGCCCGTGGGCAAGGGCGTGCGTCTGCGGGCGGGCTCCGACCTTACCTTCTTGGCCGTCGGAAACCGGGTGCATCCCGCCCTGGAGGCCGCCCAGCGACTCGACGACATCGGCATATCCGCGGGCGTCATCAATATGCGTTTCGTGAAGCCCTTGGACATCGAACTCCTGCGGGAAGCGGCGGAACTGACCCCCCCCCTGGTTACGGTGGAGGACAACGTCCTCGCCGGAGGCTTCTCCAGCGCGGTGTTGGAAGCCCTCGGAACCGGCCCTCAGACTCCCAAGCTCCTGGCCCTGGGCCTGCCGGACCAATTCGTCGACCACGGAGCCCCGAACCTCCTTTATGAGGCCGTCGGGCTTTCGCCGCGCAAAATCGCCGAGCGAGTCTGCCGCTGGCTCGGTCACCCGGCGCCCGACGCGCCCGAAGCGACCCCGTCGGCCTCGATCCATGAAGGAAAGGAAAAAACATGAACCCCCCGTCACCAGTCTCCGCCGGCCCTCAAATCGAAAAGCTGCTTTTGGCGCGTCTGCGCGGCTTCTGCGCCGGAGTCGTTCGCGCCATCGACGTCGTCGAAAAGGCCTTGGAGGTCTGCGACGGCCCCGTCTATGTCCGCCACGAGATCATCCATAACCGATTCGTCGTCGACGGCCTCAAGGAAAAAGGCGCGGTCTTCGTCGAGGAGCTTTCCGAGGTTCCCGCGGGCTCCTGGGTCATCTTCTCGGCGCATGGGGTGGGCCCGGCCGTCGTCGCGGAGGCCCGCGAGCGGCGCTTGCGCATGATCGACGCCACCTGCCCGCTGGTGACCAAGGTCCATCTCGAGGCCCTGGCCTGGGCCCGCAAAGGCTATACCATCCTGTTCATCGGCCACATCGACCACGTCGAGACCATCGGCACCATCGGGGAGGCCCCGGAACACATCAAGGTGGTCGGCACCATCGAAGAGGCGCGGCGCGTTGAAGTCCCCGACCCCGCAAAGGTGTCCTACCTGACCCAGACGACGCTCAGCCTCGACGATACTCAAGAGATCGTCGAGACGCTCAAAGCGCGCTTCCCGGCCCTGGCGGGACCCGCCAAGGACGACATCTGCTACGCGACGCAGAACCGCCAGAACGCCGTCAAGGCGATGGTGCCGCACGCGGACCTCATCCTGGTCCTGGGGGCGCCCAACAGCTCCAACTCGCTGCGCCTTTGTGAAGTCGCCCGTTCCCTGGGCGCTCGCTCTTACCTCATCGAGCGCGCGGCCGACATCCAGGATTCGTGGCTGGCCGGGGTCAAGTCCCTGGGCCTGACGGCGTCGGCCTCCGCCCCCGAGGTCCTCATCCAGGAGACGGTCGCCTATTGCCGCGAGCGGTTCGGAGTCGTCGACGTCTCGGAATTCGAGACCGTGGAGGAAGACGTGCACTTCTCCCTGCCCTACGAACTCGAGAAGCTGCTCAAGGACCGCCCGGCGGGGGGCGCGGCGCATGCGTGACGGCCGCTGGCTTCAGCCGCGCTACGGCGGCCGCGAGGTCTTCGAGCGCGACTACCCGCGGGTGGACCTGGCGGGACTCGACGTCTACTGCCCCGGCTGCCGGACGCCGGTCCGTCTGGCCCGGAGAGCGCTCTCCGGGAAGGTCGCGGGCTGGTGCAAGGCCTGCGACCGAGGAGTCATGCCCTAATATGAAGGCCGACGCGATCATCGACGCCCCCGATACGGAAATCATCGAAGAGAAGGATCCGACCCGGCTGACCCAGCGCCGCCCCCCCTCCAAGGGACCCTGCCGCCGCTGCGGCCAGAATAAGCCCATCAACCGTCTGATGCTGTGCTACCCGTGTTGGGTCAAAACCCGCCTGGAGGAGAAAGGCTGGCGGGAGGGTCAACCCCACCCGGACTCCTGCGGCTGCG
>CAYJXJ010000115.1:0-14704 GCA_964374095.1 uncultured Elusimicrobia bacterium
CCGATCTCGCGCGGGGAGGTCAATGGCGCGGCCTTGACATTTCGCAGGGGGCGGTTATACTTTTCGAGAGGCCCCCCGCGGGGGCCCGGAGGCGTATGGCACAGAAAGTTCAGCTCGATGAGCTGTTGGTGGCGACCAGTGTCCTGACCGAGGAACAGAGGTCTCGGGCGCTTAAGACCGCGCAACAGGCCAAATGCCCGTTCGGGGAAGCGGTCATCAAATTGGGATTCGCCAACGAGGAGGCCATCGCGCTGGCCGTGGCCAGGCAGCTCGGGATGCCCTACGCCTCCCGTGAGAACAAGATCCTCAAGGTGGAGAAGGGCCAGGGCCTCGAGAAGGTCATCGTCGAGGGCTTCGCCCGGGAAAACCTGGTCCTGCCGCTGTTCCTCGATGAGAGCGTCCTGGCCGTGGCCGTGGCCTACCCCGACAACATGCTCATGCTCGACAACCTCAAGCTGATGACGGGCTTTGAGGTGCAGTCTTTCGTGGCGACGAAGACCCAGATCCTCAAGGCCATCGACGAATTCTACACCGCGGGAGGCGCGGGCCTCATCGAGAGGACCATGGAGGCCTCGAACCCGGGCGCCGGGCCCAGCGCCGTCGAGGAGGTCTCCAGCGACGACGCCAAGCTCGACCTCGACAAGGAGATCGCGGGCGCCCAAGGGGCGCAGGTCGTCAACCTGGTCAACGCCGTCCTCAAGCAGGCCATCGCCGAGCGCTGCTCGGACATCCACCTGGAGTCCTACGACGAGCGCGTGATGCTGCGCTTCCGCATCGACGGCGTGCTCTACGAGCGCATGCCACCGCCCAAGCACGCCTTCGGGGCCGTCGTCTCCCGCGTCAAGATTCTCTCGAAGCTCGACATCGCCGAGCGCCGGCTCCCCCAGGACGGCACTTTCTCCATCCGGATCCAGAACCGGACCATCGACTTGCGCGTTTCCATCTGCCCGACCGTGTTCGGCGAGAAGCTGGTGATGCGCCTTCTCGACAAAGGCGCCGTCGAGCTCAACATCGAGAAAGTCGGCTTCGAAACCCAGCAAAAGAAGCACTTCCTGGAGGCGGCGGAACTTCCCCACGGGCTCATCTTCCTCACCGGTCCGACCGGGTCCGGCAAGACCACGACCTTGAACACCGTCCTCAACACCATCAAGACTCCCGAGCTCAACTTCATGACCATCGAGGACCCGGTGGAAATCAAGCTCGAGGGGATCAACCAGGTCCAGGTGCGCGCCGCCATCGGCCTCACCTTCGCCTCGGCCCTGCGTTCCTTCCTGCGCCAAGACCCCGACGTGATCCTGGTCGGAGAGGTGCGCGACCAGGAGACCGCCCAGACCTGCCTGCGCGCGGCCCTGACCGGACACTTGGTGCTCTCGACCCTGCACACCAACGACGCCCTCTCCACCGTGGTGCGCCTCATCGACCTCGGCATCGAGCCCTTCCTGCTGTCGGGCTCGCTGGTCCTCGCCGCGGCCCAGCGGCTGGTACGGCTGCTCTGCCCCCACTGCCGGAAGGACTACAAGCCCACCCCGGAGGAGTTCGCGCTGGCCACCAAGGAGGCCATGCTCAACCCCGAAGAGATGCCCGACCCGGCCACCACGGTCTTCTTCAAGCCCAAGGGCTGCGACAAGTGCGCCCGGACCGGCTACGCGGGCCGCAAGGCGATCTACGAGGTCTATCCGGTCAATCGCGAGATGCGGGAGATCATCTACAAATACGGCGGCGACTTGACGCGGCTCAAGGTGGCGGGGGAGAAGGCCGGCATCCTGACCATGCGGGCCAGCGGCTGGCGCAAGGTCATCAAGGGCCTGACCACGTCCGAGGAGGTGCTCTCCGTCACCGTGATGGAGTGACCCTATGGGACGCTTTTCCTACACCGTGCAGGACAGCCGGGGCGAGACGATCTCCGGGGCCCTCGAGGCCAACGACGAGAACGACGCGATCAGCGCCCTCCAGGGGAAGGGTTATTTCATCCTCTCGATCACCTCGGACAAGAGCGCGCGCTCCTCGCTCACCGGCAAGTCCGGCGAACTCAAGTCGGGCGGCGTCGCCGAGCGCGACCTGGTCTTCTTCGCCGAACAGCTCGCGACGCTGCTCAACGGAGGCGTCCCGCTGGTGCGCGCCCTCTCGCTCTTGGGCGAGCACTCCAGCTCCAAGGGGCTTCAGGCCGCCCTCGCCCAGGTCACCAAGGACGTGGCCAGCGGCACCGCCCTGTATAAATCCCTCGAGCGCCATCCCCGGGCCTTCGACACCCTGTGGGTCTCGCTGGTGCAGGCCGGCGAAATGGGAGGCCAGCTCCCGAAATCCCTCAAGCAGATCGGGAGCTACCTGCAGGCCCAGGCCGAGCTCAAGGGCAAGGTCATCACGGCGCTGGCCTACCCGGCCATCCTGTTCGTCATCTCCATGGGCGTCTTGGGGTTTTTCATCGTCAAAATCGTTCCGGTATTCTCCGAGATCTTCACGAGTTTCGGGGTCAAGCTCCCGCCCCTGACCGCGGCGATCATCGCATTCTCGGATCTCGTCGTGAATCATTTCGTGGCGCTTATCTTCGCGGTCGTCGGAGCGGCCATGACCTGGCGGGCCTACGCCGCGACCGACGCCGGCAACGTCACCAAGTGGAATTTGGTCTTCAAGACCCCTTTCTTCGGCCAATTCGTCATGAACATACTCGTCGAACGCCTCCTGACGACCCTCTCGGCCCTCATCGAGAGCGGGGTGAGCATCTTGAACGCCATCTCGGTCCTGGAGGGAGTTTTCGGCAATAACCTGATCGTCCAACGCTTCCTCAAGGCCGTCAAGAACGACGTCGCCAGCGGCAAATCCATCTCCGGGGCCTTCAAGAAAACCGGGGTGCTGCCGCCCCTGGTCACGGAGATGATGTTCATGGGCGAGGAGTCGGGCAAGCTCCCCGACATGCTGGTGACCTTGTCGGGATTCTATCGGGAGCAGATCGAGCAGTTCACGCGGCGCTTCACGGCCATCATCGAGCCGATCATGGTGGTCTTCATCGGCGCCGTGGTGGGCACGATCGTCCTGGCGGTGTTTCTGCCGATCTTCAAGATGTCGACGATGGGAAAGTAGGGAGGGGGAATGGCCGACGGGGAGCGGGGCTTCACGCTGCTTGAGTTGATGGTCGTGGCCCTCCTCATCGGCATACTGACCGCCTTCGCCATCCCCCAATACCTGAGGTCGGTCGAGTCGTCCAAGGCCGACGACGCGGTCGCGGCCCTCAAGGCGATCGGAGCGGCCAACCGGATGTGGGCCATGGCCAACAACAACACCTTTCTCTCGGGGAGCGATCTCACCGATGCCTGCAATGCGGGCGCCTGCACCGGCACCGACGCGTGCAATCTCATCCGGTGCAAGTACCTGACCGCGCAGCATTGGAGCAACAAGGCTTACAACTTTCGGCCCAACGACGGCGCGGCCGCGGCCAGCTCGTCTTGCGGCGCGGTGACGGGGCTCGCGTCCAGCCAGTGGGTGGCCTGCGCCAAGCGCAAGACCGGGGCCAACCCCGGGACCAACACCGAACCCTACAACGGGTGGGGCTACGCCGTGGACGTCAACGGGGCAGTCGGGGTCTCCGGCGGCGCGCCGGGCGCGGTGGGGTATTGACGGAGGAGGCATGACGGGGCGGGAAGGCGGGTTTACCTTGGTCGAAATGCTGATCGTCGTGGTCCTCCTGGGGATCGTCGCCGCCTTCGCCATCCCGCAGTTCATGGCCGCCGGCGAGCGCGCCAAGGCCGACGACGCCGTCGTCATGCTGCGCGCGATCGGGAGCGGCAACATCTCCCGGTCCATCGACAACAATAACGCCTTCCTGACCGGGACCATCATCGAGGACTGCAACGACGACGATTGCGGCGGCCCCTCCGCGTGCTCCGGGGTCTGCTGCCTGGCGGCGTGCCGCTACATCCCGCGGGAGATGTGGCCGGACAAGCCCTACACTTTCGAGGCCGCCAACGGCGCCGCGGCCGCGAGTTCCACCTGCGGCGCCGTGTCGGGGCTGGACAAGTCGCGGCAGTGGGTCGCTTGCGCCAAGCGCAAGAGCGGCGCCAGGCCGGGGACGAATGTCGTCCCCTACGTCAACTGGGGCTACGCGGTCGACGTCAACGGGGAGATGGGGGCGGCGGGCGGCGCCCTCTCCCCGACGGGGTACTGAGGGGGGGGCATGCGCGGCCGGCGGGGCTACACGCTGATGGAGGTGGCGATCGCGATGCTCTTGACGGCGATCATGGCCAGCGCGGTCTTCAGCATCGCCCTGTCGGCCAAGCGCGGGGGGGCGCGCGGCCTGCGGCGCGTCATCGCCGATGAGGGGGCGCGCCAGCTCACCGAGCGGCTCAAGGGGTTCGCGGCCCCCAACATCGGCTGGACGGACCCGCTCACGATCTCCAGCGGCCCGAACTCCCGGAACACGGCCAGCTCCTGGTACCTGACCGAGAATGTGGGATCGGCGCCTTTGATACTCGACTCCTGTGGCGACTCCGATCCGGGCGCGGCCAGCTGCTACGCCCTGGCGGAGGGGACCCACACCGTCACGGGGATACTGCCGGACTGGTTCAAGGACGGCTACGGGGCCAAGCTCAAATACTACGTGGATTATCCTCAGACCATCGGAGCCGGAGGGCCTACGAACAGTCCCGTGCCCCGGATCAGCGTGAGCGTGACATGGAACGAGCAATGAAATCCCGTGGGGCGGCGGGCTTCAGCCTTATCGAGTTGATGATCGCCGCCAGTCTCACCAGCCTGGTGGTCCTGGGGGTGATGGCCGTCGCCGCGGCCATGGTGCGCTCTCACATCGAGACCACCATGCGCGGCGGCGTGAGCGAGTGGACCCTTCTCTCCCTGCAGGGCATGCACAAGGAGATCGAGAACGCCACCTATATCGTCTCACCGGCCCTCGACGCCGGGGACGACACGCTCGTGATCTGCCAAAATTATTCGAGGATCGCGGGTGGCACGGGTCTCCCGTGGGATTCCGGCGGTGGCCGCGTGAACGTCCATGACGGAGGGCCGTCGGGGCCGCCCGTCCAGGCCTTCAAGTTCTGCGTCGCCGACGCCGGGAGTCCCGCCAAACCCACGCTCTTTCGCCACGGTTGGACCCCCGCGAACTGCAACCCTCCCCCTCCCGTTCCCGGGGAGCCGGCCTGCGGCGCGGCTTCCGTGTTGCCCAACACCACAACCGTCATCGCCAGAAGGGTCTACAGGACCGTGACCACGCCCCCGTATCCCGGAATCTTCATCCGCCGGTCCGACGGCGTGGAGCTGCATTTCACGGTCGGGGAGTCCACGCCCGCCACCAAATCCGCCGGGAGCCAGGCCGCAGCCGATGCACGGGGCGCGGCCGACGTGCTGGTCACTCCCAATCTCAAGATCGACACGAAGATTCGGACGAACAAGCACTATGGAAACCTCGTGGATTAGGGGGATGCGCCGGCTCGCCTCGCCGCGGGGCTCCATCATGATCCATGTGCTGGTGGCGACGGTCATCATCTCCATCCTCGCGGCCGGGATGGTGAGCATCGTGCTCATGCAGTACCGGCTCGCTTCCCGAGTCGCGCAGGGAAGCACCCACCGCAAGCTCGATGAGGCGGTCCTGGCGCGCATGATCTCGAACTGGGCTCAAACCGGAGCCGGAGCCTGCACGACCTTGCCCGCCGGCGCTTTCGGCCCCGCCTACACCTGCGCTCCGGCCACGCCCCCGTGCACCTGCACCAGCTCCGACGCCAACATGCCCACGATCACGGTGAGCGCCGACATCGTCAACCCCCTTCTCGTGCAACCGCCGATATACCGGGTGCAGATCGTCAGCCCCGACACGATGTACTGAGCCTCGTGAACCCCACCCGACGCCTCATCGTCACCGCCGACGACTTCGGCTGCAGCCCGGAGGTCAACCGCGCCGTCGCCGTGGCCTACCGCGAAGGCATACTGCGCTTCGCCAGCCTCCTGGTGCGCGGCTCGGCGGCGGCCGAAGCGGTGCGGCTGGCCCGCGACAACCCCGGGCTCGGGGTCGGCCTGCACCTGGATCTTTGCCGGGACCGTCCCGCGGCCCATGGGTGGCGTTTCTTCTTCGACCGCAAGCTGAGGGCGTGGCTGGAAGGCGAAATCGAGGGCCAAATCCGGACCTGCCTCTCTTGGGGGATCACGCCCACCCACGTGGACGGGCACCTCAATATCCACGTCCATCCGGTGGTTTTCCCGCTCCTGGCCAGGCTCGCGGCGCGCCACGGCATCGGTCGCATCCGCCTCACCGGGGGCGAGTTGGGGCTCAGCCTCGGCTACGACCTGGAAGGCGCGGTCTCCGGGCTAGTGCAGGGAGGCGTCTTCGGGGCCTTGCGCCGCTACCTGCGGCGGCGCGGGCACGGGCTCGAGATCCCCGACCGCACCTTGGGCCTGCTGCGTTCGGGCCGCATGACCGAGGACTACCTGCTCTGGATCATACCCCGGCTGCCCCCGGGGCTCACCGAGATCTACTGCCATCCTTCGTCCCAAGCCGACAGCGAAGCCATCGCGGGACCGACCGCGACGCACCAGAGCCTGACCGAGCTCAGGGCCCTGACGAGCCCCAAGGTCAGGGCCGCGGTCGAGGCCGCCGGCGTCGGGCTTGTGGAGGCTCCCCCAGCGCGGGCAGTTGGAGGGTGAAGGCCGCGCCCTGCCCCGGCCCCTCGCTGCGGGCCGTGATCTCGCCCCCATGCTTCTGGATGATGCGCAGGGCCGCGGAGAGCCCGAGCCCCGAGCCCTCGCCGCTCTTGGTCGTGAAGTAGGGGCGAAAGATCTTCCCAAGCACCTCGTGATGGATCCCGCGGCCGTTGTCGGATATCTCGAGGGAGTGCGGTTGACCGCGTTCCAGCCGCAGCGAGAGGCGCCCTCCGCGCGGCAGGGCGTCGATCCCGTTCTGCAGGAGGGCCGCGACGGCCTCGTGCAGCAGGGAAGGGTCCCCATGCACCCGAGCCGGCTCCTCGAACCCTCCCACCGCCAACTCGATGCCCCGCTGCCGCGCCTGCGGCCGGATCGAATCGAGGGCCGAACGGACGGAATCCCGGAGGTCCATGGCGACGGGGTCCATCTCCTCGATGCGGCCGAGATCGAGGAGGTTCTTGAGGATCTCCTTGCACCGGCCGGCTTCGTCGCGGATCTGGCGCAGTTGGGCCGAGTCCGCCGCCCCGAGCTTGAGGCGGTGCTCCAGCACCTCCGCGTTGACGAGGATGGTGGTGAGCGGGCCCTTGATGCGATGGGCGACTTCGGCGGAGAGCTGCCCCAGGCTGGCGAGGCGTTCGGTCTCCGTCTGCCGGGCGCGCGCCTCTCGATCCGCCTCATCCTGCGTTTGATGCGAATCCCGCGAGAGGATCGCTAATAAGGAAGAGCTGACCCATAGAAACATGATGCGCAGCCAGAAGACGCTGTCCCGAGGGAACCCCCGCGTCGGATGCCAGCTGTCGGCGAGGTAGAGCGCGGAGGTTACCGCGGCCACCGCCAGGCTCTGCCCGACGTCGCGCGTCAGGGCCGTTCCCAGGACGATGAGAAGATAGATCAAAAAGAGATCGGCGCGGGCTCCCGTCCAATGCAGGGTGATGGAGGCCAGCGCGGCGTCGCCCACGAATATCCCGGCCTGGAACCACCACAGGCGCAGAGTCGCGGCCGCAACGAGCTTGACCACGATGAGGCTGGCCCCCAGCACCAAGGCCAAGGCGAACAGCCGCGTCAGCCGGTCGGGAATCGCGCTTCCCCCGGAAAGGACCAACAGGAGCAGCACCGACATCAGCAAGCCCTGGAAGGCGAAGTACGTGCTGCGCCGTTCCTCGAAAGGCGCCGGCCGCGGGGTCATGGGGCCGGGCCGAAGCGGTAGCCCAGCTTGGGGACGGTCTCGATGAGACGGGCGCCCCGGTCTCCCAGCTTGCGCCGCAGATTCTTGATGTGGGTATCGAGGCTGCGCGTGGCCACGGGAAGGCCGTAGGACGAGGAATTCTCGATCAGGTAGGCGCGGCCGCGCACGCGGCCGGGCTGCGATGCGAGCAGAAAGAGGATTTGGAACTCCCGCGGCTGGAGGCGCAGCGCCCGCCCATGGAGGCGCGCGGAGCGGTTCTGGAGGTCCATCTCGAGCCCCCGGGCGTCGACCGTCTGGCCGCCGGTTTGGGGGGCGTAGCGGCGCAGCACGGCCTGGATGCGCGCGACCAGCTCCATGGCGCCGAAAGGCTTGACCACGTAGTCGTCGGCGCCGAGATTCAAGCCCAGGACCTTGTCGCCTTCGGCCGACATCCCGGTGACCATGATGACGGGGATATCGCGCGTGGCCGCGTTGTCCTTCAGGCGTTTGAGGATATTCCTGCCGTCTCCGCCCGGGAGACGGATATCAAGGAGTATGAGGTCCGGCCGCGAGCGCAGGGCCAGCCGCAGGCCGGCCTCGGGTTCGCGCGATGACTCCATGGAAAAGCCCGGCAGGAGGCCGAGGCTGCGCTCAATGGCCTCGATGATGCGCGGGTCGTCCTCGATGATTAGAAGCCGCGGCATGGGGGCAATGATACAAAACCGGACACCCGGCGCCTAATTCACATTTTGCACACAAATCGCCCATGCCTTGTCCATCCCCACCCTGCTACACTAAGGGTAGCGGCCGTGTCTGGAGGAGACCCATGAAGAATCGAGCTTTCGCAAGGCCCCGAAGGGGCTTTACCCTGATCGAGTTGCTGGTGGTCGTGCTCATCATCGGCATCCTCTCGGCGATCGCGGTGCCCCAGTACTTCAAAGTCGTTGAAAAGGGCAAGAGCGCCGAAGGATTCCAGTGGATCTCCGGCCTCAAGGGCGCCCAAGAGCGCTACCTGGCCAAGAACGGGACTTACCTCTCCGGGGCGATCACCGCGACCTCATTCGACGTCAACCTGGGCAGCATGAAATACTTCACCGCCAGCGCCCTGACAAATACCACCACGCCGTCCTGGTCCCTCACGATGACCCGCAACGCCCCCACCCCGGCGATCTACGGCGCCTACGTCATCACCTACATCGCGCCGCCGGGCACGCTCTCCTGCAACGTGCAGGCCTGCTCGGACGACCTGATGCCCTAGGCCGGAAAGGGGCGGGGCCTGGTCCAGGAACGCCCCGGGTTGAGGCGTCGCCGTAGGGACGCGGGCAGGGCCGAGACTCGGGCATAGATCACGTCTTTTCCAGCGGCATGGAGGACCGCCCAGGTCCGGCGGGGCATGAGCAACGACTCCGGGCCTCCGGCGCGCAAGACCGCAAGATCGACGCCGTGCCGGTCAAGAAAGAGCTCCCAGGCCCCGTCGGCTCGAGCCTCCAGACTCTCCCGAAGCAGACCGTGGAAAATATAGCGGCCATCGAAGAAGACCCGGTAGACGGGGTACAGGCGCCAGCCGAAATAGCCGCCCAGACCCCAGCCGTGATAGAGCTTCATGCCGCCCAGGTCCCGGGAATGGGCCTCGAGAAAGTCGGCGGCCCGGCGACCCGGTTCGAGGCACCAAGGCCAGGGGGAACCCGGGAGCATCGCGCCCCAGGCGAACCACGCGATATGGGCCGTCAGCGCGGCCGCGGCCGGCCCCCCCGCCCGCGCGGAGACTTTCAAGCCCGCGAGCACGCTCGGCAAGGCGGCGATCATGAAGTAAGGGACGTTGCGGCGGTGGCGAAGCGCGGACCATAGAAAGAACGCCGCCGCCAATATCGAGCTCCAGGCCCCCGCTTCGCCCTGCCGGACCCGGCGCACCAGCACGGGCGCGGCGACGGCGGCCAGGATCCAGAAGGGCCAGTACCCCCCGATCTCAAGCCCGGGGGGCGTCCACTCCGAGATCGTCCCGCTCAGGAACCCGAGCCAGGAGATATGCTCCGCCGCCACCCCATAGACCCGCCATCCATGGGGGTTGGCCAGGGCCGCGACGGCCCCGACGGCCCCGGTCAGCGCCAGCTCGCCGACCCGGGAATTCAGGCGGCCGCTCCCGCGCTTCTCACAGGCCGCTCCCGCTGTTTCCAATCCGATCAGGGCCAATCCGAAGATGAACCCGGGATGCAGGCTGGCCCACAGGGCGTAGCCCAGCGCCGTCGCGGGGAGAAGTCCTCTCGCGGGCAGGGTCCGTCCGCGATCCAGTGCCAGGGCCTGCGCCGCGAAGAACAACAGCGACCAATTCTCGGGACGCGCGTCCGAAGAGGGCAGCAGGCCCGCGCCCAACCAGAGCGCCCCGATGGAGAGCAGCCCCGGAGCGCCGACGGGAAGCCGGCGCAGGGTGGCCAGGAGGGCAAGGGAAAGCAGGAGGACGCGCAAGCCGATGATCCCGGCGCAGCCCGCCGCGTGCCGGCAGGCGTAGAGGGCGACTTGCGAGAGCCACTCAATGTCCGTCCAGGGGGCGCCGAGGCGGGTGTGGGAGAGCCAGTCTTGGCGGGGGATGGACCCGGAGACCCATATCAGCCGGCCCGCGCTCAGGTGCCAATGGAGGTCGGGGTTGACGACGGGCGTCAGAAAGGCGCTCACCGCGATCAGGAAGCACAACGCGGCAAGTCCGCGGGCGCGGGGGATCATGGACGACTCTTGTCCGCCTCGATGGCGGCCCGCCGCTCGAGGTCCGGATCGCCGGCCGCGCGGGCCAACTGTCCCAGCATGCGCCACGCCGACCGCTGACGCGGGTTCTCCGCCAGGCTGGTCTTGAGAACCGCCACGGCCTCCGCGGCCCGGCCGGCGCGGGCGTGGATGAGGGCGAGGCGTTTGTAGGCCAGGAGGCGGACCTCCTGCGCGACGTCGGGACGGAGGGCGGCTAGGGCCAAGGGTTCGGCATGCCCCAGCATGCCCCACCCCGAATAATAGGCGGCGAGCCTCAAGCCGGGATAGGGATCCCACGGCGCCTCGTGGCGGGCCTCGAGCGCCAGTCCAAAACCGCTGCGCCACGCCAGTTGGGCCGAGATATTATGCAGGCACGCCCACGGGAGGACCGCCGCGAGCGCCGCGGCGCGCCCCGGCCGGCGCCGCAGGAGATCGGCGGCCGCCAGGCACAGGCCGGCGAGAGGCGCGTAGAGATACCGGTCGGCGGCCAAGGCGCCGAACGGCACGACGTTAGAGACCGGGGCCAGACCCAACAGAAACCAGGCCAACCCGAAACCCCACACCCGCCCGCGCCGGCACCCGAAGAAGGCCGCGGCCATAATTCCAACGAAGGCCAGCGCCATGCCGCCGGACTCCAAAGCGAAGCGAGGCCCGAGCAGGAACCCGTAGGGCTCCCGCAATCCCACCGGCCACACCGCCAAGGACGCCGTTTTGAAGAGTCCGTGGACGGCCAGGGGCGCGTGCGTTTCCCACGAACCGCCCCACGGGCCGCGCTGGGCGAACTGGCCCAGGACGAGCCATCGGCAGGCGGCATAGGCTCCCGTTGCCGCGACCAAAGGTAGCAGCCCCGAGGCGCTCGAGCGGGCCCGAGTCGACGGCGGCCTCATGCGATCCGCGAGCCATAGCACCGGGAGCCAAAATACTGAGGATTCCTTCGTCAGCAAAGCGGCGCTATAGGCGGGCAGGGCCAGGCGTCGCAGGCGCCCCCCGCTCACCCAAGCCCAGAGGCAGGACAATCCGAACAGAACCGAGAGGGTCGAGGGTCGCGAGCCGGCGTAGGCCACGGCCTGGGCTTGGGCGGGGTGCGCGGCGAAAAGAGCGGCCGCGAGCCAGTTGTGGAGGCCGGGGCCGGTCCAGCGGCGCGACAGCAGAGCGATAAGCGCGGCGTTGGCGGCGTGGACGAGTATGTCGTGGGCGTGGAACCCCGCGGCCCCGGGACCCGTCAGGGCCCTGTTCACGGCGTAGCTGAGGCCGAGCAGCGGCCTCCAAATCAGGCTGGAGAGCCCGGGAGCGGCGCTGAGCGCGGCGGGATCGTGGAAGTAGCGATGCCAACGCCCGGCGTCGGCCAGGATCGGATTGTGGACGATGGTGAAGAGATCATCGAGCAGAAACTCCCCTTGGAGCGCCGGCAGGTAGAGGATCGCGCAGAGAAGGCCCAACGCGGCATAGGCGCCGGCGATCACCGCCGGATGGAGACCGGGCCGGGATTCAAGGGCGCCCGGACTTCGTCGGCCCCGGCGGCGACGCGGCGTTGATGGCGGGCGTAGAGCAGGAATCCGGCCGCGGCCCAGGCAAGCTCCCGGACATGGCGGATCACGCCGAAGGCGAACCCCGCGCTGGCGGGGAGGCCCAGCCCCGCGAAGATGGCGGTCTTGCCCGCTTCCTGAGTCCCGACTTTCGCCGGGACCATGAAAGTCACCCCATCGACGAAGGTCGATAGGATCTCGATGGCCAGCGCCAAACTCACGGTGATCGGCAGGCCCAGGAAGGCGCAAATGACGTAGGCCTCGATGGCGCCGCTGAGATAGCCGGCCAAAAATAACGCGGTGGACATGATGAATCGGCCCGGATTGAGGCGGAGGTAGCCGCCGATCTCGCCGCGCAGGGAGGACAGGCTCCAGGGGCCCCCCCCCGAGGCGCCGCGGGCGGCCCGCGGGCGGTTGCGGGTCGCCAGGCCATAGACGAGCATGGCCAGCAGCAGGGCCGCCAGCGCGCCCGCCGCCCAATGGGCCCATTCGCGGGCGCGCTCGGCGAACGGAATCCGAGCCCACGCGATGAACAGGATCCCGAACAGGACGAAGAGGGCCTGGGACAGGGCCTGGGTGAATTTGGCGATGACCACGCTGGCGATACGGGCCTCGGAGGTCCCGAAGTCCCCCAGCATTCCCGGGCGGATGATTTCTCCGGCGATGGTCGCGCTGGGAGTCAGGTAATTGACCCCATCCCCGGCCACGCGGACTTCCAGCAAGCGCCCCAGCGGCGCCTGATCCCCGCCCGCGGAGAACGCGAACCTCCAACCATAGGCGTTCAGGACTTGGTCGATGCCGTGCAAGGGCACGATCAGGACAAGACCCCAGCCGACCTGGGCGAGGTTCGTCCAGACCCGGCCCGGGTCCAGCTTGAAGAGCAGCAGTCCCATCGTGGCCAGGCACGCGGCCACCACGGCCTTCTCGAACCACCGCATCGCGAACCCCTAGGTGCCTACCGGCGTCAGCTTTCCGTCGCGATGGACCGCGTAGACCACGCCCCGCCATAGCACGCGGTTCGAGCTGAATCCCAAAACCCAGGCGAGGAAGGCCGCCCATTCGCTCACCGGAAGCAGCAGGTAGGCGGCGGGCGACAAGGCCGGCGATCCCGGCGCCCGGTCGGCGACGCGCGTGGCCCAGCCCCGGGCCGCGAGCACGCAGGCCGCCAAGGTCAGGCTGAGGGCGTCGGGACCGAGGAGGAGGCACTTGAGCGTCAACAGGGAGAACCCGTGCAGGAGCGCCATCCCGGCATAGCCCCCGGGCGAGCAGAGGCGGATGACCCGGCTCTCCCGGATGTGATGGCGCAGGTAGGCCGACCCGGAACGTACCTCGGGGATGACGTCGACCATCGGCTCGGCGAAGGCGAGCTCATAACCCCACGCTTGGATCAGGCGGCCGAGTTCGAAATCATCGGCGATGTGATCGGCCAGGGCGCCGAACCCCCCGACCGCGTCGAAGGCTTCCCGGCGCACGAGGATGGCGGCTCCCATGGCAAAGCGCATCCCGAAGGCCGCCGCCACCGCCGCCTGCGGGAGGAAATGGGCGTTGATGGCCAGGGCCTCGAGCGAACCCCAGAGGCCCGAGCCGGCGGCGGTCCGATAAAAGGAAGTCACCAAGCCCACGCGGGGATCGCGCATCGCGGCGACGGCGCGCCTGAGAAAATCGGGCTCGGCGCGGACGTCGGAATCCGCGATGAGAATAAGGCCGTGGCGGACGGAGGGGTAGGCGTTGGCCAGGTTGTTGATCTTGGGGTTGGAGCCGATCCGGCGGCCGGAGACAACGAGGCCGATATCCAGGGCGGGAAAGTCCGCCCTGAGGCGCTCCACCACGCCGCGGGCCGGGTCCTCCGGAGCGTCGATCGCGAAAAGAATCTGGAGATTCGGATAATCCTGCCGGCAGAAACTGGCGAGGTTTTGATAGAGGCCCCGATCCTTGCCCTTGAGGGGCTTCAAGATCGTGACGGGCGGCAGAGGATCCGGCGTTCCCGAAGGGGGCGGGGGGCGACGGCGCGGCGCGAGCACGCGGCGGGCCGCCAGGGCGGCCGTCACGCCGAAGAGCGCGGTGAAGACGGCAACGGCTTGCGCGCCCCCGGCGAATATCAGAGCGGTCCCCTCCCACATGGCCGGAGGGGGCTAGGCCGCGGTGCCGGCGAGCGCGCGGTCCCTGGATTCCCGCGCGGACGGGGACCCGGGCTCGTCCCGGCCGCGCAGGTAGCGGAGGAACTCCGCCCCCTCCCGTAGCCGGCGGCGGCGCTCCTGGGGATCGCGGGCCATTTGTTTGAGCATTCTCCAGATGGGCGCGGGGCGGGAGTAGAAGCGGGTGTAGAAGCGCTTGACGCCGGCGGCCATCCGGGCGGAATCCAGATGCGGGTAGGAGATGGTGCAGGACTGGGTCCCATCGTTGCGGACCAGGGCGTTGGAGTCGTACCACGTCTCGCGCATGGCCTGGCGGTAGAGCTCCGTGCCCGGGTACGGCGCGGCCAGGGAAACCTGGATCGTATCGACGTCCAGGGCGCAGGCGAAGCGGATGGACTCTTCGATGGTCTCGTGGGTCTCGCCCGGCAGTCCGATGATGAAGGTCCCGTGGATCACGATGCCAAGCGCCCGGCAGTTGCGCGTGAATTCGCGGGCGATGTCGA
>CAYJXJ010000116.1:0-14572 GCA_964374095.1 uncultured Elusimicrobia bacterium
CGACCACCGTGTAGGAGGAGACGACGGCGTTGATCGGCACGGCCAGCCGCGGCGCCACGCCGTAGACCTGGCTCCCGTCGAAGAGGGTCTGCACGTTGGCCGCGACACCCGGGTCGATGGGGGCGCGCACCCGGACCGCGGGCATGAGCGCGGGCGGGTTGGTGTCCTGGATCGAGCCGGTGCGCTCGGTGGCGATATTCCAGAACCGGTCCGTCACGTTGACGAGCGTCGAGAAGGGAGACGGCGCGGGGGCGGTGATGGTAAAGGCCGAGGGCAGGCCGTTCTTGCCGGCGGGGCCCTCGGAGGCGAGCAGGGTCCGGCACTCGGCCTCCGCGCACTTGCCGCCGACGGCGGTCTCGCCCGGGAGGATGACTTGCAGGCGGGCGGCGGGCCCGGCGTAGACCTTGAACCGGCGGCTGATGCCGGCCGGGAATTCCGTGCGGCACTTGTTGTCGAAGTTGCCGGTGCACAGGGTGTTGGCCCAATCGCCGGTCGCGTAGGCCGAGACCGCGGCCGCGGTGGTCTTGGTCACCAAAGTCAGGGAATTGGCGCCCGTGAACAAGCGCGTCCCGCCGACGAGGGGGAGCGTGCTGGGATGGATGTCGTAGCCGTCGTTGGTCATCACGTAGACGTCGGAGGAGGCCGCGACTCCGGCGTTGTAGGCGATGTTGAGGAACTGGTCCACGAGGTTCACCGTGACGTTGAAGGGAACGCCCGCGGTCTGCGTGGTGATGACGGCGCTGGTCAACCCGCCGTTAGGATAAATCCCCCCGCCGCCGTTGGTCGTCATGCCCGGCAGCACGACCTGGAGTCCCACGGGGGCCGCGGGCAGGAGCGTGAAGGTCGAGGACTTGACGTCGGACAAGAGCGAGCAGCCGTAGCAGTCCGCGCGCAAATGCTGGTCGGTGGCGCGGCGCATCAGCACCTGGCCCGGGCTGAACGTGGCGAGGCCCGTGCCCGTGTCCACCGCGCGCGTGGTCGCGATGGTCGAGAAGCCGTCGTCCGGGGTCTGGAGCTGGACCTCGGCGGCCGCGCCCGGCACCAGGTTCTTGAAGGCGTCCACCACCCCCACCTGCAGGCCGCCCGTGTCGGTGTTGAAGACGGCGCCCGCGGTCTGGGCCGAGGGCGTCCCGATCTTGCCGGAGGCCGAGCCCTGGTTGAAGTCCTCTCCCGGAACCTTGATGAGCAGGCGCTCGGGCAGGCCGGGGTTGACCGTGAAGGTCGTCGAGGTGTCCTTGCCTAGGTCATAGACCCAGGGCGGGGAAACCAGCGCCCCGTCGAACATCTCGGCGTAGAAGGTGGCGGACCCGGCCTTTTTCATGAAGACGTTGAAGGTCGCGGAAGTGTAGGCGATCTGGTGGGCGCCTAAGGTGTCGGAGGGCGTGATCACCGCGAAGGGATCGCTGGCGGTGAGCCGGATGTGCTGGCTGGCGCCCTGGGTCAGGTTCCAGAAATTGTCGACGATGTCGACGATCACGTTGAAGGCGAAGGAGGGGCCCGCCTGCACGGAGTAGGCCGGGCCCGCGCGGCCGGTGGTCGAAGCCAGGCCCGGCTTGCGGGTCTCCGGGGGAAGGAGTATGCGGATCTTGACCGGACTGCCCTCCTTGACCGGCAGACTCCGCTCCGGGGCCGCGGCCAGGGCCGGGGCCCCGGCGTCCTGGTCGGTCGCCGAGGACTTGCGCACCCCGGCGGCGAAGAGCTGGACCCCCGTCACCGTGACGCTGCCGTTGGCCATGGCGAAGGTCCCCTGGAAAGGCGCGGGCACGTCGTCGTCGGTGGTGTATTTGATCGCGCTTTGGGTCACGGTTTGGACCCAGTTGTAGCGGCTGTCCGTGGCGTAGACCCCGGCGATGAAGGGCTGGCCCGCGGTCTGGGTCGCGACGAAGGTCGCATCCACGCCGAAGGGCGCGACCGTCTTGCCGGGGATCAAGACCTCGCCGGGGTGGACCACGATCAGCTTGACGGGCGCCCCCGAGCTGACGACGACGTTGGTGACGGTTTGCGTCGTCAGCTTCTGCGCCAGGGCGCTGGCGTCCACGGCCCGGATTTGGAGGGTAGCCGTGGCGATGGCCGGCACGAAGCCTTGGAACTCCACCTCCCCGGCGGAAAGGTTGGCGGTGGCGGAGGGGTCGATCCCGGAGACCTTTCGCTCCGCGTAGGGATCGCTGGGGGTCTCCAGCCGCACCAGGCGGCTGTCGTTGGCCAGGTTCCAGTAGAGGTCGGCGGACCGGACCTTGATGTAGAAGGTCGAGCCCGCGGTGAGCGGCCCCGGAGTCCCGGTCTTGCCCGTGGGCGCGCCTTCATCGGCCAGCTCGCCGGGGTCCGAGGGCCCGGGGTTGGCCGGTATCAGAACCTGCAGGTTGATCGCCGGCCCGGCGTTGACCGTGATGCCGCTCACCGTGTCGGTCGAGTATTTCATCCCGGTGTCGTCGCGCGCCATGACCTGGAAAGCCGACTGGCGCTTGACCGGCGGCACCGCGTAATTGGTGGTCCCGTCCACGAGCCCGACCTTGTAGGGGGTGAGGACGAGCCCCCGGACCTGGATATTGGGATCGGTGGGGAAGCGCAGTTCGGTCAGGAAGTTATAGGACGAGGGCGGCAGCTTGAACTCATCCATGAAAGGAGTGGTCCCGCGGACCACGTTGTAGTACCTGTCCACGATGTTGACCGTGAAGTTGTAGGTGGAGCCGGCGGTCAGCGTCGCCGGGGCGGCGACCGCGCGGCCGCCGTCGGTGGGGTTGGCGCCGTAGGGGCTCTTCCCGGGGGCGCCCGCCTGTCCCGGGGCCAGGAGCTGAAGCTTGACCGGCCGGTCCCACCAGACCCGGAAGGGATTCTGAGTCACCGTGAAGCTGCTGAAGGCGAATACCGTCGACGTGCTCTGGGCGATGACGACGTGGGTCGAGGCGCTCACCGCCTGCAGGTAGAACTGGGTCGTTCCGGATTGGAGGAACTGGACGGTCCCGGAGGTCGCGTAGATATCGCTGACGATCCCGGCGGTGACCGCCAAGGTCGGCGCGGCGTTGACGTCGGTGTTGTAGAAATCATCCGTGGCGTAGACCGTCACGGTGGTGATGGCCCCGGCGTAGAGGGGCGAGGGCAAGTCCGAGTCGGACTTGCCGGGATTGCCCGCGGTCTTGCCTTGGATCCGAACTTCGCCCGGCAGCAGGGCCAGGAGCCGGTCCCTGGACTTGGCCGTGATCGTCACCGCGCTCGAGGGATTGGCGGCGTTGGCGATGCCTTGCCCGGTGGCGCTGGTCCTTCTCACCCCGTCGGAGGAAGCCGAGCGGTAGGTCCGGGTGAAGGTGGTCGAGCCGGCGAAGGCCAGGTAGCCGTCGGGGCTGAGCACGCCGTTATAGTCATCGGAGTCGGTGACATACACCACGGCCGCCGAGGTGACCACCAGGTTCCAGAAATGATCCACCACCTGGACCAGGTGCGTGATCCCCGAGCCGGCCTGGAAGGCGCGCGGCGTTCCGGAGCGTCCCGGCGTTCCCGCCATCACGCCGGGGGCGTGGTCCTCGCCCAGGCCCGGGGCGTAGTCGGCGATCACCATCACCGCCTCGGGAGTCGAGTGGGTCACGCCGAAGCTCACGTTGCCGGTGATGGAGGTGGCGATGCTGTCGCGGACCGTCACCGTGCGCGAGCCGTTCTTGCGGATCATGACCGGGAAGCTCTTCTGGCCGTTGTCGGCCGCGATGAAGGAGTAAGCCGCGGGCAGCCCCTGCAGCTCGTCGGCCCCGCCCATGACCTCGGGGCCGCCCGGGATGCCGTCGGCGAAGAAGTGGGCCGGGCCGCGGGTGACGCCGTCGGTCACGTAGGAGGAGGCGATGTTGCCGCCGCCCGAGGGGGCGTCCTTGGCCTTCACGGTCAAGGTGGCGGGGGCCCCGGCCACCATCGCGGGCGAGGGGCTGATCGTCACCTCGAAGCTGACGGCCGGCGCGGATATTCTAAACAAGGGGCCCGCCGAAATGACCGTCGTTTGGATGTTGCCGGCGTTGTCGGTCGCGCGCACCCAGGCGGAATATTTGTCGGCGCCGCGGCTCCAGCAGACTTCCGGCGGCACGGTTTTGATCGAGCAGTCGAGATTGGAGTACTGGTAGGTCCCGTCCGCCGCGACGGCGACCCCGAACCATTTGCTCGCCTCGGGGGCGCCCAAGGCCGGAATCCAGGTCGAGCCGCTCCAATAGAAGCCGGAGTCGTCCTCGGCGTTGAAGGGAATGGGCCCCGTGCCCAGGAAGTCCGCGTCGTAGGGCTCGGTGTCCCGGAACACGCGCAGCTCGATCTTGCCGGCCTCCCAGACCGGCGCGGCCCCGGGATAGACTCCCGAGCAGGTGCGCCCGATATCAAAGCCGGCCGTGATGCCCGAGCAGGGCGTGACGCCGGGGTCGGAGGCGAAGCCCACGAGCTTCAACTGGTCGTCCTTGGTCTGGTTGTTGCCGGGGGTGGTGACCGAGGAGTTGGGTTCGGCGGTATCATAAAGGAAGCGCGACTCGCCGGGCGTGATCTCGGCGTTGGGCACCACGTCGGTGGCCGAGGAGCGGACCAGGTAGTGCCTCTGGTTCTGGAAGTCGAGGTTGACCTGCGAGTAGGTCCAGGACGCGACGTGGAGCTCGCTGACGGGGAGCCAGGTCTCGGTCGCGCCCGCGTAGGGGAAGCCCGCCGAGCCCGTGAACCAGGTCGGGGACGGGGACTGATCCTCGTCCTTGATGGAGATCTGGGCCGAGGCCACCGCGCTCACCGGGTCGACCGAGGTGCCGGAGAGCGTCGCCAGGGAGCCGGTCTTGTAGGCGCGGTTGGGCACGGGCTTCATAGGGCCGGACTCGGGACCCAGGTTATCGAAGATGAAGCTCCTGGTTGAGAGCACGATCTGCTGGTTGCCCACCGCGCCCTGGCCCACGGCCGCGTCCTCCGCCATGGTCACGATGTAGAACGCGCGGCCGTTGCCCACCGCCTGGCCGTCGTCGTTGAAGGTCGGGAGCGTCTGGAGCCCGCCGCCCCAGGTGAAGGTCGAAGCCGAGGGCTGGGCCGTCAAGCCCCCGTCGCTGTAGGACCAGTTGCTCACGTTGCCCGCCGCCCCGCCCGGGCCGGACATGGACCACCACGGCGGCACGGGCTTCTGCCAGAGGGTCGAGTCGAAGGGGTAGTAATAGTACGTCGTGTTGGCGGGGGTGTCGGCGGGACCGCTCACGTACCAGGCCCGCAGGAAGGCCTTGGCCGCGTTGATCGGGGAGGTCTGGTCGCTGGCGGTGCTCAACAGCACGGTCATCGAGGAGTAGCGCAAGCCGCTCTGGTTCGGAGGATAATTCATGTAGGAGTTGGGCACGACCGAGTCGTAGCTGAAGGTCGAGCTCACGGTGTTGTAGTTGCCCGCCTCGTCCTGGACCCTGACGTCCACGCGCAAGCCCCCGTTGGACTGCGGCCAGACCAGGCCCGGGGCCCCCGGGGTATAGCGCCAGGTGAATTCGCTTCCGGAGGAGGAGGAGTCGATGGCCACGTTCCAGGTGTCGGGCGCCGAGCAGGGCGGGGCGATGTCGGTGTCCAGGCACCAGCCGGTCCCATCCTTCCAGTACTGCGGCCCGGGCCGCACGATGCGCACTTGCGGGTACGAGACGTTGTAGCGCGCCGGCAGGTTGTCGCGCGCGGTCCCGGAGATCGTGGTGAGGGCTTTCTGGCGCGAATTGTTGGCCGGGAACTGCACGAAGGCGGTCGGGCAGGAGAGGTCCAGGCGGAAGAGGTTGCCCGTGGGCACGGTGGTGGTGTTGCCGGCCACGTCGTAGGCCTGGGCTTGGACCAGGTACTCGACGTCGTCCTCCAGCCCGGTCACAGGGTCGTTGTTGGCCGGGGGAAGCTGGGTGGACTTGGTCCAGGAGGCCCCGGCCGCCGGCGCCAGCCAGGTCAGCCCGGCCCAGCCCGAGCCGGTCCACCAGGCGCTGTCGGACTGGCGCTGGATGGCGATCTGGGAGGCCGACAGTCCCGAGGCGAACAGGTTGGGGTCGGCGCTGACTCCCGCGACCGAGAGGAGCTCCCGAAGCCGAGCGCCGGCCGCCGGGGCGTTCACGGTCGCGGCCGGCGGCGTGGTGTCGATGAGGATCTGGTAGTTGGCGACCGAGAGCACCTCGGGGTTGCCAGCGGTGTCCTTGGCCTTGGCCTGGATGTAATAGCTCGTGTTGTCCTTGAGCGGCGGTATGCCGGGGGAGGCCGCGGTCCACGCGCAGTTGGTGGTGCAGCCCCCGGGGCCGACCGGGGCGTTGAACCACACGGGGGAGGCGGACAGAAAGTCCGAGCCGTTATAATAGAGGTCCGTGTTCACGGCCCGGAAGTTGACCGAGGCGTAGGCCACGCCGAAGTCATCCGAGGCCGTGCCCCGGATCTCGGGAAGCGCCTTGATCTTGCCCAGCGGGGACGGGAGGGCCACGGGGTAGTTGACCCCCACGCCGACGGCGTCCACGTCCTTGGTGAAGGTGATGGAGGAGACCGCGGTCTCCAAGTTGCCCGCGGTCTGGGCGTAGTCCGTGGCCCGCACCCGGACCTGGTAGGTGAGCTTGTTCTGGAGCAGGCTGGCGTTGGGCGTGGTGAAGCTCCAGAGCCCGCCCGATACGTTTAAGGTCGCGCCCCCGGTGATGTCGGCCAGGCGCACCCACTGCTCCGTGGTCGCGGTGAACGTTCCGACCGGCGAGGCGGAGACGTCGCCGTTCCAATAGGCGCCCGCGGGCTTCTCGCGGATGCTCACCTGGACGCAGCCCAGACAGCCTTCGGGTATGCCGGCTAACGCGTCGACCGCCGTGCCGCCGATGGAGGTGATGGTCGGGAATATGCCCTTGTCGACGGGAGTCGTGACCCGGGAGACCGGGGGAACCAGGTCCACCGTGAAAGTCGAGGCCCGGACGGGGGCATACCAGATCTCGGAGTTGCCGCCGTTAGCCGTGTTGTCGACCGCGGAGGTCGTCATGTAGTACGACGCGCCGTGGGCGAGCTGGCCGTTGGGCGGCAGGAGCGGGTTGCCGGAGGCGCTCCAGCTCGAGACATGTATCTGGATCCCGTCCGACACCGTGATGGTCTGCTCGCCCGAGGCCCAGGACCCGCCGGTCCAGAACTGGTCGTCCGAGAGGCGCTTGAGGCGCAGGCGCATCTGGCTGAGGACCCCGGGGTTGGCCTGGGCCGGGGTGTTGTCGTCGGCCGTTCCCCAGATGTAGGTCAAGGCCGACATGGTGCTGAGGTTCGCCGGGAGATTCACGTTGGTATAGGGCGGGGTGACGTCGTAGGTGAAGGGAGCGGTCGCGTAGGTCGTCGAGTAGTTGCCGGTCTTGTCGCGCGAACGGGCCTCGATCTGGTATTGCTCCCCCGAGGTGTAGTTGCCGCTGGAGACCGACCAGGAGTCCCAGGTCCCGGAGTGCGTGGCCTTGAAGAAGGCGGCCTCGGAGCCCGCGTTGTCCGGATCGAGCAGGAAGTTGAGCGCGCTTGCGGGATCGGCGTACTTGACCGGAGCGGTCACGCGGCGGATGCGGACCTCGACGTAGTCGACGGCTCCGGGCAAAGTGTCGCCCGCCCGGCCGGTCAGGGGCGGGATGTTCTTCTCGCGCGCCTGGTCCGGGTTGGTGATGCCGACCGTGGAGGCGGTGACGTCGTAGGTGAAGGTATTGGAGCTGGTCCCGGGGGTATAGTTGGGGTCCTGGTCGTTGTCCGCCCCGTCCCTGGCCCTGGAGGTGACGATGTATCTCTGGCCGTCGGTGAAGGGCGAGGCCGCGGGCGTGAAGTTCCAGGCCGAGGGGATGTTGTCGGCGGCGAAGTAGTTCGGGCAGTTGCCGGAGCCGAAGCTGTTGGTGGCGCGGATGTAGCAATCCTGCGTGCCCAGCCGCTGAATCTGGATGGTCACCGTGGAGACCCCGGAGAAGCCCAGGGGCGCGCCGGGGTCGGGGTCGCTGGAGCCCCCCGAGATGGTGAAATTGGCGTTCTTGAAGGCCCCGGGGCTGGGATCGGATATGCTCGCCGTGGGTTTTACGTTGTCGAAGAGCAGGTTGAAGTCCTGGGTCCGCACGTTGGCGGGCGAAGCCCGGTCCGGGGTGCGCACGCGCGTGAGGTAGGTTTTGCCATTCTCAAAAGAGAGCCCCGACAGGCTCAGGGACCAGTTGCCGGTGGTGGCCAGCCAGGTCTCGGCCGCTCCCGTCCAGTCGGCCGCGTTCCACCAGGAGCCCGCGGCGCCCGCGCCCGAGGAGAGGGCCACCTGGCCGGCGCCCGCGTTGACCCCCGCCGGGACGTCGGTCACGCCGCCGCCGAAGGGCGTCAGGTTGTCCTTGAAGGCGCCCGCCGCTGGGAAAGTCACGGTCGCGGTCGGCTTCAAGACGTCATAGGTGAAGGAGGCCGAACTGATGGCGGTCTGGACATTGAGCGCGAGGTCCGCGGCGGTCGAGCGCACCACGTAGCTCGTGTTGTGCTGCCAGGTGGAGGGCGTGAAGGCGTAGCTCCACGCCGAGACGCTGCCCTGGGCCGGGTACCAGGCCGGGCAGGCCAGGTCGAAGCCGTTGGTCGCCATGTTGTAGCAGTTCGGCGGCGGCTTGCCGGTCTGCTCGATGGACAGAGACACCGTCGACACCGCCACATTGTCCGAGGCCCCGCCGCTCAAAGACGTCAGGTTGCTGTAGAAAACGTCGGGCAGCGGCACGCTCACGAAGCTCCCCGGCGGCGTCGAGTCGTAGGTGAAGGTCGCCACGCGCGGAGGGGCGTACCATAACTCCTGGTTGCCGCCCTCGTCGGCGTTGTCAAAGCCCGAGGAGGCGGCGAAGAAGGAGGTCCCGGAGGGGAGGTTGGCGCCCGCGGGGAGGTTCTGCGTGATGGTCCAGGAGGTCACGTGGACCACCGGCACCCCGGCCACCGCGTCCTCGGACTTCAAGGTCGTCACGCTCCCCACCCAGCTCGCGGTGTTCCAGTACTGACCCGTGTCGAGCCTCCTCAATTGGAACCACACCCGGCCCACGCTCCCGGGGTTCAAGTCGTCCAGGGGATCGGCGTCGGTGTCGGTGCGGTCGATGAGGGTCCCGGAGATCCTCGTCAGCGAGGTGACGTGCACCATCCCTCCGGCCGAAGGCCAGGAGAGGCTCGTCTGCGGCGGCACGTTGTCATAGACCGTGGTCGCGGTCGCGTAGGAGGTCTCGTAGAAGCTTCCCGTCTCGTCGCGCGCCCGCGCGTTGAACTCGAACTGCTGGCCGCCGACCATGTCCGCATAGAGCGCCGCGCTCGACACGTACCACTTGTGCCAGGTCACCCCCTCGGTCGAGGCCGCCGCGAACCACGCCGACTCGGAGGCGATCGCGTTGAACTCCCCCCCGCTGGTCACCGGGTCCCAGTACTGCACCGGCGCGCTCAGCCGCCGGGCCCGCACCTCCACCTTGGCGAGCCGTCCGGGAGGGGGGTCTCCGGCCGGACCCCTTGTTTGCTCCACGCTCATGTCGCGCGTGCGCCCCGTGGCGGGCCGGCTCACCGAGATGGTCGAGGCCGAGGTGTCATAGGTGAAGGCGTTGGAGCTGGTCCCCACGGCGAATATATTCTGCTGGTTGTCCGCCGCGTCCTTGGCCCGGGCCGTCACGACGTACTTCTGCCCGTCCGTGTAGGGCGCGGAGGGCGGCGCGTAGGACCAACTCCCCACCGTCCCCCCGGCCCCGAAGAAGTTCGGGCAGTTCCCGGCCCCGAAGTCGTTGGTCGACGGCCGGTAGCAGTCCTGCGTCCCCTCCCTCTGGATCTGGATGGTCACCGTGGAGACCCCGGAGAAGCCCAGGGGCGCGCCGGGGTCGGGGTCGCTCGAGCCGCCCGAGATGGCGAAGTTCCCGGGCTTGAAGCTCCCCGCGACGGGGTTGGAGATGCTCGCGGTGGGTGTCGAGCTGTCATGGAGGAAGCTGAAGTCCTGGCTCCGCACGTTGGCCGGCAGGGAGCGGTCCGGCGTGCGCACCCGCGCCAGGTAGGTTTTGCCGTTCTCAAAGTTCGAGATGGCGGGCAGATTCAGGGTCCAGTTGCCGGTCGTGGCCAGGTAGTTCTCGGCGGGGTTGGTCCACGCCGCGCCGCTCCACCACGACCCCGCGGCCCCGCCCGCCGAGGAGAGCGCCACCTCCACCGCCCCGGCGTTCACCCCGGCCGGCGAGTCCACCGTCGCCCCCGTGAACTGCGTGAAGCTCCAGTTGAAGTAGGCGACGGCCGGGGAGGTGAAGGAGGCCGTGGGCTTTAGGATGTCATAGGTGAAGGAGGCCGAACTGATGGCGGTCTGGACATTGAGCGCGAGGTCCGCGGCGGTCGAGCGCACCACGTAGCTCGTGTTGTGCTGCCAGGTGGAGGGCGTGAAGGCGTAGCTCCACGCCGAGACGCTGCCCTGGGCCGGGTACCAGGCCGGGCAGGCCAGGTCGAAGCCGTTGGTCGCCATGTTGTAGCAGTTCGGCGGCGGCTTGCCGGTCTGCTCGATGGACAGAGACACCGTCGAGACGCCCACCGGGTCCGAGGCGCCCCCGCTCAGGCTCGTCAAGTTGCTGTAGAACGCGTCGGGCAGCGGCACGCTCACGAAGCTCGCCGGCGGGGTGGCGTCATAGGTGAAGGTCGAACCCCGGGGCGAGTCCCAGGCCTCGGTGTTGCCCACGCCGGCGTCCAGGGTGTCGTCGATGCCCGAGGAGGTGACGTAATAGGAAGTCTCGGAGATGAGGTTGCCGCCCGCGGGCATGTTGCTGCCCCGTATGTTCCAAGAGGTCGCCCAGACCTCCATGCCTTCTCCCACGGTGTCGATGATCTCCTCTCCGACCTGCCAGCCCCCGCCGTTCCAGTATTGGCCGTCCGAAAGGCGCCTGAACTTGACGCGCATGGTCGGGACCGTCCCCAGATTGATGTTGTCCTCGGAAGCCGCGTTCGTCACGTCCACAAGGGTCCCCGAGATCGTGGCCAGGGTCGGCACGGTCTTGCCGTTGGCCGGGTAAAGCACCGTCGAGGAAGGCGGCACCACGTCGTAGATGAAGGTCGCGGTGGCGTAGTCCAGGGAGTAGTTGCCGGCCTTGTCCAGGGAACGGGCCATGACCCGGTACTGCTCGCCCGACTTCCAGGCGATGTTGCTCGAAGCCGACCAGTCGACCCAGCCGTTGGCGGTCGTGGCCGTGGTGAAGGCCACCTCCGCGTCGGGCTCCGAGAACTGCATGGGGTCCTGGGTCTTGTTGGCGAAGTTCTGCACGCCGGTCAGACGCAGGACGCGCCAATTGACCAGGTGCATGACTCCGTTCTCATCGGCGGCCTGGCCGGAGAGGACCGCGACGTTGCGCTCGCGGGAGGCGTTGGGGTTATTGATGCTCACCGTCGGGGTGCTGGGATCATAGGTAAACGAAATGCCCGCGCCGATCGCCTCGACGTTGGGCGCCGCGGCTCCCCCTGCCCCCAGGGCCTTATCCTCGGCGTACACCTGCAAGGTGTAATTGACGCCGGGAATCCACGCCACGGCCGGGGTATTCGCCGTAAAGCTCCACGCCCCGGCCGTAAAACTCGCCGTAGAATCGAAGAGCCCTCCCCATGTTCCCAACGTTTGGTTCCAATAGAGTGGCCCCGGTCTTTGCAGCCTCACCTTGACCCCGTTGGGGTCCTTGATGCCGGAAGCCGCTGTCGCATACAACGCCTGGTTGTCGTGCGTGGTTCCCGTCATCGTCGGCGGGGTCGCCCGATACGACCCCGCCGACGGAAAGCCGATGGAGGAGACGGGCGAGGACTGGTCCACGTAGAACTCGACGGCGGTGTTGGGGGCTTCCGCGCCCTCCGCGCCCTGATTGAAGTTGAACCCGGTCTCGCTCAAGGTGAAGGTGGTGTTGTTGACCGTGCTCCAGTTGGGCAGGATGTCGGCGGTGCCCGTCGGGTAGGTCCAGGTCGGCGAGGATTCCGCCACGTTTCGGGTCAGCGGGCAGGCCGCCCATGCTCCGGCGCCGTTCCAGCACTGGCTCGTGTCGTGGCGCCTTAATTGCAGGGCGACCCTGCGGCTCTTGTCGTTAGCCGTCCCCGCGATGCCGGTGATGTTGGCGTAGTGCCTGAGGTTGACCGGGAAGGTCACGGTGCTCACCGCCGGGGGCGCCTGCCACTTGATTTTCCGGTAACCGGCCTCACCGACGCCGGAGATGACCTCGCGGGTGTTTCCCGCTCGGTCGGTTGCGCTCGAGATCAGGATGAAACTGTCGTTGGTCTTGAGCGTGTCGTCGATCGCAGTCGAGCCGAAAGTCCACTGCGTGCCCGCGCCGTTGACCGCGGTCGTGCTCCAGATGACCACGCCGGGAGCCCCCCAGGCCCCGGCCGTCTCGTCCCACCAGCGGTTGGCCGTGGCCGGGACGCCGATGTTGGCCGGATCGCCCTGGATGCTCAGGTGCACGGTGCGTATGCCCGCCGAGGAAGAATTGACCAGCGGATCGACGGCGGTCCCGGTGATGGTGGCCAGGGAATTGGTCACGGGATCGGCCGGCGGCAGGGCCGCGGGGACGACCACCCCGGCGTCGGGCCGGGTCGCGTCGAAGGTGACCAGGGCGGACTGGGTCAAGGTCCCCGGGAACGTGCCCTGGTTGCCGGCGCGGTCGCGGGCCCGCACCCGCGCCCAATACGAGCGGCCGTCGGGCGAAGCGTCTCCCCGGATGAGGTCGGCGTTGGCCGGGTGGGCCGAGAAAGCCCAGGAGCTCACGTGCACCACGGCCCGCGAGCTGACCGCGTTGGCGTCGCCGTTGACCTCCCAGGAGTCTCCGTCCCACCACTCCTGGCAGGAACCGGGACAGCCGGGGATGGTGTGGACCCCGCCCGAGATGTCCTGGAACTGCACCTCCACCCGGGTCGTGCTCGAGACCACGTTGCCGCCCGTCAGGGGCTCGGCGTGGGTGCCGGAGGCGAGCGCGATGCCGGCGGAGCTCACGTAAATTGAAACGGAACCGGGCATCAGGACCGTCACGGTGGGCGTGGATTTGTCCACGGTGAAGGTCAGGGTCGTGAAGGAAGTCTGGGCGGGATTGACCTCCAGGTTGCCGAGGATGTCTTCGGCCTGGGAGACGATACGGTAGTAGTAGCCGTCCGTGAAGGCGGTGTCGGGCAGCGAGCCCTGGCTCTGGAACTGGAGTATGCTCTGCGCGCCGCCGATCAACGTGGTCGGCAGGTTGAAGCCCAGGTCCACGGTGGAGCTCCAATTCGCGCCGTTCCACCAGTTGCGGCCGCCCGCGCTGTCCTCCCGGACGGCCTTGAGATAAACCGTGTTGACGCCCCGACCCGGGATGATGGGGGCGTCCGCCTGGTCCTGGGCCGTGCCCAGGATGGGCGCGACGGCTCCGGTCAGGGCCGTTCCTTCGGCCGGGACCGTGGCCTTGGACACGGGCTTGAAGGGATCGATGCGGAACTCCCTCCCGCCCCCGACGATATTCGGATTCTGGCCGAGGACCCGGTTGGGGTTGCCGGCCGCGTCCACCCCGCGCACGAAGATCCGGTAGGGCCGCGGCTCGGTGATGCCGCCGCCCAGAACATAGGAGGACAGGGCGCCGTCCACGTAGACCCAGGAGGACTGGTGCACCGTCGTCGAGATCCAGGCCGCGGCCGTAAATCCCACGAAGGACCCCCCGTTCCAGTACGCGTCGAGGTAGTCGCGCACCGCCACCTGCGCGGTCTTGCCCGCGGCGTTGGACACGTCCTCGGTGAAGGGGCCGGAGCTTAGGCTGAAGCCCGTCAGGTACTCGCTGGTGATGGGGACATCGACCGTGGTCGTGGGCGCGAACTGATCATAGGTGAAGGTCTTCTGGATGGGCGGGCTCTCCAGGTTGATGGAATTGTCGTAGGCCCGGGTCTCCACGGTGTACTGCCGGCCGTGGGTCCAGACGGGCAGGATGTCCCCGGCGGGGTTGGAGGGCGGGTAGTTCCAGGTCGCGGGGTCGGCGGTGTTGGTCGAGACGATCCTCCAGTTCACCGCGGCCTCGAAGCTGTCGCCGTCCCAGTAGTTGGGCCCGGCGGTCACCTCGGTCACCAACGTCTCCACCCTAGCTAGGCCGGACTTGGCCTGGTTGGCCCCGTCGAGCCAGTCTTGGGCCGAGCCCGTCAGCCCCGCGGGAGTCCCGAAGGGATAGAAGGCCTGGCCGCTGGGTGTCGTGATGGTGGTGGAGGGCTTGTTCACATCGAAGACGAAGAGCCGGGCGGTCGCGTCGATGGCGGCCTGGCCCATGACGTTGCCGGCGGTGTCCTCGGCCTTGACCTTGATCTGGTACTGCTTGTTGACCACCCAGGTGGTGTTGTCGATGTTGTAGAGCCAGGGGTTGGTGTCGATCGCCACCACAAAGTGGGAAGACAGGTCCGTGCGCCAGGCGCTGCCGGTCCAGATGGGGTTGGGGGTCTCCGAGACGTTGCGCAGCTCGACGTAGACCTTGTCCACGTTGGCGGGGGAGTCCGCGGAGTTGCCCCGCACCCGCTGGATGCCGCCGGACTCGATGAGGCGCGCCGTGCCGTAGTTGTTGTAGGGCGCGGCCATGGGAGTCGAGATCGTGACCGTGGGCGGACCCTGGTCCAAAGTCATTTGGGCCGTGGCCGGGGTCTCGAGGTTGCCGGCCGCGTCCTA
>CAYJXJ010000117.1:0-6174 GCA_964374095.1 uncultured Elusimicrobia bacterium
AGTGGTGGAGGTAGACCTCGGTGGACTGGTCGGGCGAGACCAGCAGGAGGTTGGGCTCGTGGAAGGGGAAGAACTGCATCTTGAGCTGGTTGGCCGAGCGCCGGGACTTCCAGCGCTCCAGGACGAACTCGGGGGCCTCGATGATCTCGAAGGGGATCCAGCCGCCCGCGTAGGGTGAGCTGGGTTCGAGAGGAGTGTCGTTGAACTCCGGCTCCTCGATGCCGGTGGCGCGGCGCACCACGGAGAAAAAAGGCTTGAGGGCGGAGGGGAGACGGGGCCGGGCCATGCGCCGGCCCAGGGCGCCGGGCTTGAAGTAGGCGGTCAGGCAGTGGGTCTCGTAGTTCTCGACCTTGCGGACATTGGGAAATATCCCGAGCTCCTTGAACCCCAAGTTCCGAAGGAGCTTTTGGGGGGCCGGCGAGAGCGTGCGGGCGGTGGCGTAAACACTCTCCGCCTGGGCCGTCTCCTCGACCAGGTGGTGGAGGCCCAGGCGGATCGCTTGCTCGGTCAAGCCGCGGCCCCGGTGCGTCTTCTTGACGACGGCGCCGAAGACCTTGGCCAACTTATTTTCCTTGTCAACGGTGAAAATGACGGAGGCAACCAGACGTCCCTTCGCCTCGGCGGTCAGCCAGAGGATATTGTCTCGGCCGAGGGCCGAGACTGTTTCATGAACGTCGTAGATGATGCTCAGGGGATAGCGGCCCTCATAGACATCCTGGTAGAGGGCGCGCAGCTCGTCGGCGTCGGCCGGCGTCGCGCGGCGGATCGAAACGCCGCCGCTGCCTTTGTGGCGCGACACCGGCCGGAGCGCGTCAGCCACGGCCTTCGCTCCCGTCCCGGGCCCGGCGGTAGGCTTCGATGAACGCCGTGAGGCCCGGGAGCGCGGTTTTGACGGCGGCCAGCGCCCCCCAAGTCCGGGCGAAGATCACGAAATCGCGGCGCTCCGGACCCGCGTCCTTGAGGGCGGGGAAATAGCCGCACGGGGCGAAGCCCGCCCGAAGGATGCACTCGATGCCGCCGGAATCGTCGGCGTCGTTGATGACCTCGATGGTTGAGGCGCCGTGGGCGTGCAGGAGGTCGGCCACCCGGCGGTAAAGCCCCACCGGGTCCACGGGGCGCGCCAGATGCTCGCCGAGGATCGACGCGAAGCCCAGGTCGGGGAGCATGCGCGCGAAGACCTGGATTTTTTCGTCGGGGCTGGTGAGGACGGCGTTGGGGGCGGAAAAGGGGAAGAAGTTGACGGAAAGCTTCCGGCGCTCGCGGAGCGCCTCGAAACGATGCGCGGCCAAGGCCGGCGCGTCGAGGATCTCGATTTCCGGGAGGTCGGCGGCCGATTCCGGAAGTCGAACGTCGGCTCGGGCCGGGACCGCCAAACCCCAAGCCTTGGGCAGGAGGGAGTAGACCGGCATCACCGCCGGATGCAGGGACAGGCCGCGGCGCCGGCGGAAGGCTTCGGGCGAGAACCAGGCGGCCAGGGCGTTGACGCCGCCTTGGCCGGCCCCGCGGATATTGGGGTAGCTGCCCAGGAGATGAAATCCCGCCGAGAGAGCGGCGCCGAGTTGATCCAGGGAGAGGGTCCGCGTGGTGGCGTAAACCACCTCGGCGATCTTTTCCTGGGCGATCCGGCCGATCAAATCGGCGCAAAGAGACGGCCAGGAAGCGGCCGGCCCTTCGATCGCCAAGGCCTGGATCTTGGCGAGCCGGTTCACCGGATCGATGTCGAGAACCGCGCCCGCCGGCACGCCCGCGGCGCTTCCGGCCAGAGTGAGCCGCCGCGCTCCCGGCGCCGGGGCCGGAACCTTGGAGAGCAGTCGGCGCAGGGGGACCGGCAGTTCGGTCTCGGGGGCTTCGGCCAAATCGGGAGATCTCGTCACGCGGCCTCGGCGGCCCCCGCGGGCGCGGGCTGGGGGTCCAGCCGCAGAAGCACGCTTGCTACGCCCAGCACCCCGAGTCCTTGCAGGACGCACACGGCGCCGGGCGACATGAAATCGCAGAGCCAGCCGAAGGCGAAGAACGCGACCGGGAAGCTCGCGGTCAAGATCGCCTGCATGAGGGCGAAGAAACGCCCCTTCATGGACGCAGGGACGCTCTCCTGGAAGAGGGCCACGAACTTGACGTTGTTGACGCCCAGGGCGGCGCCGCCGGCCAGGAGGGCCGCGGCGGCCGTGGGGGCATGGCCGGCGGAGAGGCTGATGAGGGCCAGCCCCATGGAGCCCAAGGCCGCGGCGCCCACGCGCAGGGGGGCTCCCTGCAGGCTCGGCCGGCCCGATATCCACGTCCCGGCGAGCAGGCCGAGCCAAAGGGCGGCTTCCAGAAGCCCGAGCGTCGAAACCGGGGCGGCGAGGGTGCGGTTGACGTAGAGGGGGAGCACGACAAGAATGGGGGACATGAAAAAATTCGCGACGCCGAAACAGATGAGAATCTTCCTGATAAACGGAAGGCTCTCTAGAACGGAAAAACCGGCGGCCTCCTCCGCCGCCTCGCGCTTGACGGCCGCCGGTGGCTGGGGAAACCGCAACAGGGCGTTGGCGCCCGCCGACAGCAGAAAGCTCGCGGCGTTGAGCCATATGACTCCGGCCACGCCGAGCGTTCCGATCAGGAGCGCGCCCCCGGCGGCGCCGGCGAAGCTCGCCAGGGGCTGGGTCGAGGTCTGCAGGGCCACCGCCCGCTCCAAATCCTCCGGGGCTGCCAGCTCCGGCACGGCCTTGTTGAGGGTGGGGTCGAAGAAGGACTGCAGGACCGCCAGGACAAAGCCTCCGGCGCAGGCCCCCGCGAAACCCAGGCGGTCGGCCCCCAGCGCGGCCGCCATGACCGCGGCGACCGCGGCGGAGGCGAGGTCCGTCGAGACGAGAATTGATTTGGAGGGCGCGCGCTCCACCGTGCGGCCGATGAGGCGGACCAAGGCCACGGCCGGGAGCGCCCCCAGGAGCATGAAGATTCCCATCGACCGTCCGGAACCGCCGGAGGAGACGATCCACCAGGCCAGGGCCAGCTGATACATCCGTGTGCCCGCCTGGCTGAGCGCCTGCCCGGCCCACAGCAGCCCGATGTCGCGGTTGCGAAGAATCAGCGGCATCCCGTCAGCCTCATCGTCTCTCGTCCACGAGGCCCTTGACCTTGCCGCTGCGCGGGTTGCGCGGCAGGGCCCCGGGAGCGAGTATTTCAACGCTCAGATCGGCGAGGTCTCCGCAGTCCAGGCGTTCCCGGAGCTTGACCACGCGCTTGAGAATGGTTTCTCGCATGCGTTGGGCCAGGTGGTCGCGTTTGGCGGCGCTTTCGACTCGGACGACGAGCGCTTCCCCCCGCTGGTCGTTTCGGGCCGCGATCTGCAGGGTGGAGACCGGCCATCGACCGAGGGCCGTCACGAAATCGCCGTAGCGGACGTTCATCATCCCGACCGAGATCATGTCGTCGGCCCGGCCCCTATATTCGAGGACGCGGTTTGTGTCCCCGCAGGAGCAGGCCCCGGGGACTCGCCGCCCCTGGTCTCCCACCGCGTAGCGGATCAGGGGGAAGGCGAACTTGAGCAGGCTCGTGATGAGGATGCGGCCGACCCGGCCATCGGGAAGGGGACGCCCGCGCTCGTCGACGATCTCTAATATGTTGAAATCGTCGACCGTGTGGTGCCGGGCCCCGCGTTGAGCCGGACACTGGTAGGCGATCTGTCCTCCGTCGTTGGCCCCGATCACGGAGGCGATTCGCCGGAGGCCGCAGGCCTCCTTCAACCAGGCATAGTCGGAAGGGGCCAGCGGGGTTCCCGCGTAGACCAGCTTCTCAAGCCTGAGCCCCGGCTCAAGCTGCTTGGCTTTGCGCAGGAATGGGAGCAGCTGGGACGGGATTCCCTCGACCGCGTTGATCCCGAAGTTCTTCCAGGCGTGGACGAAGGCCTCGGGAGTCGAACTGCCCGCGAAGGCGAAGGTGGTGAGGCCCAGCCGTTCATTGATGTGGTCGAAGGAGACGAAACTGCCGTAGAGATCTCCGGCCATCATGAAGTTGGCCAGCCGGTCGGAGGCTTCCAGGCCCAGGCAGCGGAAGACCTCGACGGCGTGCGAGATCATGTTTTCCCAGTCCCGGCCGTCGTAGAGGGAGAACTTGGGGGCTCCCGTGGAGCCGCCGCTGCGGGTTACGTAGCCGCCGGTCCATGGGCCCGTGCCCAGGCCCGAGCCCTGCGGGGGCATGTTGGCTTCCATTTCCTCGCGCGTCAGCGGAGGGACGGAGGGCAGGTCCGCGGCCGTCTCGATCCTAAGTCCTTTGAGTCGGCGCGCGTAGAACGGCGCGCGGCGCGCGGCATCGATGAGAACGCGCAGGCGCTCGTCGATCCGGGCCCGGCGCGACCGCTCCGGCATGGCGGCCCAGGCCGGTGGTTCGGCGTGCTGAGATCGTTTAAGTACCAAATTGAAGAATTGGGGGAGGTCGTGGCGTCCGTCGTGCGGATCATCGATCTCGCCCTCCGCCATGCCGCCGAGGGCGACCACCCTTAGGGCTCCCGCCGCGGCGAGGTCGCCCGCGGCAGCCGTCCATTCTTGCGCCCCGGCGCAGAGGCCGACCGTTTGGATGTATCCCCGGAGGGATTCCAATTGTTCGATGACCTCTGTCGTCTTCTTGAAAGGAATCACGCGCAGGGTCCGGTGCAGCGGTGATGGCTCCAAGGTGCGGTCGTTGTCCAAAATCACAGTCCAATTAAGCGCCTTGGGCGATTCCAGCAGCATCCCCTCCCCGCGGCCTTCGGCCACGGCCGCGACGGACCTCAGCTTCTGAATCTCCACGGCTTGGTCGCGACCCGTTTCCCCGGCCGGGAGGCGACGCTGAAGGCGTTCAAGCTGATTCGCGAGGGCTTCCGCCAGGGCCCGAGCCAGCCTAGCGCCTTCAGCGTAGCACGCCTGCGGCGCGGTGCAGGCGTTTTGGTCCCAGATCGATATTTCCTCGGCGAGCCGGGCCGCCACGCTGGCCAAGCCCTCCTCGGCCGCTCCCGCGCGCGTGACGACGGCCAGGCTCAATTTGGGCCCGAACACGATGAGTCGGGTTCGGGCCGGGAGGCCGTCGCGGTAGGCGCGCACCGCCTCCTCGCCTCCCCAGACCACGATCCCGTCCACGCGCTTCTTGAGCTCGGCGATGACGTCCTTCTGGCCGGAGGAATACTCGACGACCGCCAGGCGCTTGCGGATGAGCCCTTCCGGGTCGCAGTCCTCGAGCGAGCGCAGCAGCTCGGGCAGGAACACCGTTTCCGTGGAGGACATCTTGAGGATGTTCACGTTGCGGGTGATCAGCCCTTCGGCGAGAGAACCGGCCGCTCCGACGAAAACGTTTCCGGCCAGCACGTGCAGCATGACCCCCAGCGGTTCGGCCGAGAGGCCGCCGCAGGAGTCGAGGGCCGCCGGGACCTCGGTCGCGAGTTTGCGCCGCAGGAACTCGGGGTTGAAGGTCCAGCACAGCTCCCGGATTCCGCGGCGGACCATCGCCGGGGAGAAGCCGGTGGCGCCGGGCAGGAGTTTCTCGGCGCGGCGCCGGGGTCCGTACCGGGGATCCGCCCTGCGCGGGGCTACACCGCCCTGGACGCGATGGAGGGGGTCATGCCGCCCTGCCGGGGGGGCCCCCCGCTGGGGGGCCGCCGCTAGGCAAAGCCCCGCGGCGGCTGCCCTGGTGAGCGCCCCGGATTTCCACTTCCCAAAAATATACTGCCGTTGGCTCATTCGTTGATCCCGCAACTGTACGCGCGTACAGTTCGACCGTCGGGAATGATCGTCATTCCTAGTTTCTCTTCACGATCTCGCCTGCCGTGATCGCGCAGCCCTTATTCTTCGTCAGCCCGCCGCGTCCCACCAGAGTGAAGGTGGGGGAGTTGTAGCCGCACGGACAAGGCCGGGGGTCCAGGAAGCCCAGGTCGGTGGTCAAGAGCGCCAGGTTGGGCATCATCGCGTTGTAGGGGGTCACCAACTCGAGAAGTCCGGTCTTGCCGGAGGGCAGGAGCTTCAGGGTCTCGGGGTCGCGGACATAGACCCGGTTGAAGGCCGGGACATGGAAGCGGTGCCTGCGGCATTCCATGTAGGGGGCCGAGTGTTCGGCCATGCCATAGCCGTCGCGGGGTTTTTTACTGGGGGGTGCAGATCACAAACGGGAACGCCAGCGAGTAACAGCAGCGATTACCGAATTTGCAGAAACCCGCCGACCACAAAC
>CAYJXJ010000117.1:6184-14461 GCA_964374095.1 uncultured Elusimicrobia bacterium
CGGCTTCTGGGGGGCTCGGGGGCTTGGGTTGCTTTCCCCGGGGGCCGGGGGCGGTCTCGGGCGGGGGGCGGGTTGCCTTTTTTGTGGGGGGGGCCCTCCCCCCCCCCCCCCCCGCCGGCCCCCCCGCCCGGGGGGCCCCCCCCCCCCCCACCCCCGCGACTCTCTTGCGGAACTCCTCTCTCGTAACTTTCTTGTCCTCCGCCGCCTTCCAGCCTCCCCCCGTCACCATCCAACTTCCTTTGGGGAGCGTGACACGTTCCGTCAGCCCTTCCAGAAATTCGTACATAAAACTCGGTATCCCGAACATCCTCACCGGCCTGCCCTCCGCCGCGAATTCCCTCAGCACGGCGAGGGCTTCCTCGCGCCGGAACTCCCACGCGCCGGCCGCATTCTTGCGCACCGTGTAGTGCGCGCGCGCGGCGGGGGCGAAGCGCTGCTGGTTCTTATCCGAAAAGGCGATGCCCAGATCCTTGGCCTCCTCCGGGTCATAGACGAACATCATGTAGTTCGTGGGTTCCGAGGAGACCAGGCCTTCCTGCGACCACTGGGTGTCGAGCATGCCCTGCACCCGGTCGAGGCTCGGCTGGTCGAACCAGATCTGGGTCTTGAGGCCGCGGGTCCCGGAGGAGGTCAGGCGAAGCACGGCGCGGCGGTGCGGGAGCGAGGTCAAGAGGTAGCGCTTCATGGCCTGCACGCCGAGCATGGGGATGCGGGCGATGTCGGCTTCGCGGCGGATCGAGCGCGGGTCGAACCCCCGGCGCCGGTAGAGGGCGCCCAACTCCGGCGAGTTGCGGGAATGAAAGACCGCGAACTCCCGGCAGGCCGCAACCATGAGCGCGCGGTTTTCTTGATTCCAGATGTGGGGATTCGGGTAGCGGCGAATCGCCTCGGCGTTGGGAAAACGGGGGATCATCAGACTACCCTATTGGCCTCCCAGTCCCGGCGCACGAAATCAAGCAGCTTCTTGGCGGGCTCGGTGGCCACGCGGATCTTGTCGAAGGCGCAGTCGGCCGGACCCAGGGATTGAAACCGCAGGCCGAGCCGATCCGAGAAGCGGTAGGGGACCAGGCCCGCGGCGAAGAAGCCCTCCGCCGCGATGGTTTCGTAAAGCATGGCCAGGCCCTGCGCCGCGACGGGAACATCCACCCCCGCGTAGCGGTAGCCTTGGCGCAGGAGTTCGCGCCATTCCCGCAGCAGGGCCGCTACAGCGGCCCTGCCCGGCGTCTCCAAGTCGAAAATCGCGCTCCCCTGTCCGGGCTCAAGCCGCGTGTTGTAGCGCCCCGCCGCCGGGAGGTTTTCAAACCGTGGTGAGGGGATCCAGTCCAGCCCCAGCGGCTTGAGCAAAAATCCCAGCGGTTCGCCTAGGGACTCCGGAAGCCGCACCTCCGTCCCGAAGGGATTCTCGACCCTCGGGATAACGGCCACCAGGAGGCTGTAGCGGTCCATGCGCTCGGGATCGGCCCCGAGGCCGAGTTTGGGAAGCCGTGCCTGGGTCTTGGAGGACTGGCAGCCCGCGAAGAGGGCCAGTTCCCGGAAGCCGTAGCGCGCGATGTGGCGCTGGGTCAGGTCGTGGTTGGTGACGAAGTCAAAGAGACAGTACTGCATGGGGGTCGAGTTGACGAGCTCCATGGCGCGCGCGAAGAGCTTGGCGAATAGCCCCCGGGACTTGACGGCCGGGTCCACCACGCCCATCGCCGCCTCGTAGACCCCCGGGGTCTCGGACTTGCGGACCAGGCCCACGTGGCCGACGAGCCGGCCATTGGCCCGCGTCGCCGCCACCGACAGGAGTTCGCCGGATTCGAGCATGGACCGGAGCTTTTCCGGATAATAGACGGCCTCGTTGATGTAGTCGTAGCCGTAGACGACGTAGAAGAGCCGGCTCAATGATTCGGCGTCCGCGGGTCCCAGCAGCCGAAGCGTGATCTCCTCGCGCTCGGGGATCGCGGCCGAGCCGGTGGGTTCGGGCGGGGGGCCGCCCGCGGCGTTTCCAACGCGGAAATCCAGAACCACGTTCTGCCCGCGGCGACCGAGATTTTCGATGAAGAGGCGGTCGGCGTGGCGCGACGCCTCCTGGAAGTGGGCGTAGTAGGCGTTGTTGAGGGGGTTCTTGCCGGAGCCGAGGAGGATCGGCACGCCCCGGTTGCGAAGCGCCACGGACAGCCGCCCCTCGGCGGCCGAGACCTCGAGGACCAGGGGCTGATCGGATTTTCCGCCCGCGTTGTTGGCCATCACCATGGAGATGGCCGCGGTGACGCCGGTCCTAAGCCGCTCGGCCGCCGCCTGGGAGTCGCCGTTGCTTTCGGCGCTGACGAGCCGAGAGGCGAAAGAGAGCACGAAATCCGCGGCCGGGGCGGCGAAGGCCTCTTGGGCCGGAATCTCGAGACGCGCTTTGGAAGCCATCAACTGGAAGAGACCATCAACTGGAAGAGACCATCAACTGGAAGAGACCATCAACGGGAAGAGAACATTAGAGCGAGTCGATCACGCGCACGAGTTTGCCGGTGCGGGGATTGCGGGGGATGCGTCCCAGGCCCAGCAGTTCGACCCGCACGGGGCTGACCTTTCCCTCGGAGACCAGAAGCCGCAGGGTGGGGCGGCCATGGGAGATGGCCTGCGCCAGGACCTTGCTCAAGTCCGAGTGCTTGGCCTTGGGCGCGTCGGTTTCGACCCGCACGACCAGGCGGTCCTTGCCGTACTCGCGGAGCTTCTGCATCTGGATAGTCCCGGAGAGCCCGCGCAGGCCGGCCGCGGCCTGCTGGATGAAATTGTAGTCGACGGAATCGTAGCCGATGCGCAGGACATCGTCGCCGCGGCCCAGCAATCTGAAGACCGGCGTGCTCCGCCCGCAGGAACAGCGCTCGCCCAGCCATTGGGCCCGGTCGCCCACGCGGTAGCGCACGATGGGCGTGAGCCTGCGGGGAAAGCCCGTGGCGTAGAGCATGCCCACAGCTCCGGGCGCGCAGGGTTTGCGCGTCTCTTCATCGACGATCTCCATGTAGCACTGGTCGTCGTGGAGATGAAAGACCCCGGTGTCGGACTCGCGGCATTGATAGCCGATATACCAGGAGTCCACGGTGCCGTAGCCGGGGGCGAGTATGGTCTTGGTTCCGAAGGCCTCGCGGATTTCCCGCTTGTCGGCCTCGTAGAGGTGTTCGCCGCCGTAGTAGAGCTTCTCGATCTTGATGCCGTCGAGGCCGATGGCCTTGAGGCCGCGCAGGGCGTTGAGCGTCACGCTCGAGATGCCGGCGACGCAGTTGATCTTGAAGAGCTTGGCCACGGCGTGGATGAAGTCCGGGGGGGTGTGGTTGGAAAAGGGGAAGTTCGCGCAGCCATACTGCTGGAGCATGCGGTTGATGTGGATGAAGGTCATGTAGAGCCCGCCCACGGCGAAAAGGTTGGCGACCCGGTCCGAGGGTTCCAGGCCGCAGGCGAAAAAGCCCCGGGCATTGGGCAGGTCGAGGGCGTCGAGCTCGGCGCTTGAGAAGAGCGTGGTCTTGGGAAATCCGGTCGTGCCGCCGCTCTGGAATACGGTGTAGTCCCCGTCCGGGACCGTCAGGAGCTTGCGGCTGACGGGGGGCAAGAGATTCCTCAACTCCTCTGACTTGAGGGGCGGGGATTCAGCGAGGGGGTGTTCGGCGCGCGGGTCAAAAGAGGCCAACCGGCCGCGGTAAAAGGGCAGGCGTTTGGCCCAGGCCACGCAGTCACGCAGGCGCTCGGAGATGACCGCGCGCCGTCGGCCGTCGGGAAGGGATTCCCAGGTATCGTAGAAGCGGCCGCGGCGGGCCGAGTAAAGGTTTCGGGACGGACGGGACGCGCCTACCGTTGGGATGTCAGCGGTCTCGGGAGTCGACATCCACTAGCGCCCGCCGGAGAGGGCGCCGACGTTGAGTCCGAGCGGAGGGGAGGCGGGGGAAGCGGTGGGTCCGGCCGCCCCCTCCGGGAGAGGGGAACGACCTCCCTTCGGGGACGGCGGGACCTTGCCCGCCGACGCAAGTTCGGCGAGGAGGTCGACGAAATATTGGTTGTAGCTGATGAGGCCGCCGTTGATGGTGATGCCGGTAAAGTCAAAGGGGGAAGGATCGGAACCGGCGATGCGAAAGTGCTTCGTCTCCGTGGCGTCGTCCGGGGCGTATAATGAGGCGTCAACGGACGCCAGGCGGGAGAATCCCGCCTGGCGGTTTGGCTCGAAGCTGATCTCGATGAGGTGCTCCCCCTTCTCTTGGGGTGGGTCGGGGACCACTCGGATGTCCGGCAGGACCGCGTCGGCTCCGGTGAGATAAAACTTGGCCTTATGCCCGCGGTCCCAGCCCTTGCGCACCGCGGCGATCCAGTCGGCCATGGAGATCGGACCGCCCATGATCGGATCGATCGCCCACCATTCGCCGTCCTTGCTCTTCACCAGGGTCGTGACGTGGAAACGCCACTCGGGGGTGTTCCCCGAGCGCAGGTCGCCGACAACGAAAAGCTTGCGGATGGAGTCCGAACCCAGGCCCAGCTTGCGGGCCAGGAGCTGAACGGCCATGGCGCGGCCGAAACAGAAGCCGATGATGCCGGCCGGATCGTACTTGGCCATCTTGGCCGGGTCGTCGAGCCCCGCCACGGGGTGCTTGAAAGCCTCGGTCCACACGGCGCGCCGTTGGGCGGGGGAGAGCGCGTCGAGCTGGGCCGGTTCCGAGTTGAGCCGCCGGTAGAGCGCGAGGGGCTCCTCGACGACGGCTTTTCCGGTTCCGGGGGCGGGGACCTCCATGGCCCCGCGCCCGACCGGTTGTATCGATGCGGGCGCGAGTTTGAGGGAGAAGGCGGTGCGAGGCAGTTCCAGGCCGGGTGTCAGACGCAGTCCCAAGGGAGCCGCTCCGAAGGAACCCATGACGCCCGGGCCGGGAAGCGATAGGCGCGGGGCGATCATCCGTGCCGAAGGCGCGGCGTTGGTTGGAGCGCCGAACGCCAAGAATACGAGAAAAGATAGGCTCATGGGATAGGGGGCTTATCCTTTATAGCATGCCTTAGAGGCGGGCGCAGGGAGCCTTGGGCCTATCGGCGGCTAGGCCGATGGGCCTAACGTCGCGGGAGAAATTTACTCCCAGACTGGGAGTAAATCCTGCGCTGTGGTCGGCGTGGGGACTCGGCCGTGCCGAGTTAAGTAAAATGACCCCGCTTCGGGACGACCGGCCCGCCGTTGGGTTTGAGGCATGGGAACGCTTTCGGGAATCTAGCGGGCCACGGTGCGCGCGTAGTCCCGGGCGGCCTCGATCTGCTCGTTGGTGGCGAGCCGTCGCGGGGGAAGACGGCCGAAGATCAGCGGGGCGAGCGCCCCCAAGCCGCGCCGGCTGCGCGCCCACGGCGCCAGCCAGGCCCGGAACTGCTCCGGGGTCAAGGCGTAGGCGCGGGCCGCGAGTTCCGCGCCGACCAGCGTCGCGGCCAGGTCGTCCAAGTCATAGGCGTTGCCCGGAGTCTCGGCGTCGCGCTCCTCCTTCGCCCGTCCCGCGACCTCGCCCTGGCCTTGCCCGACGTAAGCCTCGATCACCCCGCCGTAGATGAGGTGCAGGGCCAGGTCCTGGCGCCCCTGGAAGGACGGTTTGCCGCCGGCCTCGGTCCAGTGATAAAGGCTCCCGAAGATGTCGCGCATCTCGGCGAGGGGCTTGGGCCCCTCCAGGGCCTGGGCGCAGAGGTTGCGGAAAATCTCGGGGAGGGCCGCGCCTTGCTTTTCGAGGCTCAAGATGAGCTCGAGATGGCGCTTTGAAACCTCGGGTTCCTCCTTGCGCCAACGTATCGGCGGAGGGGCGTCGGAGAGAGAATGTTTGCGCGGCGCGGCCCAAAGAGTTCCGGCGACGGCCAGCGAGGACAGGATCAGCACCTTGCGTGATAGCGCATGGTGCCCGGCGCGATTGGGGGTTGCTTGAGCGCCAGGCATGACTGTGGTATTATGGCAAAATGCCGCCGCTCCTGCGCAGGGGCCCGACAACGGTACGCGCGTACAGTTGCCGCATCAGTGCTTGCCGCACGCTATTTGGCGCCCTCCTCATGATCGCCGCGCCCGCCGCATGGACGGCGGCGCCGGCTCCGCAGGCCAAGCCCGGGGGCGGGGCGCCGCGGGTCGTCGACTTCAAAACCGCCGACGGTTGGACTCTGGCCGCCGATTTCCGCCCTCCCAAGCGCGGCCGGCCCACGCTCGTGATGGCCCACGGCTACGCCGCGAGCCGGGCGGAGTGGGGGGCGTTCGCCGTCGAGCTGTCGAGCCGGGGTTGGGGAACGCTCGCCCTCGATCTCAGGGGCCACGGCGAGAGCATCCAAGGCCCCCGGGGCCCGTCGGCCTTCGCCGTGGTGGACGCGGACGGCGCCTGGCCGGGCGCGGCGGCCGACCTCGAGGCGGCCGTCGACTTCCTAGGCCGGCAGGGGATTTCGCAGGGGAAGGTTTGCCTCGCCGGAGCGTCGCTCGGGGCCAATCTCGTCGCCAAGGTCGCGGCGCAGAGGCGCAAACTCCGGTGCGCGACGCTGCTCTCGGCGGGACGCGACTACCGGGGAGTACGTCTCGAAGAGGAAAAATTGGGCCCGCCCACCTTGATCGCGGCCTCTCCCACCGACGGCTACGCCTACCAGACTCTGGTCGGGTTCCGGGCGCGCCAGACGTCCCACAGGCTCCTCGAAGCCGCGAAGGGCCACGGGGTTCAGATGCTGGAGGACAAGGATTTCAAGCGGCGTCTGATCGATTGGCTCGAGACGCAGCGCCGCTAGGAGACCAACAGGGCGGCGACGCCCTGGAAGCCAAAGACCGCGATCGCGGTGAACATCGCGATGTTGGCCAGGAAGGCGACCGCCCCGAGCCCGAGAATGAGCGCGTCCTCTTCCAGCACGCCCACCGAAAGCAGGACGATCGCGGTCGCCGGCGGCATGTTCGTCGGGGGCGGCAGCGGCACCATGATGAGCAAGCCGCAGAGAGCCACCGCGAGTCCCGTCCCACGCAGAGCCCAGGGATGCCCGGCGAAACCGGCTCCGCGCGGGTGGATCAAGCTCTCCGCCCGCTTGAACACGCGGGAGCTGGCTGAAAAAACGCGGGCGAGGAGGCCTCGAGGCAGGGGCTTGTGCATCCAGCGTCGCGGCACCCAGGGGCCCAATCCCCAGGCCATGCGGCCGCCGGCCACGGCGATGACCGAGCCGAAGATCACGGATATGCCGAGCATCGGGATGGGGTGGAGAAAGCACATTCCGAGCAGGAGGGTCAGGAGCGCGTGGTCCCGGGGGCCCATTCCCTCGATCAACGTCCCCAGCGTGACGGGCCCCGCGGCGCAGGCGCTCGCCAGGCGCGCGAAGACCTGGGAGGGCCTACGGCCGACCGGCATGGGCGCTGGCGGATTTCATACCGTGGCGGGGGGCGAAGGCCCCGGGCTACTTCTTGAACGTCACGCTCTTGATGACGATGGGCGTGTTGGGTCGGTCGTTGGGGTCCCTCGCGACCTCGGTGATCGCCTTGACCACGTCGAGGCCCGAGAGCACTTCGCCGAAGACCGTGTGCCGGTTGGTGAGGTGCGGGGTGGGGCCGACCGTGATGAAGAACTGGCTGCCGTTGGTGCCGGGCCCGCTATTGGCCATCCCCAAGATCCCGGGTTTGTCGAAGCGCAGGCCCGGGCTGAACTCGTCCTTGAATTGGTAGCCGGGTCCGCCGGTCCCGGTGCCCAGGGGATCGCCGGTCTGGGCCATGAAGCCCGGAATCACGCGGTGGAAGATGATGCCGTCGTAAAACGGCGCTCCCTTTTTCGTCTGTCCGGTCCGGGGATCGGTCCAAGGCTTGGACCCGGTGGCCAGGCCCATGAAGTTGGCGACGGTCTCCGGAGCTTCCTTCGGGAAGAGCCGGACGGTGATGGTCCCCATGGAGGTCTTGAGAATCGCCCGGGTCTTAGCCGCGGGGGCCGGCGTGGCCTTCGGGGCCGGGGTCCCGGCGGCGGCGAGCACGGGAACGAGGAGCAGCGCGGCGACGGCGGATCTAACGGGCATGGGATGTTCCTCCGATTGAAGCGTTTTTTGGGACGAGAAGATAGAGCCGGCCCGGGAACTTCATGCGCCGCGCCTCGGCTTCGGCGCGGGTTCCCGAGCCCCAAAACAGGTCCACGCGGGCCGGCCCGCGAATGGCCGCGCCCGTATCGTGGGTGAAGACCAGGCGCGCGAAGTCCTGGAAGCCCTGGTGGCTGCCCTGCTCGTCGGCCACGGGCTTGCGCGAGACGAGAAGAGCCGCGAAACCCAGCGGGACCTGGGCCGCGTCCACGGCGATGGAGCGCCCGGGGG
>CAYJXJ010000118.1:0-2535 GCA_964374095.1 uncultured Elusimicrobia bacterium
CCCCCAGGGAGCGGACTGGTGTGATTGCAAAATCCGGGTCCGGACGCAGTGGCTCACGGCCGAGGCGAGCGGGATGACCTTATCCGCACCGGGGCGGATAGGTTTGGAAAACGGCCGCAGTGGCAATAACTTTCCGACAACGACCTTCCGCACAGCCGCTACCGGCGCGCGACCAATGAAACCCTGGGTGAAGTCGGGAGAAAAACCCGTGGCGAACTCCTCGCCGCGTGTACTAGAGCGCGGTCCCCGGTCCGCTAAGCTATAATTCCCGACTCGCTTCGTGATTCCGGGGCTGCTCCTGCTGTTCATGGCATCTCACTCCGACGGCGCCTCCTTCGAGGCGCGGCAGCGGCGGTTTCCCCGCGTGCGCGAGGCCTTCGCGTCGCGGGAGGCGGGCGCGAAGGCCCTCTTCGCCCGGCAGGGCCTCCCGTACCCGCCCGCGCGCCTGTTCCTGCGCGCCTTCAAAAGGGAGCGCGCCCTCGAGCTCTGGGCCGCGGGGCCCGCCGGACCCTACGCCAAGGCCACGGACTACCGCATCTGCTACTTCTCGGGAGAGTCCGGCCCCAAGCGCCGCGAGGGGGACGGGCAGGTGCCCGAAGGCTTCTATCATGTCGAGCGCTTCAACCCGCAAAGCCAGTTCCATCTGTCGTTGGGCCTGAACTACCCCAATGCCTCGGATCGCGCGTTGGGCGGGCGCGGCCGGCTCGGGGGCGATATCTTCATCCACGGAAACTGCGTCTCGATCGGATGCCTGGCCATGACCGACGGCCTGATCCGCGAGATTTACGTTCTGGCGGTCCTGGCCCGGTCCTCCGGACAGTCCCGCATCCCGGTCCACATATTCCCGTCCCGGATGGATGCGGCGGGGATGGCGTCCCTGAGGCGGTCCGTAAGAGGTCAGGGGGAGCCGGGGGAGGACCTCTGGAGGTTCTGGCTCAATCTAAGGCAAGGCTACGACGCCTTTGAGAAAAGCCGCGTGCCGCCCGAGCCGCGCGTGGGATCGGACGGCCGCTATCTCTTTTAGGGCCGGGAGCGCGCCGATGAAAGGGTTCGGCTCCAGCCCCTCCGGACGGCCGTCCGCAGGCTGCAAAGATCCGATGACCCGCTTGCCGGCGCGGTCAAACGCCGGTTTCTGGGACTGGCCGGGCTCGGCGTCGTTGTGATTGGGACCCTTGGGATTCTGGCGGCCCTGTCGTTGACGTTGTCCCCTCACGGAAACTGAGGCGGCTCTCCCGCCGCTATTTGGACGGCCTCCTTGAGAATCTGGGGACTGAAGGGCTTGTAGATAACCCCCAGGGCGCCGGCTTCCCGGGCGTCCCCTTGCGTCAGGCGCTGCGAGGCGGTCGAGATGACGACCGGGATGGCGGAGGTCCGCGGGTCGGCCCGGAGCAGTCGGCAGGCCGAGATTCCGCACATGACCGGCATCAGGAGGTTCATGAGGATCACGTCGGGGCATTCCCGGCGGGCCGCGTCGTAGCCCCGGGCCCCGTCGTAGGCCACGAGGACTTCGTGCCCGGATTGTTGGAGGATCATGCTCAGCAGGTCGCATATCTCGGGATCATCCTCAACCACGAGCACGCGCAGGGCAGGGCCGGGGCGCCGGCGGGGTTGGGACGCCTCGAACCGGACGTCCGGCGGGGTGTCGTCGCCGCGGAGCCCGGCGATCAGGCGGTGCCGCTCGCCGGGTGAAGCGTTGCAGCGCGAGACGTAGTACCGCGTCGGGCTGATGAGCCTCTCCCAGGATTCCCACGTCGTGTCCGGGGCGGCCGCCGGACAGGCCGGGCAAGCCGGGTCGTCCCAGTCGATCCAGTCCCGCGCCAGCTCTTCGAGCATGCCCGCGCATTCAAGTCCCAAATGGATGACGGCGGCTTCGCGCCGCTCCGCGCAGGGAAAGCGGCCGCGAGACAGCGACGACGGATCGAACCTCCGAAGCCTGCCCTGGAGCCGGGTCAGGTTGTCCAGCCACCGCCTTTCCTCGGCGTCAAGCAGGGATCGGCGGGCGCCGACCTGCACGGCGATCCGGGAAAGGGCGTTGAGGTCCGCGTCGTTCCAGGCGAACAGCTCCCCTGGAACCAGGCGGTCCAGCACGTGGATTCGGCCCTGCACCGCCAGATGTCCCCGCAGTTCGTTGAGGTCGCCCGCCGGCGGAGCTCCCGGCGGGGCCCAGGGCAGGCAAAGGCCGGCCGGTCCGGTGACGATCACCCCTTCCCCGCGGGCCTGGCCATGGGTCGAGTCCCCCCCAGAGAGAGACGCCGGGGGACGAGGGAATCTTTCACGACCGGTCGCGGGCATGAAAGATTGGGCCCGCCCGGCGCGTCTATGGCTAATGCTGGAGTCCGAGCCGGAGCAGGAGGCCTAAGCCCGCGTGGGGCCGGCCCCCCGCGCGGACCCCGAGACCGCCGCGCCCAAGGCCGACTCGTAGTCGGCCATCATCCGGATCAGGCCGAAGCGCTCGGCGACGGTTTGGCGGGCGGCGGCCCCCAGGCGGGAACGCAGGTCGGGGTCCAGGACGAGGCGGCGCAGGGCGGCCGCGAG
>CAYJXJ010000118.1:2545-14451 GCA_964374095.1 uncultured Elusimicrobia bacterium
CTGGGTCGCGGACACGGGCGACGTCTGGGTGGTCGGCGGCCGCGAGGGCCTGGGGGTTTCCCGGGGGGACGAGCAGGCCGTTGCGGCCGTCCGCGACGGCCTCGGGAACGCCGTCGACGGACGAGGCGATGACCGGCAAGCCCAAGGCCATGGCCTCGAGCAGGGCGTTGGGCAGGCCCTCCCACAAAGACGGCAGGATGAAGATGTCCAGGGTCGAGAGCCAGGCGGTCATGTCCTGGCGCTCGCCCAGCAGCCACACGGACTTCTCCAAGTTCCTGCGGCGGATCGCCGATTCGAGTTCGGGACGGCGCGGGCCTTCTCCTAGGATCGCGCAGCGCAGGGGGAGAGCGCGCAGGCGCTCCATCGCCGCGATGAGCACGCCCTGGCCCTTCTGCCGGTCGAGCCGGCCCGCGGTCCCGATGAGGAGTTCCTCCGCGCCCAGGCGCAGCTCGAGGCGCTTTTGGCGACGCTCGAGCTTCGAGGCCGGCCAGCCGGCCACGTCGATGCCGTTGTAGATGACGCGCACCCGCGCCGGGTCGTAGCCCATGCGGCCGACCAGATGCCCGCGGGTGGCCTGGGACTCGGCGATCAGCATGTCGTCGGCGCGCTTGAGGAAGCGGTCGACGAGCTTGGAGGCCAGCGAGCGCGTCCGGTAGCTGACGCGGGGGGAGGTTACCAGCCGCCATGCCGGACTGTCGCGCCACTTGGTGAGGCGACAGGCCTGCATGGCCTGATACATGAACGCCACGACCAATTGAGGGCGTGTTTGCGCGATGACAACCCGCAACCGGTCGATGGTTGCCCAGGAGATTCGCTCTCGCATGTCGAGGCTAAAAACCGGGAACCCCGCGGCTCGCAGTTTTTCCAGATAGAGCCCCGGGCTTTTGAGGCTGACGACTCCGACAACACGGAAACGGTCGGGGGTGAGAAGGGTCGCAACGGTATATAAAGTCTTCTCAGCCCCCCCGACCGTGGTGGAGGTGCTGACGAGCAGGACGTCGGTCACTTAAAGAAAGACCCGACGGCGCGGCAGACTCGGAGGGCCTCGACGTCGCGCAGCTCCGGATAGAGGGGAAGGGCCAGCACGGTTTTGCAGGCGCGCTCGGCGACGGGGAAATCCCCGGCGCGGCGTCCGAGATCCTTGAAGGCGGGCTGGAGATGGATCGGGATGGGATAATAGACCCCGCAGCCGATGCCGCGGTTCGCGAGATGCTTGGCCAGAGCGTCCCGCCGGGCGGATCGGATCACGAAGAGGTGGAATGAATGGCGCGTGCCGTCGGCGCCGGGATCGGGGAGCCCCAAGGGCAGTCCCGCGAGTTCACGCACATAGAGAGACGCGAGCGCGCGGCGCCGCCGGGTCCACCCGGCGAGGCGGCGGAGCTTGACGCGCAGGACCGCGGCCTGAAGCTCGTCGAGGCGGCTGTTGTAGCCCATGCGCGCGTGGCGGTAGGCTTGTCCCGCGGGCCGGCCCGCGTGGCGCAGCTCCCGGCACACCCGGGCCACCCGGGCGCTGCCGGTGGTCACGGCGCCCGCGTCTCCCGCGGCCCCGAGGTTCTTGGAGGGGTAGAAGCTGAAGGCGGCGGCGTCGCCGAGCGTCCCGGCCGGGCGTCCCCGGTAGAGGGTCAAATGCGCCTGGGCGCAGTCCTCGACGAGCTTGAGACCGCGCCGCCGGGCCAGCGCCCTCAGGCGCGTCATGTCGGCGGGCTGGCCGTAGAGGTGCACGGCCAGGATCGCGCGCGTGCGGCGGGTGAGAGCCCGCTCGGCGGACTCCGGGTCGAGGGTGAGCGTCGCGGGGTCGACATCGGCGATGGCGGGGCGCCCGCCGGCCTCGATCACCGCCGTGGCCGAGGCCGCGAAGGTCAGGGCCGGCACGACCACCTCGTCGCCGGGCCCCACGCCCAGGGACCGCAGGGCGATCCTGAGCGCCGCGGTTCCCGAGGAGACCCCGACGGCCTCGCGGGCCCCCACGGCGCGGGCGAAATCCTGCTCGAAGAGGTACCCCTCGGGTCCGAGGATGTAGAGGCCGGAATCCAGAGCCTTCAAAACGGCGCGCCGCAACTCCGGGGCGATGGACCGATACTGCCGCTTGAGATCGAAGAGCGGGATGCGGGGGCTCAATAGGCTCCCTTGCCGGTCAGCATGGCCGGGATCGTGCGGAGTATGATCTCGAGGTCGAGGCCCAGGGACCAGTGCTCGATGTAGAAGAGGTCCAGCGCGAAGCGCTGGGCGCTGGAGACGTCGGATCGGCCGGAGACCTGCCAGAGTCCGGTGATTCCCGGGAGTATGCTCATGCGCTTCTTGGAAGTCTCTCCGAACTCGCGGTCGAGCTCTTCGAGCTCGCCGGTGGTCACGGCCAGGGGCCGGGGCCCGACCACGCTCATGTCCCCGTCGATAACGTTGAGGAATTGCGGAAACTCGTCGAGCGAGAAGCGCCGCAGCCAGCGCCCGATGCCGGTGATGCGAGGGTCCGCCTTGGCCTTGAAGAACCCTCCCGGTTGGTCGTTCAAGGACTGGACTTCGGCCACGCGGGCCTCGGCTCCCGTCATCATGGTGCGGAACTTATAGGCTTCGAAGGTCCGCCCCTTGATGCCGTAGCGCTTCTGCCGGTAGAGCACCGGGCCCTTCGAATCGAGTTTGATGAGCAGCGCGATCAACGCCCAAGGCAAGGCCGCCGCGGCCAGGACGGCGAGGCTGAAGGCCACGTCGAAGGTGCGCTTGGCCAGAAAGTTGAGCCGGGTGAGCGAGGTATGCTGGATGCGGTAAGCGGGCAGGCCGAGGCTCGCGTCCATCTGAACCTCGCCCAGGCGCAGCTCGAGAAGGTCCGGGATCATCTTGAAGGCCGCGCCGTGCGAGTCGCAGAGCTCCGCGGCCTCCAGGACTCGGGCGTGGGGCTCCTTGGCGCTAAGCAGAATCACTTCCGCCAGGGGGCGGGATTCGAAGATCGCGGCCAGCTCGCCTGGGGCCGGAAGCTCGGCGAGTTCATAAACCGCCGCCCCGGGGTGGCGGGCATGGATGCGCGCCGTGATCTCCCCGGCCAGGAGGCCCCCGCCGACCAGGAGGACGGGCTTGGCGGCTTCGTGGCGGGAGAGCCAGCGGTCGAACCAAATGACCAGGACCTGTCCCGCCGGGACCAGGACCAGGGCGGCGGGAAGGACCAGGACCAGCATCATGCGCGAGTATTCCAGGCGCTCGTAGGTGTAGGCCGCGACCATGGATGCCGCCGCGCCGAGAAAGCAGCCTTTCATGATCTGGAGGAAGCGGTCGGAGAGGCTGATCCAGGGATTGGTGTAGAGGCGGCATGAGTACCCGAAGATCATGAGCCATAGCGGCACGATCCCGTAGAGAATGTCGAGATAAAGGGACCAGTCCGGAACATTTCCGAGGATGATGAAGCGGCTGGTCCACCAACGCCAGTGAAAGCGCGTCAGGTAGGCCAGGTAGTAGGAGGCCGTGACCGTCGCCGCGTCGGTCGCCAGGTGCAGGGCCGTGCGCAGGGAGTGGCGCAGCCACGGGGGCAGGCCCGTCGGCGGGGTCCAGGGGGGCAATTCCCGGGGCGCCTGGGCGCGCCGGGGTGTGCGCAGGGGCATGGAAACGAATTATATCAATAAGGGGGGCGGCCTCAGCGGCGCAGGGCTTCGATGCGCCGCTCCAGCCGTTCGAGGGTGGACTGGATCTTGCGCAGTTCCGGCTCGTCATCGAGATGCTCAAGCGGACGATTGACTCCCGGGCGGGGTGATTTTTATACTCGGCGCTGGGCATGCGCCGAATCGGAGTTGAGACGTTGCGCGGACGTCTTCTGGCGGGGCTCAGGTCCCGGCTTGAGGGACTGCGCCGGGAGGAGGGCGCGTCCGCCGCCGGAGATCGCCTGGTCGTCACGCGCTGGTTCCTTCGCCTTCTGGGCCTCATCCACCTTTTCAATTTCGGTTCCCTGGCGGTCCAGGTGGAGCGCTGCCTGGGCCGGGAGGGCCTGTTGCCGGCCGCGGACTACCTCAAGAACTTCGACAAACTGCCGTGGCGCGACAGGCTCGTGGAGTGCCCGAGCCTGTTCCACCTCGCTTCGGGCGACGGCATGCTGGTCGGCGGCGCCTGGCTGGGGATCGCGGCCTCCCTGGCCGTGATCGCCGGCCTCTGGACCCGCGCCTTCCTGGTCCTGAGCTTCCTTCTCTATCTTTCGTACGTTTCGATCGGCCAGGTCTTCTACTCGTTCCAATGGGACTCGCTCCTCCTGGAGACGACCTTTCTGGCGATCCTGCTCCCGTCGAGCGGCCTGCTTTTCCGGGGCTGGAGCCGCGGGGCCGACCGACTTCAAACTTGGCTTTTCCTCTGGCTGTTGTTCAGGCTATACGTGGAGTCGGGGGTGGCCAAGCTTTTCTGGGGGCCCGAGACCTGGTCGACCCTGGAGGGGATGAACCGCTACTACGAGACCGCGCCGATCCCGACCGTTTGGGGTTGGCGGGCGCATGCCCTATCCGCCTCGTGGCACCGCTTCGAAGCGTTGGCCGCGTTGACGATCGAGATACTCCTCCCCGCGCTCTTTTTCTCGGGCCGGTGGGCGCGTGGGACGGCGCTGCTGATCTTCACGGGGTTCCAAGCGGCCATCACCCTGACGGCGAATTACGGCATATTCAACTACAACACGCTGATACTGCACTTGTGGCTCTTGGACGACAAGGACCTCGCGGCCATCGCTGGATTCATCAAGCCGCTGGGGCGGCTGTTCCCGGCCCCGCCGGCTCCGCCGGCGTCGCCGCGCTGGTGGATGTATCCGGCCGCGGCCCTGGTGGTGGTTTGCTCGCTCATTGAGTACGCGCTCTTCGCCGCGGGGCAGGGAGCGCACAAAACGGACCTGCCGCGCCTGCACCGCTACACCGGTGCTTTGCGCATCGCCAGCCGCTACCACCTCTTCGGGCCCATCGACCCCGTGCGCTACGAGCTCTGCTATGAAGGTAGCGCCAACGGCAAGGAGTGGGCCGAGTACCCGTTCCCCTACAAAGCGGGAGACCTCACCCGGCCCCCGCCCTTCGTCGCGCCGCACCACCCGCGCGTGGACTTCAGGCTGTGGTTCGAGCGCTACCCCGGCCATTGGCCGCCGCACCTCTCAGCGCCCTATCCGGACGCGTCGGTCTCGCCCAAGGCTTTGCCGGCCTACATGGGGCGGCTGGCCGAGCAGCTGCTGGATAAGCCCGAGTCGGCGCTCCGGCATTTCACCGCCGATCCCCTCGGCGGCAAGAAGCCCAAAGAGGTGCGGATCGTCTTCTATCACTACAAGATGACCTCCCCCGAATCGCAGAAGGGGAAGTCGCCCGTCCAATACTGGACGCGCACGCGCGTCGGAACGGTCTACGTAGACCCGAGGCTCGGGATCGGAGGACGGCCGATGGCCACGGTCGGGCGCACGACCCGCCGCTAGCCGGGACTGAAATCCGGGGCCGGGGGTGACCAAGGGTGATGATAGCCGGGTCCGTCCGGCCGGGCGAGGATGAGTCGGTCCTCGCGGCCCGGTGACGCGCGGTGATGACGACGCCGCGGCCGGACCGCAGCGCCGGCAAGACCGTGGTAGGATATGGGCCGGGGCGTCGGTCCTGGGAAGGGAGGACGTCATGGTCGGATTGAGGTTGGCGGGTCTAGCCGGCGCCTTGGCGCTGGCGGCGGCAGGGGCGAGCGCGGAGCCCCCGCCGGATTTCTGCTCCGGGCAGGCTTGCACCGCCGCGCAGCGCGGGGTGTGGGGGGAGTTCCAGAGGGGAGCGGCCGTCCCCCGGGCCGGGGTGCCGGCGCTCTACAGCGGCGCCTGCACCTACGCCTCGCCGTACTACGATCCGAACCATGTCCATCACGGGGTCGCGGTCTTCGACGAGCGCGGGGACGACCTCTTCTTCGGAGGGGAGTTCTCTTTCTTCGCGCCCGCCAATCCCTACGCGGGCCTGACCCTGCAGGAGGCCAGAGGACGGGGCCTGGTGTCCTATGATGACAAGCATCGCCTCACCCTGCTGCCCGGCCACGCCGAGGCCGACCTCAACCCCGGCAAGATCCCGATCTGGCGCTATTGGTTCCGGCAGAGCCCATCCGGCGAGACCCTCACCCTCCTCGCCCACTGGGACGTCTTTCAGAGGGTCTTCTGCAGCCTGACCCGCCACCACCCCCGGCTGCCGAGCGCCGTCCCGGAACTCTCGGGTTTGCGGTTCGACTAGCTGAGAACGGCGGCCCCTCGTGGGCTAGTACACGCGGCGATGAATTCGCCACGGGATTAAGGGGTGCGCTGAAAGATTGGGAGTGCGTGGGCGGTTAGGCCCCGAGGGACCTGTGCAGCCGTGGGCCGTGCGTCCGGACGCAGTGGCTCACGGCCGAGGGAGCGCTCTCGCGGCGCGGTCAGTACGTGGTCCACGACGTGCCGCGAGCGTCCGTGTGGTGGCAGAAGACCCACACCCTTCCCCAGTTCGAGTCCGCCGGCACGATGCTGTCGTAGCCCCAGGCGCCCGTGTCGTGTTGGTGCCCGCTGGTGTACTGCTCGTGCGTGCGCACGGCGTTCGAGTTGGCGTGGTAGCCGGTTTTCACATTGGGAACGGCGCTCAGGTATTTGGGGATCAGCGTCGCCGTGAGCACGGTGGAGGTATCGGCCTTGGCGGCCGAGGGATAGTAGCCTTCGTTGTCGCCGTAATAGATGCTCAAAGCCGAGCGCAACGTTCCAAGCGAGCCCCGGGTAGAGCCATCGTTGGACTTGCGGATGAGATTGGCGAACTTGGGGATGGCGACGGCGGCCAAGATTCCGATGATGGCCACGACGATCATGAGCTCGATGAGGGTGAAGCCCGCCCTGCGACGCACCCCTTGAGTATAACCCCCGAGGGTGGCACGCGCAAGTGTCTGAAAGTCAAGTGTCTGAAAGTCAAGGGGTCAGGGGGCGTTCCGCGCGGGCCGGTTCAGGAGAGCCAATGCGCCCAAACCCACCAGCAAAGCCAATAGACGGCGCTCGCGCCGATCAAGGACAGCAGGACGCGCTCTCCCAGCGCGAGCCAGGGATTCGTTCCTCCGGCTTTGGGCAGGAGCCCCAGGGCCGCCAGGAGCGCGGCCAGCGCCGCGAGGGTGAGTCCCACGCCGGTCCGCAACATCGCGGGCTCGTAGCGGAACTCGACGGCGTGCTTGCCCGCGGCCACCGCCACCGCGCGGAAGTTGATCCAGCTCAGGAGGATCCGCCCGGGCCGTCCATCGACCGTCACCTGCCAGCCGGGAAAGTAAGTGTCTCCCAGGAAGAGAAAGCCCGAGCGCGGGGCTTCCAGATTGATACGCACCCGCTCGGGCTCGTAACTCGCGATCTCAACGCGAGCCGACTTTATCAAGGGGTCGGCGGCGGGCCGCGGCGGGAGCGCTTCCTCATGCAGAAGCAAGGTCTTGCGCGGGTCGAGCTTGCCGGACTTGAGCAGGTCGAGGACCCTCTCCAAGACCGCGATGCCGGAGTCCCAGCCGATGAGGCCTTGGCCGGTGACCGCCATGGCTTCGGTGAAGAAGGCGGCGCGCGGCTTGAAGCCTTTGTTCCGGTAGACGTCGAGCTCGCCGCGATAGACCGGCTCGAGGTTTCCCGCCTGGGGCGGGACGCCGGCCCGCGAGAGGATGTACTTGACGTTGGCCAAACCCATGAGCTCGGCCCCCAGGGCCTGCAGTTTGGGGTCCTTGTGATAGAAGGCGTGGTAGGCCAGGCGCGAGAAGTGGCTGTGGGTGATCGGCCCCAGGGCGTCGAAATTGCGGAAGTCCTGGAGGCCGTAGAGCCCCGAGCCCTCGGGAGTGAGCAGGGACTGGTCTCTCGAATGGACGCGGAAAAGAACGTCTTGGGGGAGGCGCTTGAGCGCCGGGATCGGGGCCAGGTGCCGTGAGGCGTGATGCACCGAGGGGCTTTGCAGACCCATCAGAAAAGTCAGCGCGAGCAGGAGCGGTCCCGCGAGGAGCGCGGCGAGCCGCGGTCCGAGCGGCATCGCCCAGACCGCCGCCCCCAGCCCCAGGGCCGCCATGAATATGACGGGCCGCAGCCCCCCGAGAATCCAGGGGCGGCTGGAGAGGACCCGGGAACCGTGCAGGACCCGCTTGCCCTGCGGCGTCGAGACGATGGCCACGGGAACGAAGTTGGCCCCACCCGGTGGGAGCGGGGCGCCTCCTTTAAAATAGACTCGCGACCCCGAGAGTTCGGCTCGGGCGGTCGCGGCGGCGTGCAATTCTCCCTTGGCGTCGAGAAATCCCACGAGTATTTCGTGCGGCATGGGCCGGGCCGGGACCCAACCTCGCACGGACCGGGCGGTCCGCTCCTCCCAGACCGAGATTTCTCCGGCGTCGATGATGCCTCCGACGCGCTCGTTCTGGCCTTCATTCCAGACTTTGGGGTTGATCCCGGAGCCCAGCCAATCCGCGGCCGGACCCTGCAGGGCCGAGCCGAGCCAGACGCCCGCGGCGATTATCGCGCAGAGCCCCGCCGCCAACGCGACCGGGGCGCGGCGCGAGGGCGCGGCGCCCAGCGACGCCAGCCGGTCCCAGCCCGCCCCGGCCAGGACCGCGAGGGATAAGTAGAGCTCGATGTTGAACGTGCCGTGGCCCAGGTGAAGCCCCTGCAGGAGCGGGAGCATCGCGATGAGTTGCGGCAGCGGCGGGACGTTTAAGTAGAGGAGCGCTCCCGCCAAGGCGATCCAGCCGAAGGCAGGCACCGGCGCGGGACCGCCGGGATCGCTCAGGGCCAGAGCGACGAGAGTGTAGGCGGCGGCCCCGGCCGCCAGATTCAATGCCGGCGCCGGGCTCATCTCGGTCCAGCTCAGGCCCAAAACCTCGAAGGGGAAGGCCCACATCCCGATGTTGAGCCAGCACGCGACGGCAGCGCCCATGAAAAGGCAGGCTCCCCCGGCCCACGGGAGGGCTTTGCGCCAATCCTCCCCGCGCGCCAAGCCGAGGAACTGAGACAGCGCGGCGACCGCCGCGCCCGCGGCCCCAACGGCCGCGACCAACGGGCCGGCGTCTCCCAGGCTCAGGTCCTTGGCCATGTTGCTCAAGAGCGAGAACCCGAATTGCGGGTCGGTCCTCCAAAAGCGGGCATAGCTGATGCGGTAGTATTCCAGGGCCGGGAGCAGCTGCGCCGCCGCGACCAATGCCCCCGAGGCGCCGGCGGCCGTGTAGTGGGCCAGGCTCCGGCCGCCGGCGCCGAGGGAGAGGCGCTGCTGGGACAGCCGAATCGCCACGACGGCCCCGGCGAAAAGGTAGCTCCTGACGGACGTCTCGGGATGCCCCGCGCAGGCGCTCAAGGCCGCGGCCAGTGGCAGTAAGAGCAAGGCCTTTCTTCGTTCGCCCGTCAGAAATTGTTCGGTCGCCAACAGCAAAAGCGGGAGGGCGACGTCCGCGGCGCCCTGGGCCTCCATGCCGCGCAGCATTTGCGGGCAGAGCATATAGAGCGCTCCGGCGAGGAATGCCCCCGCTGATTTAAGTCCGATGGCCCGGGCGAGGACAAAGACGCCCAACCCCGCCAGGAGGTGGCGCAGGAGCAGCATGGCCGTCCATGCGAACGGGGAGGGCCAAAGGTAATAGAGAATATGGGTCGGAAAGAAGATGCCGGGCTGCTGCTTGCCCACGAAGGGCGCTCCGCAGGCGGCCCACGGGCTCCAACTCGGGAAGCGGCCTTCAGCCAGGGCCCGGGCCGCGCTTTCAAACCACGCGAAGCCCAGGAAGAAGTGTTCCGCCCCGCTCTTGAAGTGCTTTCGGAAGGGATCGGCGAAGACCCCGATATCGGAATCGATGAGGCCCCCGCTCCAAAGGGGGACGGCGTAGAAGGCGGCCAGAAGCGCGCCCAAGCCCAGGCCGGCCAGGGCCGCTTCGCGTCCGGGAGATGGGGAGGGTTTGGTCGGCATGTTCGGATCGGCCGAGGGGGACGCCGCCGCGGCATGTCGCTTATAATGGAGGCTTTGCCTCCGCGAGTGCCAACACATCGGCGACTACTTTGATAAGTTCAGGCATTCAACGGCCCCGACATCGACGGGATGCTTGAAAAATGCGGGGTCACGAATCCTGAAGGCCATCAAGACGAGGCCCGGGCCGCGCTATATCCCCGCCAACAACCACCTTCAGCAAAGAGCGGTACAAGTCTTAGTTACTTAGTCTCGGAAGATCGAGGACGAACCGGCCGCCCTTACCCCCGTCGCCGTCCTCGGCCCAGATCCGTCCGCCAAGGGTTTCCGCGGCCAGCCGGCAGAACGCCAGCCCCACCCCAGAGCCGGGGAGCATCATGGTCTCCGAAGTGTTGGCCCGCTCGAACATGAGGAAGATGCGCTCTCTCGCGGACCGCGGGATCCCGGGCCCCGAGTCCGTAACGGTGATGCGGATCCCAGACCCGGATGCGGCCAGCCGGACCGAGACCCGTTCACCGGGTTTGGAGACCTTGAGGGCGTTGGACAGGAGGTTGACGAGGATCCTGAAGACCAGGGTCGCGTCGGTCATCGGAGAGAGTGGAGCCTCCGACAACTCCCAGGCCAGGGCGACCTTCTGGTTCTGGTTCTGGTTCTGGTACTGGATCCCGATGAGGCTCTCTAAGCGCTGGCGCAGGAGGACGAAAGGCTTAGGGACGTAGTCCTGGGCCCCCAGGGAGAAGCCCTTGAGACGGCTAGGGGTGTCTCCACTCGAGGTGAGGATGATGACGGGCAGGCGCGCCATAGCCTTGTCCTTCTTGAGAACCTCAAGAAGGCTCAGGCCGTCGCCGTCAGGAAGGTTGATGTCCAGGAGCAGGATATCGGCGCGGGACCCGCGCAAGGCCTCGATCGCTCCGGTCACCCGATCGCGCCTCTCGATCTCCCAGCCCTCCATCTCCACACCATCCCGGACCATCTGCGCGACGGCAGGGTCGTCTTCGACGAGGAATATGCGGGGCATGGCCTGGGCGTCGCGCCCGGAGGGCCGAGCGCGGAGTAGTATACAATTTCAGGCCAGCTTTCAGTCCGCCGCCGCCATCGCCGATCTCAGCGGATGGCCCCTTGATACCTCCTGGACGGCGGGGTATGCTCTCCCGAAGGTGCCAGGTGCCTACTTTTTAGTTAGGAACATCGAGATCACGTCCACGGGGATGGGGAAGATCGTGGTGGAATTCTTGTCGATGGCGATCTCGGAAAGGGTTTGGAGGTAGCGCAGCTGGATGGAGGCCGGGTTCGCGGAGAGGACCGCGGCGGCTTGGCCGAGCTTCTCTGAGGCCTGGAGCTCGCCCTCGGCGTGGATGACCTTGGCGCGGCGCTCGCGCTCCGCTTCCGCCTGCTTGGCCATGGCGCGCAGCATCTCCGGAGCCAGGTCCACGTTCTTGACCTCGACATTGGTGACCTTGACGCCCCAGGGGTCGGTGTGGGCGTCCAGGATCTGCTGGAGCTCCGCGTTGATCTTCTCGCGGTTGGCGAGCAGGTCGTCGAGCTCGGCCTTGCCCAGGACCGAGCGCAGGGTGGTCTGGGCCCACTGGCTGGTGGCGTAGACGTAGTTCTCGACTGAGAGGATGGCGCGCTGGGAGTCGACGACGCGGAAGTAGACCACGGCGTTGACCTTGATGGAGACGTTGTCTTTGGTGATTACGTCCTGGGGCGGGACATCCAGCACTATGACCCGCAGGCTCACGCTCTGCGAGCGCATGAGGCCCGGCACCACGATCACGACCCCCGGCCCCGAGACCTTCCAGAAGCGCCCCAGGAAAAAGAGTACCAAGCGATCGTACTCCTGGACGATCTTGACGGACATGAAGGCCAGGGCCAGCAGGATGATGACGGGCGTCGATAATCCAAGCATGATTGTCTCCGGTAGGCGAACCGGCCCATTCTAGCAAATAGATCCGCGTCCGGATCACCGGGCGCGTCGGACCCAGTACTTCCCCAAGCGTCCGGGAGCCTAGGTGGGATGGGGCTTGGGGAGGGCCG